>JADCJN010000140.1 GCA_020247005.1 Silvanigrellales bacterium
GAATTCCGTGAAACCTTCGGATTTCCAGATGTCCCCATTTCAGTTATCTTCCGTGAACGCTCGCGCAATCCGCTCAACGCCGATGGCAAGCGCCCAGGAGCCGACGGCAAAGGCAAGGCACGCAAGATGCTGACCCCAAACATGTCTCCGCATGCCCATGACAAGGACGTCCGCGACATGATTTTCGAGGACGAGGACGACGGCCAAAACGGCGGCGTGGTGTTTACCGACGACGAGGCGGGTTGGGACGATGGCATCGACTTCGACGACGAAAAATAACCCGCTCTTCGCGGTCCGTTGGCGTGAATTGCGCCAACTCTGGAGCAGTCTTGTTGACCGGGAGCCTTTCCCGCAAGTCGACCGCTGGTTGTCGGAAGAATTCCGACGGAATTCCAAATATGGCAGCCGCGACCGGAAATGGTACGCGGAAATGATGTTCGCAGCCGTTCGGTATGGCTTGCTCGCGGTTTTCTTGGAAGACGACGAGCCCCTCCCAACCTCCCTCGGCGACGCCAAACTCCACACACGCCTTGAGGCCTTTCACGCCCGCTACCCGGACCTCGATGCCCTCCAAGCCGCCTGGAAACGCATGGAAGGCGGTGCCTTCTTCGCTTCCGTGTGCCAGCGCCATCTTACCGAACTTCGCATGGGCAGCAGCTTTGAATTCGATCGCGACGGACGCGACGAGGCCAGCCTCGCCGAGGTTTTGGCCGCCACACTCGACATGGAACCCGCTTGCGCGAAGGCCTCATCGAAGCTAGAGGCCTTTGAAAGCCTGTCTGACGCCGCCTCCTCGTGTCTCAAAGCGGCCGCCCACGCCGAAACCTCGCTTCTCGTTCCTCTGCGGGTGCTTTTGTTGCGAGCCGGCATTCCCCTGTGGTTCGCCGCACCCCTTCTGGAACGATGGCGGACTTCGGGCTGGAGCGGTGCCACCGTGGAGCGATTTCTTTCCTTGCAAAACTCTCGTTCTCCGCTGTGGTTGCGCATGAATTATCCGGAACGCGCTCCGGAGGTGGTAGCAGAACTCCGCAAAGAGGCGTTCGACACTGTTGCCATCGGCGAAGCGGCCATTCAGGCGACGGGTGCAAAAGGCATTTTCGCCACCGAGGGCTATAGAAACGGCCTTTTTGAAATTCAAGACCTCGCAAGCCAAGGAATTGGCCAAGCGGTTGCGAATGCTCCCGGCGAAACCGTGTGGGACTGCTGCGCGGGTGGGGGCGGAAAAACGATGCAGATAGCTGCTCGCGCGAAGAACAAAGGCGTTGTGTATGCGTCGGACGTCCGGGAATACAAGCTCGAGGAAGTGAAGAAACGCGCTCGCCGGGCGGGTTTCTTCAACATCCGCTGCGTACCTTGGCAAGGTGACGCCCTCCCCGCGTTTCCCAAAGAAATCGAACGGCGCAGCGGCTTCGACTGGGTTCTGGTCGACGCTCCATGTTCGTCCGCGGGAACGTGGCGACGAAACCCGGACGCGAAATACCGCACTCAAGAAAAGAACATTGAAAACCTGGGCGAGTTGCAGCTGCGCTTGTTGACCAACGCATCGAAAGCCGTGCGCCCCGGTGGGCACTTGGTGTATTCGACGTGCAGCTGGATTGTTGACGAGAATGAGGGGATTGCGGCGCGTTTTCTGGCATCTCAGCCCCAGTTCCGTTTGAAGCATCAAACGCTTCTGGGAGCTCCGGAAACCGATGCTGACACGATGTTTGTTGCTGTTTTCGTAAGCGCCTCGACGCCCTCCTAGGCGCCTTCCGAGGCTCCGCAGGGGGCAAACTCACCCGTTGCCGAAAATTTCACGTCTTCGTCGCCCGCCGTGGTGTCTGTCGATGTTCCCGAAGTCTCGTTGCTCAAACTTGAGACGAATAACATAAGGTGACACACTCGGAACAGACACCGTTCTTTCATTTTCTGTCCGACCCATCGAAATTCTACGGGAAAAAAAAGGGCCGCGCATGCCACCCTCTCTTGTCTCTGGACGTCGGGAAACACCTGCCACGTCCCTTCTTTTTTCACGCCCCTTTCGCCTCAGCGCTCTCCTCAGCATGCTGGTATGCACGGCATGGCCTACTGCGACAGCCTTTGGAGCCTCGGTTTCTTCTGCCAACCCTGGCAAAGGAAGCCAGGTGTTTTTGGGAGGAAGCGTTCTGGTGGAAGGCGATGGCCGAGCAAAGCCCGCCGTCGTGTTGGGGGGAGTCGTTGGGGATGGTTACTTTGCTAACCTGTTCCTTTCCGGGCAGCGTTTCACCATCGTCAGCCGCACTTCACAGCTTCTTTCGGTGGGAAAACGATGGCCCGTCGCATTTCCTTTTTCGGGCCGCTTTTCATTCGCCGGCGGCTTGAGCGTGCTGCGGGAAGAGACCCGCATCGGCGCCACCGCAACGTCTGCAGCTCTGTCGGAAACTCTTTACAACGGCGCACTGGCTTTGGCCGTGCAGTTCCGCGTGCTTCAAATGGCGCGCGCCAGCCTCGACCTCGACTGGAGCAATCACATTTTTCCTGCTGGCCTCGCCACCGTCTACCTCGCCACAGGACGCAAGCAATTCGTTTCCCTCACGGCGGGAGTGGCTTTGCCATGAACACAACCCGCCGAGTCCACACGGCCCTGGTGCCGTTCTTCCTGAGAACGGCCCTGGCGCCGTTCGTCCTGGGCACAGCCTGGGTGCCGCACGACGCCCAGGCTGCCCGCTATGGGCTCTTCGTGGGTCCGCCCGCTTTGGGAATCGGAGATTCGAATCCTGTGACGTTTTCGAACCCCTTCGAATACGAGCTTCAATTCGCCACCGACAAAGGATTCGAAGCGCGTGCCGCCTTGGTGGGCCTCTACGCAGGATGGCGCCTCCGTTCCAAAGGAGAGGGCA
>JADCJN010000141.1 GCA_020247005.1 Silvanigrellales bacterium
GGCCTGCCTCGGCGTCGTTTCGGGCACGCAGGGCGTCTAAGGTCTTGTGCATCGGGTTCCTCTCGAGGTTTGACCCAATGATACCCTACTCAAGCTTTTGAAAGGAGCGTGTGAGCGCCTCGAACGTTTCACAGGCCTTTGCAACAATGGCCCGCTCGCGCTCTTCTCGTGCCTCAACCGACGGCGCCTCGGCGTGGTAGGTGGCTAAGGCCTGCAGAAACCCCTTCCAGGCTTCCCCCGTCCAACTTCCGCGGCCGCAAAAAAAGGTGACTCCTTGATCAGGTTTCAACCCCAAGGAGGCTTGCACCCGTGCGGCAATGACGCTCCCTCCCAAGGTCGAACCTTCCAGAACGTAGAGCAAACCAAAGGCCTCATCGAGAGAACCTATGGCCACCTGCGGCGGGGCAGGCACTTGCGCCCCTCTTTCTTGGTTCCCGTGATTCCCGCTGTTTCCTTGTGCCAGGAGCTCCTCCACACACCGCATGTCGGCCTTCAAACGTGATGCACGCCAACGTAAGGCGAGATCGGGCACCCGCAAGGCGAGCTCAGGGGCCACCGCCGATTGCGACAGGGTGGCTTCCAGTGGCTCCATGAAGGCGTCGAATCCTTTCAACACCCGCAGGTAGTGCTCAAGCGTGAGGGATTTCGAAAGCAGGCGCGCCAGAAAGGGAACAGCGTCGAGGGCGGCATGCAGACGAGCGGTGCGTTGGCGCAAGAGTGCGTGCATGCGGAAACCTTCCTTGGTGGCTATCGAATGCACCCGTATACTCACTTCAGGGAAACCTGAAAAGGAGTGGACCATGGAACACAGCAAGTCGGAAGGGAGTCTCCGCCCCCACACGGCCGGGTTTGGCTCTGGGTCTGCTCTTTTCGCGTCTGTTGTTCGTCCCATCGACCGCCAGGTGTTCAACGCTTTTCTCGACACTCACGGCCACGTTCTGTTTCCTCATGCTCTGGTTTTCGACTTCGGTTCGCTCCTCTCTTTGCAAGAGCGAAGGGAAGCCGCACGCCTCGAGGCTTCGACACCTTCGGGAGCACGGTTCTATTTTGGCGTCTTTGAAGGGAACACTCTGGTGGGGGTCCAGGAGTCGTGCCAGCGCGAGCGAGGAACTCTTTGTATGAACGTCAGCGGTGTGCTGCCCGAGAATCGACGCCGCGGACATTATGGACGGCTCCTTTCGGCGGTCGTCGCTTTAGCGCAAGCTCGCGGATTCCAGCGCGTCACAAGCCGACACGTTGCGTCGAACAACGCCGTGCTTATTGCAAAATTGAAAGCTGGATTTCTGCTTTCAGGATTCGAAATCTGCGACGAGCAGGGACTCCTTGCCACACTCGTGCTGCATCTCAATGAATCTCGGCGCACGGTGCATGCCTTCCGCACAGGCCAGGCGGGCTTGCCGGCAGAGTGGGTGCGTACGGCCATGCCGAATCTTTTAAAGCCTTGATGAAAGGGCTTCTTCCACGGCAGTACGAAACGACGCTGCCGTTTCCTTGCGGCCATTCACAAAGAAGGTTGGCGTCGCGTTCACACCCAGCAGCGACATCCGCTCGTTGGCGGCGTCGACGGCCGCACGGGCCTCCGTGGACTCCACACAGGCCGCAAACGAGGAGCGCGCGAGCCCAGCGGCGTCTCCTACGGCCAGGGCTGTTTCTTTGTCCTTCGACGGCGTGCTTGTTGTTCCGTCGGCTTTGAAGGCTGCCGCATGGTACTTCCAAAAGGGAACATCGCCGCCTTGCTTGCGCGCGCACCATGCGCCCCGGGCCAGATGCCCCGACAAGCCGTCGGGACGCAATGCGAAATTCACTTGCACAAAACGAACAGAGGTGCCTTTCGCGGCCAAGAGGCCTTCGACCTCCTCTTGCGCACGTCGACAGTGGGAGCAAAGGTAATCGGACACCTCGACAAGCGTGACTTTGGCATTTTCTGGTCCGCGCGCTGGAAAACCAGAGAGATCGAGTGTGAGAGCGGGAGCCAGTGGTTTGGCAAGCACGACTTCAAACGCCTTTGTTTTCTCGCTTGCCGCGAGCGCCGCTTCGAATGACTTGCTCGCATTTTCTCGTTCAAGGTAACGCGAAATTTTTGGCTTTACTTCCTCGAACGGCATTCCCTCAGGCATTTTTGGCTTGTTTTCTTCAAAAAAAGCTTTCACTTCAGCGTCGCTGGGCTTGGCAGCCCCCAGCAGGGACTCCACAGAGGGCAAAGCCTTCAAAGCTGCATTTTTATTCTTGGCACGAGCAAGTGAAAGACGCACTCCGAATTCCTTAAGCACACCTGTCGCCTTTTCGTGTGCCTCGCTTTCAATGTCGAAGAGCGCCTGGCGCACATCGTCGGGAAGCTCGGAACGCGCGATATTCTGGCTCCCCATGCGAAGGAGCACCTGGGAGTCGGTGGCTGCCCATGCAGGCAGTGCTCCACCCAAGAGAGCGACACACATCAGACGAACGGACAAAGTCATGAAGGGATCCTTTTTACGGGTGAGGGCCAAACGAGCGAGGTCATGGAAAGGTGAGCATAGCGCATCCCTTGGAAAAGAATTTTACCCGCACCGATTGACGCATCGGACTGCGCCACTCCCACAGCAGCCAGCAGGGGAAGCCAGTGGTCGGGTGAGGGGTGCGCACGCAATGCGAAAGGTGCGTCCTCTTTCCACCGGACAAGTGCCCGCGCATCGAGGCCCAGAGCCTTGCTCACAGCCCAGGCCTCAAAGGCGAGTGCCCAGTCTTCGGCCGGAGCTTCGGGCGTCTCAGAGTCCAGCTCGCCCAAGTTGTGCGTGATGTTTCCGCTTCCCAGAAAAAGAACGCCGCCCCCATCGTCCCGCAGCGGCGCCAACGCCTGACCGAGTGCCAAGGCGGCTTGCTCCATGGAAAACAGCGCTGAATGCGTCACAGGAAGGGACACTTGAACCACGGGAATCTCGGCCTCGGGAAACAAAAAACGCAGAGGAGTCCACACGCCATGATCGAGTCCACGCGAGGTTTCAATGCGAGCAGGAAGTCTCTCCGTTTGAAAAACGGCGTCGCGATTCAAGCGGTTGACGATTTCGGCCGCGAGCGAAGGATCTCCGCGCGCAGGGTAACGAATTTCGGAAAGGGCTTTAGGAAATCCGCGAAAATCGTAAAGGGTTTCGGGTCGCGCTGCGCCACCCACAGAAATGCCTCCGCGCGTGAACCAGTGCGCCGAGAACACGACAATGGCTCGAAGGTTCCGATGCGACGTCCTCAGCTCTTTTCCAAAGGCACGGAGGGTGTCCTGGTAGGCGCCTTCTTCCAGGGCTGTCAGCGGAGAACCGTGGCCCAGAAACGCGACTGGCAACATGGGGAGTCCTCCTTTTCTTCGTTGTGCCTTGCACAAAATGTCAGTGTGCAAAAAAATAGAAATTGATTGAAATTGAGCCTAAGGCGTAAAGTAACGAGCGGAACCCAGCTTCGAGTCAAGCGGCGAACGCTCCCGAGCAAAGGCCTCGGGAGCAAGCACGACCAGAATAACGCCGTCGCCTTGGGCACCGGGCTTGCCCAGGAATTCAAAAAAGGGACTGTTTGGGGCACGTGCTTCAATGGCTGCGCTCTTTCGTTTCGCAAGGCTCGCCGCGAAGACATGCTCTGAACAGGGGCCTCGGAAGTCCTGGGACTCGCACAGGTGCACGCGCCGCATGAGAGCCTCGACGCCCGACTCCGTTTCAACAGACACGCGGCGCGGGAGATAATTTGAAAAGGCCTGCGACAGTGCGCGGATGCTTGGATGCTCGGCGTAGTTTGGTGTCATTTTCGGATTCACACGCTCTACAACGAGAATGACAATGCGCTCGCCATTTCGCTCAGGGTAAACAGCCGCAAAGGGAACAGAAGAGGGAGGAGACTTGAGCCCCTCGTCGGAGTGGTGCGCGTTCGCAGAGCTTATCGGTCTTTTTTGAGAAGCGCAGGACAACATCAGGAAGAAAGGAAGGACGGGAAGAAGGAAAAAGGCCGTGACCGAAGTGTGTGGCATGGTGCGAATCCTCCCCCAAGCCGCCATCAAACCGCGTGGTGGCAGACGCAAGTGAGAGGAAGGATACATGAAAAGTGAGCTGGCACACACAGAGGGAAAGGGAAGGCTCACCAGCAGGCCGGGCAAGTTTCCCTTCCCCGACGGCGGAATCTCATTTACCCCTCCCCATGGAGGGTTCCTCGACCCAACCGATTCCAGGGGGATTCATGTTTTCGCTCAGAATTTTGGCTTTTTCTGCGTCTTTCCTCCTTCTTTTGCCGCATGCACCAACTCACAGCGCATGGGCAGACGGGACCTTACCCTCTTCCGCGTCCACACCTGCACCCACGCCTTCTCCTGTGCCCGCTCTCACCATGTCCAAAGCCCTTTGGAAGACACTGAGCCTCGACGAAAAACTCGAGATTATGGACGCCTATGGCCACGAAGACTATGTGAACTTGCGCCTCAAGGAACACCTCGGTGCTGAACAAGTCCAAAGGCAACTGAAAGGGAAACGGGGAGAGACCTTTCAAAACGCGTTCGAGTCCATGGCCGCCAACACCTACCTCCACGAGGAATTCCCTCACGCCACTGTGGGCAAGCCGTGGTTCAAGGTTCTTCACCGCTTAACACTGAAAAACGGCGAACTGCTGGCATTTTTCGTTGGCATTCACCAGGAAGGCTGCGACCTGCCCGAGTTTTCCGATTCCGTTGCCACAGAGGCATTTGCGACCCCGGAAGACGCCTTGGCCGCGGGGTGCGAATTCAGCGATGTGAACTGGTCGGCCTATGGGTATTTCGATGCCGACGGAAGCCCCATTCTCGTGGACGAAGCCTTTGAGTGGTCGGGGTACTGATCTGACGTCAAATGTTCATGGGCATTGCGTTACAGCCGCCTTCGTGATGACAGGCGTATCAATGTTTTCTGAGCAGGCTCACCCAATTTTAGTTTAGGTGAGTGCGCCTGAATTCAAGACGACCCACGCCGGTCAACCAACTGAGCGAGCGAGGTGAAGGCTCCTGCTCAAAGCTCCGAGCGAGGATCTCTCAGCTCATGAGCTCTGCGCACTTCCCAACAACTCAGCCTTGCGCGACAGCGACGAGAGTCGACTTCACCGCCATCGACGGCGGCCTTTGCAACGTGACGCTGCATACGCAACCCGCGGGGAAATTCTGCACCGTGTTGAACGGGCACGGGACGGCGAGCGCCGACGTAACGAACGCCATCGTGTCGAGAGTCTCGACGACGCCGCCACCTTCTTCACCCAGCACGTGCCGGTCGCCAAGGAGACGTGGAAGGTGTTGCGCGCTCAACAAACTAAGCACGTCTATAAATATCTGCGGGAGCACGGGAACCTGCGACACGTCTCGTCGTCTCAACTGCGTGGAGCAGTGAGCGTCCCGTTTGAGTCTCTCCAACTTTCCTTCCCGTCCTTGTTCCTTTTTTTTGGCGTCATTCGCAGAACCGCCGTCACTTCGTTGGCTTTCAGAAGTGCCCTCCTCGCATCCCTGTTTGTATTCTGCCTTGGGTCACTCTTTGAGCCACTCTGTCCTGGCTGCCCTGCGAATGAAGCCCCTTTTTTCAGCGAGGTTTCCATGCTCCCTCTTCCCCGCCCCAAGCTCCTTCCCGTGGTGACCCTTTTCGCGAGCCTGAGCGTTGTGGGCTGCGGCGCCGATTCCGCGAGCGATCTTGTGACGCAGTCGCCTGGTGACGCGCCCACACAGGACGCGCCGAAGGTCGCCGCCACGAAAAAGAAGCTTGGGGCGAGCCTGAAGGCGCTCGCTGCGAAGGCCAAGGATCCCAAGCTCAAGAAGGCACTCGACGAGGCACAGGTGGTGCTCGCGAAAGTGCCCACGGCACCGGCCGCCGAGGCGTTCTACGCCATCTACACCGCGCCCGACAGCACCGTCGCGGTCGTGGAACGCTTGAATCGGGTGGCTGCCATTCTCGACATGAAGACCGACCCTTCGGCTCCGCGCATCAATATCGACCTCAAGGCGTTCACACCGAAGGTCGACACCCTCACGGGAGAGGTCGCGTCCCTACCTGGTTTCGCGCTCGCCGGCGAGGCAGTCCTCGCCGCCGCCGACACCGGCGTGCACCCCATCGACCACAAGGCGATTGCCACCGACATCATGGACGCGATCACGTTCCACGGCAATTTCAACATGGGCAGGGGAACGAAGGCGGGATTCACGGACATCTTTCTTCAGGCCCTCGAAGAGATCACATGCATGACGGGATCGCAGCGCATCAAGTGCCAGCAAGCTGAGGTCGACGTGACCTTCGCCCGAGGCCTGGCGCACTCCTTCAAGTACATCCTCGTGTCGTTGAGCAAGGAGCACGTTCTGAGCCCGGATGGCTTGATGAAGGCCATAGCCGACGTGCTGGCGACGTTCGAGAATTTCAGTGCCGCCCAACCGGCCGAACGCAAGGCCGAAATCAACAAGGAACTGGTGGCTCTCTTCGGCCGTCGATTCGCGTCTTCGCCTGTGAAGGGGACGCTGACGCTTCCCAGCGGCCAGGTGACGCTGCAGCTCAACGGCGGCAACGATCTCACCCTGGTTAAGGCGGGCGCTTTCGAGTTCGCGCGGAAAATTGTGAACAGTGGTCGCTTTAAGGTGACAGTCAAGACGCCGCCCGGAGAAGCAACCTGTACCGTCTCCAAAGGGGAAGGGTATCTCGGCGAAGTCGAGGGCCCGCTCACCGTGACGTGCGCGTTCCCGCAACGCACCGTGGGTGGGTCCGTGAGCGGACTGCCCGAGGGCAAGTCGGTGGTTCTCGCGCTGGGAACGGGCAACGAGGTGACTGCTGCCAACGGAACGTTCGCTTTCCCCACCTCCGTGGCCGCGGGTTCGAGCTACGCGGTGACGGTGAAGACGAATCCGACTGGTTACGTTTGCCAGGTCACGGGCGGGGCCACGGGCACCGCCACGTCCAACGTGACGAACGTAGCGGTGCGCTGCGCGGCGCTTGTGAGCGTGGGGGGCAACGTGACAGGGCTGCCGGGCGGAAAATCCGTCGTCCTGACCCTCAACGGCGAAGGTGATCTCACCGCGGGCGCGGGCGCATTCACCTTCCCCACGGCTGTGGCCACGGGGTCGGCCTACACGGTGGCCGTGAAGACCAATCCCACGGGTTACGCGTGCGCAGTGACTGGCGGCACGGGCACGGCCTCAGGCAACATCACGAACGTGAGCGTGGCATGCAACGCGCAGAGTTACACCGTGGGCGGCGCGCTGACGGGCCTCGCCGGCACCGGCGAGACTATGGAACTTCGCCTCACGACCACGAACCCGAGCGCGACGTACGACCTGACCGTGGACAACACCGACGGACCCTTTGCCTTCCCGCAGGCCATCGCCAGCGGCGCGGGCTACACGGTGAGCGTGCTCACGCAGCCTTTCTCCAAGGTCTGTTCCGTGGCGTCGGGCGCCACGGGCACCGTGGTGGGCGCGGCCATCTCGAACGTCACGGTAACGTGCGCGGATCCCCAGGAGTACACCATCGGCGGGACGGTGACCGGTCTGACAAGCGGGACCCTCGTCCTACGGCTCAATGGCGGCAACGACAAATCGATCGCCGCAAGCGGCGCCTACACCTTCGCCGGCGGCATCGAGCCGGGTGGCTCCTACAGCGTCACGGTGGCCACGCAGCCCGCGGGCCTGACGTGCACTGTGGCCAACGGCAGCGGAACGGCCAACGCCGACGTGACGAACGCGAACGTGACGTGCGCCGCGTCGGCGACGGAGAAGTTCATCGGGGTGTCGACGCAAGCCTGGACGCCCAACGGCTTGGCGGACGCCGACACGCACTGCAACACCCATGCGCCCGTCTCCGGGCTCACCTGGAAGGCGTTGCTCGTCGACGGTGCCGCACGGCGCGCGTGCTCGGGGATCGACTGCTCGGGCAGCGCAACCGGTCGCGCGGATTGGCCACTCCTCGCGAGCACGGTGTACCGCCAGGCCGAAGGATCGCAGGCGCTCATCGGCACCACCTCCGCCAACGCCGTCTTCAC
>JADCJN010000142.1 GCA_020247005.1 Silvanigrellales bacterium
ATGTCGTTCGTCCTCATGGAGCGCGGCGACGACTGGGGCAGCTCGAAGCGTTACGTAACCTTTAACTGAACGACAGCGGAGGGATGGCGAAAGTACAGACGCGAGGTTGCACTATCGAGAGTCTTTGAGAGTTGCGTTTGCTCAATTGTCATTTTCTGGAGGTTTCATGTTAAAAACTCTCCCCATTTTTGGGTGTGTCATTGGAATTGCCTCGCTAACCTCGTGCAACGACAAAGACTCCGACACTTCGGGTAAAGACAGTGGTGAAGTGACATCGGCACTTGACAGCCGGTTTGTCTCAATTGTTGCAGCCATACCACGCGTGGAAATGGGTCTTTTTGGGCCGACTCTTTTCAAAAGCGATGATTTTCGTGACGGGCTCAAGTCGCGCCAAGAAACACGCAACGGAAGAACCGTGGTTCAAACGTTCACTCTCAATGGGGAAGGCCTCCCCACAAAAATCACCTAGAAAGACGGCAGTGAAAAAGCCGAAACGGTTCTTACGGCGGAATACCCTGAGGGCTCAAAGAGGCCTCAAAAAAATCATTCGTTACGCCAAAACGTATGATGCCGGAAAGCTGATACGAAAACCAGAAACAACCACGTATTCATGGACAACAGGATTTCCTATTTTCGACATTTCAGAAACAGTCGAGAGTCGCGTGTCCTCGGACGGTGAGACCCGAACTTCGAGCACGGACTGCACTTCGGCAACGACTTGCACCGTCACAATCTCTCGCAGGTCAAAATCCGAGAAGCCCAAAACGTCTGGGTTCACTGCGAATTTCGCAGGGCCACGCCTCTTGCAAATAACAGATGCTTCGTTGTCAATAAGCCCTTTTGAAGGGTTCAAGTCGACCTTAAAAAACACCTACAAAAATGGCGCATGGGTGGGCACCGTGACCTCGACCACTGGAACGACTCCCTCCTTATCCGAGGACTCACCGGTGGCGCCCACGCCCTTGCCAGCGCCCACGCCGAGCGCCGTTGTCGTGCCCACTGCACCGCCCACGTTCCTGGCACTTGAAACCCCGTGGATCCCCGCGTCTCTGCGTTTCGCTCCGTTCCTTCCCTTCTTGCCCTCGTTGGAATTTGGTCTCAAAGCTTCCGAAACGTCTTACACTTCCGCCGAGACTTGCGCCTTCAGTGAAAAGGGATCTTCAAGCTGCGAGACGCAGGTGGTGATTGGAGGCAAAAAGTCCAACATGGAAGTCACCAAGGGTCAGCTTGTGCTTGAAGTCGTTGAAAACGTCGGCTCGATTCAAACTTACCCACTGGAATCGACGAAAACGGACTTCAAGAATGGCGATGAAACCGCAGTGGATAGCAAAGAGGTGACCAAATTTACATACGATTCCCTTTGGAGACCCCTGAAGAAAGTGGTGTCGACAACGTTCAAACAAACCATCTACACTGGTGATGATGTCGCGACGAAGGACGTGACTTCGACGACGGAAACAACGTACACCTGTGAAGGCCAGACACACCGGCTCAAAACGGAGACGACCACCGAAAATGGCGAGACTCAGAAAAAAGTCGTCTACACCTACTGATTGGCATGCTCATATTTACTTCGATGCCACGACGCGGTGTGAGGCTCTGGCCCTCCGCCAAACCCTCAGTGAGCTTGGCCTGTCGGGGGTCCGCCTCGGGAACGTCAACGAGGGGCCACGGGGACCCCACACGGTGCCTTCCTACGAAGTGCACATTCCTAAACAGCACCTCGCCGCGCTGAAAGCGTGGTTCCACGCCAACCGAGGGCCGCTGAGTGTCTTGTTGCACCCCTTAACGCCCGACGAAGTGGGCGATCATTCCACTCGGGCGCTGTGGCTCGGGGTTCAAAAGCCCCTCGCCTTCGAAGCCTTCTCCCGCTAAAAGCACTCCTCTGGACCCGAAGTCCTCTACGGAGACCCCAAGCTCTTATGCGAACTCTTCATTATGACGTCCTTATTGTCGGTGGTGGGCACGCGGGTTGCGAAGCGGCGCTTGCCGCCGCCCGCATGGGGTGTCGCACTCTTCTCATGACGATGAATCTCGACCGCATCGCCCAAATGAGCTGCAACCCTGCCATTGGTGGCACGGCGAAGGGTCACCTTGTGAAAGAAATTGACGCCCTGGGCGGAGAAATGGGGGTCAACACCGACGCAACGGGCCTTCAGTTCCGCATCTTGAACCGGTCGAAAGGGCCGGCCATTTGGAGCAGTCGCGCGCAAGCCGACATGGACCTCTACCGCCTGCGGATGCGCAAAGTGCTTGAGTCGACCCCGGGCCTCGACCTCCTGCAAGACACCGTCGCAGCCCTCGATCTGGAAGGAGGGCTGGAAGAGGGACTTGTGCAGGAAGACGGCACCCCTCCCCTTTCACAGAGCTCGGCCCGTGTTGTCGGCGTCCGAACGACTCTCGACCAACGAGTGCGCGCCCACACCGTGGTCTTGACCACCGGGACCTTTCTCAATGGCCTCATTCACATTGGCGACAAGCGCATTGCCGCAGGACGCGCAGGTGAGCCGGCAAGCCTGGAGCTTGCGGAATGCCTCAAGGCCTTTGGCTTTCAGGTGGGGCGCATGAAAACCGGCACAACGCCGCGGCTCGACGCCCGCACCATCGACTTCTCGAAAATGGAACGGCAGGACTCCGATGCCGACTTTATTCCCTTTAGCTCCCGAACGGTCGCAATCACACAAGCCCTGCGCCCCTGCCATGTGACCTACACGAACGAAACGACGCACGAGGTCATTCGTTCACACATGCACCTTTCGCCGCTCTATTCTGGTGTCATTACGGGCATCGGACCTCGCTATTGCCCGAGCATCGAAGACAAGGTTGTGAAGTTCCCCGACAAAACCGCACATCAAATTTTCCTTGAGCCTGAAGGCTTCGACACGCACGAAATTTACCCGAACGGAATCTCGACGTCCTTGCCCGTGCACGTACAAGAACAGTTCCTGCGCACCATTTCGGGTCTCGAGAACGTCGTCATCATGAAGCCCGGCTATGCCATTGAATACGACTTCGTGCAGCCCACGGAACTGCACCCGAGTCTAGAAACGAAAAAAATTGAAAACCTCTATTTTGCGGGCCAACTCAACGGAACAACCGGCTACGAGGAGGCCGCCGCGCAGGGACTTCTGGCAGGAATCAATGCCGCTTTGCGCGCCAAAGGAGAACCTCCGTTCGTGTTGTCGAGGCAGGAAAGCTACATCGGGGTGCTCATAGACGACCTCACCACCCTCGGCACGCTCGAACCCTACCGCATGTTCACAAGCCGCGCCGAAAATAGACTGAAACTCCGTGAAGACAATGCCGCCGCCAGGCTTTCTGCCTATGGCCACGCACTGGGCCTTGTTTCACAAGCCGATTTCACTCTTTTCCAAGAAAACCAAACAGCCTTGGAAACAGAAAGGGAACGCCTGAAGTCAACGTGGCTCTCGCCCAATGCCGAAACAGCGGCCCTGCTTTCCAACGCAGGTCTTCCTGTGGTGACAGCCTCCTGCACGCTGGAAGCGTATTTGAAACGTCCTGAAATCACCGCGGAACGTTTGAAGTCCGCCGGACTGCTTTCCGCGTCCCTTCCCCCCAGGGCCGCCCGGTGCCTTGAAATTGAGGTCAAGTACGAAGGCTATGTGGCTCGCGAAGAAGGTGTCGCTGCTCGCCTTCGCGCCCTCGACCACGTCTGGATTCCAGCCGGGTTCGACTTTGGCAGCGTCAGCGGGCTTTCCCGCGAGGTCCAGGAAAAACTCCGCCGCCACAGCCCTTCTACACTCGGACAGGCCAGTCGCATTTCTGGCATCACCCCGGCCGCCATCACTCTTCTCCACACCTTTATTGATCGAGGACGCGCCTTCGCTCTGCGCGCAAGCGCTCAGGGTTCTCAGCGGGAACTGCCCCCCCTTTCGCCAGCGCATTGACGTCAGTTTTTTGCCCGTCCGTCGTTACCCAGCGGTGCCGTTTTTTCCCATGCTAGCCTTTCAGGAGACCACTTGAAAGGATGCCACCTGCCCATGCAAACGCTCGGTTCACCACGTCTTGCTCTCTTCGTGCGCTGGTCCATTGTGATTGCACTTTGGGCGCTGCTCATTTCCATGGCTACGGGACAGTCGGGCGTTTCGAATTACAGGGAGCTCCTGCGAAACCGAGCCGAACTGGAGTCGGTGGTCGACGGGTTGGGTGTGGAAAACCAACTTTTGGAAGAGCGGCTCGAAAAGCTCAAGACCTCGCGCGAAGCCCAAATGCGTTACCTGAAAGAACAGTTTGGATATGTGGAAAAAGGCGAGATCGTCTTCCACTTTTCAGGCAAGCGGCGCCCCGGAGTTCAGGCAAAACCGATGCCCGAAGGCAAGTCAGACTCGGCAAAGAACGAGGCGAAGGCTCCCAATCGCATTTGATTCACTCAAAGCGCGGGACCGTGAATTTATCGTGCAGACGTCCTGCATCTTCCAGGTTGGTGGCGTCAAATTCCCACGTGGTTACGCTGCCGTCTGCGCTGTCGAACACCGAATAAGCCGTTTTCGTGGCGTCGGCCAAAAGCGGCGACGCCGGAGACGTTGTCCATGCATTGTCGCCTGAGTTTTCTCGAATTCCGTAGGTGTTCCCCACGTTGCTCGTTTCAAGATAGTGCACACCTCCCACTTTGAAGTGCTGATAAAGGTGGTTGTGGCCGTAAAAAACGAGACTCACACCTGCGGCTTCAAGAAGCGGCGCAAGAACAGTGGTGAGCTGGTCGTTTTCGTCGGGGTAAGAATACGCAACGCGCGTCACGTCGCCCTTTTCGTCGCGCTCAACGGTTGCCTGTGGCTCGCAGAACGCCATCACCCCATCGTGCCCGACGCTGTGCACAGGATGATGCAACATGACGATGCGATAGGGTGCCCTTGTCCATTCGGGAGATTCGAGTTGTGCCTTCAGCCATTGCCACTGCGCGCCACCAGGTTCGAGTGAATCGAACAGGTGCCGACCGTGCCCCCACGTTTCGGGACGCGCAGGGTCGCGCTCTGCGGCACTCACGTCTTCGGGTCGCCAAACCCGCGTCAAGAACAACGTGACAACACGACAATTGCCCATGGTCACAGCATAGCTGCGGCCTCCCGCGTAGCTGTCGCTGCCCTGTTGTGGCAACGAGAAAATACTTTCGTAGGCGCGCGTATTCCAGCCATCCTCGCGCACGGAAAGGGGAACGGTGCCGTCGAAATTGATTTTGGCGTCACCAGGAGCCCAAGCTCCCATGACCTCGTGGTTGCCCACGCAAGGGTAAAGTGGCAAACGCTGCGCCAGCGCGCCGCCGCTGCGTCGGCCAGACCCCTGCGGGAACTCCGCTGTGCCCTGGAGCCCCGGGAAAAATCCGCACCCGTTGGACGCGTCGAACCACTCGCTCGCGCGATCGGGCACGTTGACGAGGTCGCCCGCAAAGAGGATCCCGTGCAAACCGGCTTCGCCTTCCGTTGTTGGGCGTCCCATTTCCCGAGCAGCCACAATTTCCATGCAGCGGGGAGCATTGGCCTTTAGCTGATGATCGCTTGTGAGCAGAAGCCGAACGGTTCCATTGCGCCGAGCGAAAGGCATCACTTCATAAACTTCACTCCACACTTTCGGGGAGCGTGTTTTCTTTTTTGGTGAATTCGAAACACGGTAACGCCAAGGCCTGTGCGACGTAGGCAGCGGAACGCGCGCTTCGTGTCGCCAAACAACGCGCTCTTTTGCACGCGAGGGAGGTTTGGGCACCAAGCTCCCGGCGTCTTCTGCGAGACCTGCGATGCGTTTGCTCAGCGCAGGGTGAAACGTCCAGGTCTCGTGTGAACCACAAATATTCTCAATCTGCGAAGTGGCTTCATGGGACACCTGCACACCGCTGCGCCTTGCTTCAAATTCCGTGAACCACACAACCGAAACGGAGTGGGCATCGGGAAATTGAAGAAAGGGTTCAGCAAGCAGGCGAGCTTCCGGTGCGTCGAAAGCCAGCCCGCCCATGCTGCGCAAAGCGAACGGCGAAATTCCAAGTGCGAGAATCATGCGACGACGTGTTTCGTCCACAGGTGCCTCCGTTGCATTTTTTCATGCACACTCGTATCTGTCGGCGTGCGTTTGGCACAAGCTCTCGAGCGCCCGTGTCACTTCTTTTTCGCAAAGTGAGTCAATTGTTTTCAAAGGTGCCCTCCATATGACTTTTTCGAGACACATTCGTTCCTTTTTCCTGGCCACCCTCGTCGGTTCACCGCTGGTGTCATTGTCCTCCTGTGGTCCTGCTCTCGCCGAAAAAAAAGCGGAGGCATTCGCCGAGTCTCAAGTGCTAGACGCGCGTCCCGAGCCTTTCGCTGGTGACCTCGTTAACAATTCCCCCTGGGCAGTGCTTGTGTGGGGCGACAACGTCGGAGGTCCTGGCGTCAGCTACGCTTGCGTGCCCGCTGGTGTGAGTACGCACAACTGGCCAGGGAACATTGACGTCGACTTTGCCTATTCCGCGAGTCTTAGGATGTGGTGCAAAATCGGGGCGGGCGAGGCGCGGGTTGAAAATGGCGGCGCTTGGTGGTGCCCGGAAGGATGGTCGCAGCCCCCCTACCTTCGTTACGATCTCGGTTGCTGAATCTCAGGGGAGACGAAAATTCAAAATATCGATTTTATTCGTTTTTTGCGAATCCCATAAAGCAATTCCTGCATTCTCCGAACGTATCCTTTGATCCAGGTTCTCCCGTGTTTACGGAGCGACCCTGTTTTCTGGACTCCGGAGGGGTGGAAAAATGAAGTCAAAGGTCCTTCTCGCAAGCGTCGCCCTGCTGACCGCTTGCCAAGGTCACAAGGACAAAGCAACACGCACGCCAGAGTCGGTTCCTGTGCGCCTTGCCTTGCCCGCTGTTCATGCCGCCCTGAACGCCCAGGCCCAACGTCTCTCACTTTCCGAAGACACAACCAAGTACACCTACCTCCCGTTCCACCTCGTGATTCGGGCGTCAAACGCAAGCGGATTCAGTCAGTCTGTGGTCGTCAAACCCGACGCGCCTGAGGTGGCCCTCGAGCTCCCTACGGGGCCTGTGAAAATTGAGGCTCTTGTTTTCGGAATGCCCATGCCCGCAGGGATGTCGAAAGCGCAAATGTGCGCTCGTGAGGGTTCGGGAACCCAAACCAATTCGCAAACCAATTCGCAGACCACTGCGGCGACCTCCGACACAACCATGGAATCCAAGGGTGATTCCGGACCTCCCAAAAATTACCCAGGTGGAGCCATGGTGCGCACGTTTGGCGCGCCACCCATTGGAGGCAATAACCCAGGCAGCGGAACAGGCAGTGGTTCCACGGGAACTGCGACAAGCGGTGGAAGCCAGGATGGCGACGGAGGCATGAAGTTTCTTTTTGTTTCCCAACTCGTGCAAACAATCGACGTTCAAGCAAGCACCGACGTTTTGCCTGTTTCGCTCCCCGCACTCAAAATCGCAAAAATGGAAAGCCTCGGCGTCCGGGTGACCGACGCGGGCAAGCCCGTGGCAAATGCCTCGTTCAAGCTCGTCGACACTCTGTCTTACAAGCCCATTGTCGACCCCTGCGACGGCACGACGGTGGACATCCGCACCGACGCGCGCGGACGCATTGTCGATACCCTTCCCGAAGTGGGTGGCGGTGTTCCTTTGTTCGCCCTCTCCCTTCCCAAGGGGGGATTCGCTGCGCTCGACGTGAGCACCTCAACGCTTCTCGGTCGGTTCAAGGAGTTGAAACTCGACACGGGCGTTGTGACCACGCTTGCAGGCACCTTCGACTTCTTCGGCGTGGGTGCAAGCCTCGACTCCGTAGCCTCCAAAGGCCTCACCTACGTCACGACACTTCTTGAAGCGCTGAGGCGCTCCTTCGGAGGAGAAGGCGGAAACTCTTCCACCGCCGATGGCTTTTGGTCGCCAGGGCTGCCGTTGCCCGCACCCAAAACCTTTGTCATGCAGTTTGGCGAAACGCTCGTAGTTCAACCCAACGGTTGGCTGCAGTGCGGCTCAACGGCAAGCTTCGACCCGTGGCGTTCGGGTGCGAACATTGCCGCGGAATACCGATGGACCTTTAAAGGCGCTGCGGCGCAAAGCGCAAAGACGGGCGACAACCAAAACATGCCAGATTCCTTCGTCGTGCCTGCCTCTGCGGCCGTCGGTGATGTTGTTGAGTGCCAATCGCGCCTTGTTGAACTCAACGCCGAAGGCGCCTTTGTGGGCGCGGGCTCGCCCTGGAGCGTTGCGCGTGTGTCCGTGAATTCGTCGACTCCTGCGCAGGGTGCCGGAATGGGTGGTTCTGGGCAGACAGGCGTAGGAACAGGTGGAACGGGTTCTGGCACCACGACTTGGCTCCCAGATCCCGACAACTTCGAAGTGATTTCCGTAGGCCCTAGCGGCAGCCTGGGCGCGCTGGTCCGCTTTCAGTTCCACCCCTCCTGGGATCCGAACGTGGACGGCTTTGCGTACACATTGGCACCACAAGGAATGAATCCACCCGCCTGCCCGCTGACTGCGAACGCCCAAAGAGAAGTCGACCGGCAAACTTATGGCTTGAAACTCTCTGGGCTCACCATCAACACAAATTACCTTTTGCGGGTCTGTGCCGTGGGAACCAAACAGGGTGCACGCCTTGCGTCCATGGGCAGGGTTGTTTCCTTTCAAACACCGCCCACGGGCAGCGGTGACGCTTCTCTGTTCGACCCCTCCATTCCGACGCCCGAATTCTTTGGGGCTCAAGCATCGAGCTATGATCAAATCAGTTTCCAATTCAACGACGTCGCCACAGCAACCGGGTATCGCGTTTTCTACGCAAGCACGCCAAATGTTTCTTTGCAGAGCGAATCTCTGAATTTCGCTCCGAACCAATCGTCCCGGTGGCACTCCGGGCTTGTTGACGGATCGGAGCAGTACTACCGCATTGCAGCCGTGGTGGGCACTTCAAGGTCCCTCCCCTCGGAAGTCAAAAGGGCCCGCGTCACAGGATTCCGGCCTTCCCCTCTCTCACTTTCCCCCGAAGCCCCCGCGAGTTTGGCCCTGCGTGACGTGGACGGGGACATGGGCGGTTCGACGGTGGTGGTCGCAACGAAACGCGGCGTTTCGTTGCGGGATTTCGACGGATCTTGGCGGCACTTTACGGTGTCCGATGGACTTTTGCGCAACGAAATTTTTCGTGTTCGCATGAGTTCAAATGGCTTTGGGTTGCGCCTGTGTGCCATTCACGACGGTGGTGGCGTTTCGTACTCGTGGGACGGGGGATCGTCTTGGTTCACCCTTTCCCCTGGCGGCACACCCGATGTTTCCAACGCCACATCGTGCGATTTTCAGCAGGATGCTCTTGTTGTTGGCCGCAGCTCGGGTCCACTCGTGCGGAAGCCTCAATTTACGCCCGCCGTCGAAATGGCCGGATCGCCTGTTGCCAACGACCTTGCGGTGGACCACAGCGAGATTGTTGTGGCTGGCGCCGCAGGCCTTTTCACAGGAGATGGCAAGGGCACCTGGCAAACTTTGGACACAAGCGCATGGACTCGCGTTCGCGCGAGCAATGGCGGCCTTATCGTGGCCGCAGGTACGAGCGGAAAAGTGGGCATGCGCAAGAGTTTTGACTCTTTGTTCGCAACAGTCCCGGCCTTCCTCGGAACCGAGATCCAAGGCCTCGACATTTTTTACAGTCCACCCTCGGAGCACACGTTTGCCGTGCTGTCCAATGGAACAGTCTTTACATTCTCTTCAAACGGCGCAAACCCAAACTTGATTTCAGAATGGTCGAACCGTGGACTCGCCACCGCCAACGCGCGGGCTGACGGAAATGCACTCGTCGCAATGGGAGACCAATTCGCTGTCGCTTCGGCAAGCCAAGCCCTCATGGTGGGAGCCGACGCTACCTGGTCTTCCTTAAAGCCGTCGCCTCACGCGACGTTCATTCAAAGTGCATTTGAAACCTACTTCCCTGACCCCAGCAGCCCCATGGGTTATGTTGCCAGTGGAACCGACACGCTGTATCCCATCCCCAATCCAGGTCAGTTGCTCCCAAGCCAGGTTATTAATGGTGGCATGGTGCACGAGGTCTTGCGAGCGGGTCCTCCTCCCCCGGCCCCTCCATCGCCTCCCACCTCCGAGGCGGACACCAACATTCTAGTCGCCACAAACGAAGGCATTTACGCAAAACAGGGCACAGACAACACCTGGGCAATTGTGTTAGGCGGTTCAGTAACAAAAATCGACGTCATGCCGTTTGGCAACGGCGGACCTTCGCCTCTTTACGTGGCTGCGGCAAGTTCAGTTCTCAAGCGCTCTTTTGATGGATTGAGCTGGGGAGTGTTTAATACTTCCAATACGAGCTGCCAAGGAACTCTGCTGAACGGCCCGTTCAGCTCCATGGCCTCCGGAAACGACTTCACGGCGTTGGGAAGAACGACAGGTTCTCTTGCTCTCCTTTGGAAAACAGGCCCCGGCGTGAACGACATCGCTTGCACGGAATTTTCAGGAACTGCTCTTGGCATCAGTTCCTCATCCATTGCCGAACTTGCTGCCGTCGGAAATGCGCACGATGGCGTGGTGGTGGGCCGCACGGCGAGCAACAAATGGTTTATGGTTCGCAAACCTTCCAACATGCCAATCATCAACAATGGCATGGCCGACGGCCTTGCCGGGGTGGCTGGGTCGACCTTGGCGGGGGTTTCACGCTTCGGAAACGACGGCATCGCATTGGGGCTCAATTTGCCTTCTGGTGAATCGCGCGTGTTGACTCTTGGAACGGGGTCGAGCTGGACTGAAACCACCGCCCACGTCACACTTCCTAAGCTTCCCATCACGAAGATGTTTCCTTACGGAAATGGGCCATTGGCCGTAAGCTACACAAACGGAGCGGATGGCCGTGGAGGTCTTTACGTTGGCAACTTGCCCCCCAACCCGGCTTTCAACTCATCGTCTCCTCCTCTCGTTCAGCTCGCCTTTGTGACATCGACAGTGTACGACGGCAACCTGGGTGGGAGAACAGGTGCGGATGACAAATGCCAAGTCCGAGCGACGGATGCGGGCATAGGAGGAGGCAGTTGGAAAGCGCTTCTTTCCACGTCAAGCGAGAACGCAGTGAACCTCATTTCCATCAACGGACAAGTCAGGCTGCGCAGCGGCGAAATTGTGGTCAACAACTCTTCTCAACTTTGGGGTCCCACTTCTCAGTTTGCAGGCCTCTTTTACCGGGACGAATTCGGCAACATGGTGCCCACGAATTCCTCCATTTGGACAGGAACAGAGAACACAGGTGGCCTGAAGACCTCCACCAACTGCAACAACTGGACAATGAATTCAAGTTTTTCGGGCACCGTGGGGAATTCAAATTCCGATGTTTTGCACTTCAATTCGAGCACGCCACTCTGCAACAACTTCGCCCGACTCATTTGCATTCAGCAGTGAGCGCAAGAGAGGGCAACGCTCTGCGGCCCCTCAACTCGCCTTGCGGGGTGGGGCAGCTTTCCCAGGTGCACTTGGCTCCGAGTTCCCTTGGGCCGTTGAAGCCTGCAGGTGCATGGAAAAAAGGTCGGGCTGGAGTTTGGGGCTTGGCACTCCGTCGGGCCTCGGGTTGTTCACGACGTCTTCCCATGCCGTGTAGAGAGTGGTGAGAAGTTTTTCCACTGTCTCGAGGTCTTCGGGTCGATTGTGAAGATTGGCTTCAATGAGCTTGTCCATCATGAACATGTAGAGGTTTTCGAGGTCTTGGGCGAGTTGACCTCCCACTTCGTGATCGAGCGTGTTCATGAGCTCGGAAATAATAGCCATGGTCTTCGAAATGTAGGTGCCTTTGCCCGCAACGTCTTTGGCGCGCATGCGCACGTTCGCGAGTTTCACGAACTTTATGGCTCCCTCGTAGAGCATGAGGAGGATCTTTTCCGGCTTCGCGGTAGTGACCTGCGTTTTCTGGTAGGCCTGGAAAGGATTTCGATTGCTCACGTTCGCTTCTGTCCTTTTGAGCCGACGGAGGTCGGGCTGTGAGAAGATTAAGGTCACATGCCGGGCAGAACACCGCCTCCACCCAGGTTTTGTGCGAGTCCCTGTCCTTGCGCTTTCATCCCCGAGACGAGGCCTTCGAGCGCTGCGAACTTGCGCTTGATTCCCTCTGCCCGTTGCGACGCATTCCGCTCCCTGCGCTCGATGTCCTTGTCGAAGTTTTCTATCATGCGAGTGAACTCGCGTTCCTTCGAAGGAAGCACACCGTAACGAGGATTCTGAACACTCCGCACAGCGTCACCCATGGTGGCGCCAAAACCAGGCCCCTCGGCGTTCTGCGTAAACAGATTCGCAACACCGATGTAATCATCGGCCAAAGCCTTCTTCACTTTAGTCTCGTCGAGTTTCAAAGCGCCAGTTTTCGGATCGGTGGTGATTCCAACCTCGGCGAGCGTCTGAATTTTGCCGTTGCCTCGGTACTGCATGGCGTTCTGAAGAGAGCGACGCAGAGTTTTCAGGGTGTTGTCTTTTGACAGCGCGCCAGCCTGGTTCGTTTGCGGATCAACTTGAAACTGCTTGTCTACGAACTCGTTTACTTTGTTGTAGTTGTCTATGAAGCCCGTGATGCTTTCAAACGTTTTTTCCAGGTCGTAGTCTATTTTTATCGTCACTTTTGTGCCGGGCTCGGCACGTTTTGCATTCATCACCAACCCGGGCATCACGGCCTCGACGCTGTTGTCTTCGTCGAAGACAGGCACATCCTCAAAACTCATTTCGAGGTTGCGCCCCACAACTTGGTCTTTGAACTCTAAATACGTCGTGTCGGGATCAATGGTGACCTTGGCCTGTTTGCCTGATTTTTCGGAAAGCACAAGAAGGCGAAAACTGTCTTCACCTGTTTCAATATTTTCTTTGGTGTTCACAACAATGGCTTTCGCGCCTTCCACGGTTTCATTGATCGTGGCGGCCACTTGGGCCAGCGTCGACTTGTCGGGATCGATGTCGACGTCGAAGGTTTTGCCATCGACTTCAATCGACATGTAGCCAAAACCCACGGGTGTTTCGTCTTTGTCGGGAAATGCCTCGGCAAGCGACTTGTGCGTGCGGGCCAGGTGCAACACCTCAACCTCGTATTGGCCAGGCAGTGCCGAATTGTCCACAGTTCCGTCGACGATGTCGGGATGTGAAGATTCCACTTTCAATTTCACGAAGTCGGTGCGGTTGCGCAGACTGTTGAGCGATTGCCCAAGGCTCGAAACGAGTGCAGTGAGGTCTTTGTACCCTTTTTGGTCTTCCGAAACTTTTTTCTTGCGCTCTTCTATCTGCTTTATGGGCAGACGCTCCATTTCAATGAGCTTATCGACGAGTCCGGGGTCTATCCCTGAGCCCGTGTTGATGCGCATCCCCATGGGCGGCCCCCCTTCCTCGACATTCTCCGCTCAGAGGCACAGGCGCAGATCGGAACGGATTGCCCTCCTCGCCATTGCTCCAACCCCATCAGAAGGGGGTGGATTCTATGGCCGCAGTCCCTCCCTCCAAAGGGCGTTTGGGCACCGCCCTGCGGGAACACCCCGCAAGAATGCGTTCAAAATCGAGGATGCTCACGGGCTTTGGCAGAAAATCATGGAAACCAAACGAAGCGAGCTCGGAACGATTCACAGCGTATTTTGCGCTGCAAGCAACAATGCGCACCGCTTCGCCGCCAAGCTTTCGCTCAAATTCGCGGAGTTTTTGCACTAGCCAGAAGCCATCCTCCTGGGGAAGCTCGAGGTCGCACAAAAGCATGTCGAAGTCTTTTGCGAGTGCTTTGGAAAGGCCTTCCCGTGCCGTGGACGCAGTGTCGACCGAGGCGCCCAGCAAC
This sequence comes from Silvanigrellales bacterium, assembly GCA_020247005.1. GTDB lineage: Bacteria > Bdellovibrionota_B > Oligoflexia > Silvanigrellales > Silvanigrellaceae > JADCJN01. The sequence continues at coordinate 13,768 of JADCJN010000142.1, forward strand.
TCCAGCAGAGAAGTGAAAAGTTCGCAGATGTCAGGAGAGTCTTCCACCACAAGGACACGCAGTGCGGGCTCGCTGTCACTTGCTCCTTCGCGTCCCTGCGCGGTTCTTGCTGCAGAGGCCGCGCCCGGTGCGTGCGAGCCGCCTCTGGCGAAGTCTTCGTCTTGGAGGGTTCGCATGCTGTGTTCACCCTCGAGCGACGAAACAGAGGCATGGGAAACCTCTCGACGCGGCAGAGTCACGATGAATGTGGAGCCAAGGTCGCGGCCCTCGCTTTGCGCTTCCACCTTTCCCCCGTGGAGTTCGACAATCCCTTTCACGATGGACAGGCCAAGGCCTAGGCCTCCTTTGCGCGAACCCGAAGCACTTTCTTGCGAGAACCGTTCGAACACATGAGGAAGGTAAACAGGGTCGATTCCCACCCCGGAGTCGCGCACCGAAACGACAACCTCATTGCCGCACGTCTTCGCCTCCACACAAATTTCGCCGTCTTCCGGCGTGAATTTTATGGCATTTGAAAGCAGATTCCAGAACACTTGCTGAAGGCGCTCGGAATCGGCGTGCAAATGAATATCTTCTGCCGGAAGACGCGCGCAGAGCCGAATTTTTTTCTGCGCCGTAGTGAGCCTTGCGGACTCGCAAACATGCAAAAGAAGTTCCGTAAGTCGCATGCGTGCAGGACGGAACATCATTTTGCCATTGATGATTCGCGTGACATCGAGAAGGTCGGAAATAAGGCTGTCTTGGAGCCGGGCATTCCTTTCTAAAGAACTCAGAATACGGTTGAGTTGCTCCTTAGAAACATTGTTGTTTCGCAAAATTTGCACCCAACCCAGAATCACGTTCATGGGGTTGCGCAGGTCGTGCGACACCATGGCAAGAAACTCGTCGCGCGCGCGCACCGCCTTTTCGAGTTCTTCCTTGTAGCGCTCTTCTTTCGAAACATCACGGCCCACAATGGCCAAGCCAATGGGGTCGACCGCGGCATCGGGTTGCACCACAAAAACCTGAACCTGAAGCGTGCAGGGCCCTTCCAGGGTCTCGAGCGTCACGTTCCGTTGGTGTCCGTTCTCGAATCGCTGTAAAACCTGCTCCGTGGGACTCCCAATGAGACGAAAAAGCGCAGCGGGTTCGATGTCGTTCGTCGCGTCTTCGCCTTCTAACTTCGAGTCCGCTTTTTGGGCCTCTTCCGACCTGAGGAGACGCCTTCCTGCGGGATTAACGTAACACTCCACAAGGTCGTTCGAAAGGAATGCGATGACATCGGTGCTGCTTTCGGCCAGCAGAAGAAATTTTTCGCGATCGTATTCAAGGCTTTTTCGATCGGTGACATCTTGCAGAACGCCTGCCACTTTTTTCAGTGCTCCCGAGGCATCCCGATAAACGGTGCCACGAGAACGCACCCAACGTTCCCGCGGGGCACCGTCCTGAGAAGGTGCTAATACGCGGTACTGAACATCGTAGGGGCGCACCAAGACCTCCGGCGCCGCCTCATAAACTTCGGCAATGAGTTTCGGCCTGTCGTGAGGGTGCACCCGCCGAAGCATGTCGTCCGGAGATACGCATTCGTTTGGAGCAAAGCCAAACAGGGTGCGGAACGCCTCATCACTCCGGTGCTCCTGGGCAACGAAGTCATAACTCCACGCGGCTTGGCCCGCAGACGCCACAGCCAATGCCATGTTTCTTTCGGAAGTCTCGGCGCGTTCAACCGCAGCCTTCAATTCTGCCGTCCGGCGGTTTACGAAGTCGGCTGCAATGTGTGCGAAGAGCCTTCGGAAATAGCCCAAGAGAGGCAACCAATGACCCCCTTTAGAAAGCACAACGCAGTGAAATGTGGCTGGCCAGCTGATTGCAACTTAAACCATTGGTTCACAAGAAGAAAGCGAGTCGTTCTCTTTTCTAATGGTTGATCACTTTTCTTCGCAAAAAAGGGCAGGAGAACTGTACTCGGGAGCACGCCAAGAAGGCGCCTTCGGAGAAAGCCGGCGTGCTTCATCACGTTGTCCGCCTTCTTTCCAGAGTCGCGAAAGAAACAACGCATACGAGGCTGCGCCATCTGCAAGGCGATCGATGGCGAGTTCAAGCTGAAGCGAAGAACCTTCGCCTTTTCTGCCGTAAATTTTGTCGTTTGCAAGCACCGTTTCAATTTCTTCCGCAGTGCGCTGCGCACCCAAAAGCACGGCGCGCGTGACTTCCGGCGCATCAAAAGAGCTGCGAAAGTCCGGGCGTGCAAGAAGCTCCCGCGCACGGTTCTCCACCCGTTCCTCCAACTCATTGGCAGGAGTGCTGCCGAGGTTGATAGACTCAAACCAAGCATGAAGCCCCTTCTGCCCGGTCAATTGCCCATCGTAGTTGTGCGTGACGTGAAGCGGCTGTGCGAGGTCGCCTACGTAGTGCGCCATAGCGCCAGCCCATTGGAGGCCTTCCGAAGTCTTGTTGTTCGCGAACGCTTCCTTCGCGGCGAGAAAGAATTGTCCAACGCGCCAAGCGCCCGTGCCATTTTCAAGCACCATGCGTTCCGTGTGCGCGCGAACAGCGCCTTCGTAGGTATTAAAAAGCGTGGGAAGGACTTCTCCGGAGGGCGAATAGACATCGAAGTGAAAGTAGTGTGTGGGCTTTTCCTGCGACGCGGAGGCACCGCTTTTCCACAGGGCGTCGGGCGTGAGCGAAAAGTCTTGGAGCGCTTTTTCATTTGCGTTCCAAAAGAGGTCGCCTTGCTCGGTGAGGCTGGCGCCGACTTTGGCCACAACCCGGTGTCCCACCGTCCCCCAGGCCCAAGCCAGAGCGCTCGAACCCACGGAAAGAAGAATAGAAACACCAGTGATGCCAAAACGCACAGCCAATTGCATGAAGCACTCCTTCGTCTGGGGATACGACGACAATACGGAGCCTGGTGCCATTTGCAATATCTATGGCCGGAATAAGTTTCTGTTACATATCTTTCACGACGAGGAGCGCTGCGCCCACAACGCCGGCAGAATCGCCTAGGAAATTGCGGTACACTGGCACGGTGGATTGGGGCAGGAACGCACTCCGCGCCACCTCGGCCTCGAGCCCCTCGTACACGGCGGGCTGCAAACTCACGCCGCCCCCGAGCACAAAAAAGTCGGGGTCGAAAAGAGACGTGAGCCCCGAGAGGAAGCGAGCGAGGTCGTTTCGAAAAGCCCGCACCGTGGCCACGGCAATGGGGTCTTTCGCTTCCGCGAGTGCAAAAATGCCCCGAGCATCTTGAAATTCGCGCACTTGGGAATAGCGGCGGGCATTGAACGCCTGTTCGAGCCCCGAACCCGACAAGTACTGCTCCGCGCATCCGCGGTTGCCACAGTAGCAAGGCAGGCCGCCTTCCTTCAACACTGTGTGACCCACTTCTCCGGCCCCGCCGCGGCGCCCCCGCAAGGTGTCGCCGTTCACCACGACTCCCCCTCCACAACCGGTTCCCAGAATGATGCCCACCGATGTCAGCCGGCGCGCGCTTTGGCCAAGGGTCGCCGCGTGCGCCACACCCGCACCACAAAGAGCCTCGCCCAGCGCAAAACAGTTGGCGTCATTCTCGGCTTTCACCAAAACATTTTGTTGTGTCAGGCCCAAGGCTCTCAGCACGTCGGAGGTGAGGTCACGGTCTTTGAGCACGAGAGTGTTCCCATTGAGCATCCGCAATGTCGTTGGGTCGACAGCACCTGGAATAGCAAAGCCAAGGCCCGCAAGCACTTCGGGAGTCACCCCTGCGGCCGCACAGACACTTTTCACAAGGCCTGCCATTTTGTTCACAATCGGCTCGTAGCCATTTTGCCTCTCGGTGGCCACACGCTGGCGAGCCACCACCTCGCCTACCAGCCGCCGACCATCGCGGCCTTCGTAGGGGAAGTGTTCCACCGACGTTCCAGCCCGCTGCGCGTCCGACACCGAGGGGGCGAGACGTCCCTCCGAGAAGCGCACCAGGGCGGCCTCGATCTTCGTTCCGCCCACATCAAAACCCATTGCGAACAAAGACATGAAAAAACCCCTCGGGCCTCACGGCTTGGCAGACACTCGAATGAAATGCGCTTTTGTCAGAAACATGCTCTGAACCCTGTTCCTACCAGAGGCCGCTCGCCCCCTTCAAGCGATGGGAAACACACGTCGCCTTGCAAATGCCCGCCGCTGTTTGGTTCTTGAACACCGAATAAAAAAAAGGGCTCAGTTTGTTATGGCAACGTTCCGAAAAACCTGGGGCTGAGTGTTTTGCCCTCTCTTGCCCACGGAACTCCGGTCATTGGAGCCAGTCGTGCGTGTTCTTTCGCCTCTTGTCGCTTTGGTCCTCCTTCCGACCCTAGTCCTTTCGGCCTGCGGCAAGTCGAACACGATCACTGTGAAAAGGAATCCGGACGTCAATTCAGAGGCACAAAGCCCGACCTCGGCAAAAGGCAGCAGCACGTGCCTTGCTCCAAAGAACGTGCTTGTAGGCATCAAGTTCACCTGCGCAGACGGCAAGACGCGCGAAGGAACTTTGGTCTTGGGAACGCCGGGCACATCGCTCCCCGCATGCTCGGCAGACAACGAAAAAGGCTGTCTGACCACGGAAGCGTTCTCGGCCTTCGCAAAAGTGGAACGAGCAAAATGAGTTCCCGGAAACGTGAAGCAGGGCGTGGTCATCGCAGCTGTGACAGGCACGCTGACCTCTTCCGGTCCTGCAGACTGCACTGCAGATGGCGAGGTCGCCTGCGTGTCGACTTCAGCTTTCACAGCCGCCGCCACGGGCGGGTTAGCCTCGAAAATCGTCGCTGGCCAAAGCGTGGCGGGAGTCGCGGGCGCGTATGTGCCAGACTTTCCGGAAGTGGCGAACGTGCGTGCGAATGACACAGTGGGCGGGGTGACAGGGACGCTTGCCGACTGCGCACTCGATGGTGCGACCGGTTGCGTGTCGAGCGTAGGATTCCCAGCTGCAAACCTTTCTCTGCTGACACCCAGCGTGCTGAAAAAGAGCGTCACGGTGGCAGGCATCACAGGTGACTACCCAAGCGCCACGTATCGGCTTTCGGGTGCGGACGGCACGACCGACCTCACGAGCCTCTCGTCGAGTACAGCCGCGGGAAGCTACGAATTCTTCGACTCGGCGGGTACGCGCTTCACGGGCTCGATCACCGATGCAGGTTCGATTTCCATCGGGACGTCACCACAGACGTTCAACACCTCGCTCTACCGGCAGTTCACGGTGCCCGGAGATGCGGACCTCGTGATGGGAAATATCGTTAATGGCGTGAACATCTTGGGCGTCACGGGAAATGTTGTTCTTCCGGCTACGGGCGATGTCCGCAACACCGTTGCCTTCGGCTCCGCCTCTGCTTCCGTCGGGTCTTACGCTGCTGACCTTCCGGACGTGGCGAACGTGCGCTCCAGCGACACGGTCGCCGGCGTCTCTGGCACGCTTGCCGACTGCACAACAGATGGCGGAACAAATTGCGTCGCAGTGGCCGGATTCCCGGCGGCCAATACGGCGAACTTCAACGGCTGGGACATCCGCAAGAAGCGAAACTCCGGGGGAACTGTTCTGACCTTTGCGGGTCTCGCGGGGCAGAGCAAAACCTGCCGGAACCTTGCGAACCGTACGATTTTCGACAACGGGTCGGCACCTGCGACGTCCGCCACGCTCGATTTCTTCGACACCATCGACAACTACAACAATAACCTGACCGGCCTTCCTGGCGAGATTCCCGCGTGGACGATGCTCATCGGCGGTATGACTGTGACCGCCGGTGACGATTTCAAGTGCGGCGGCATTTACGCGACAGGTGACACGGCCACTGGAAATACGGGCGCGGACGCTGGTCTTGCGCATGATGTCAACGGGAACTGGCAAGACCTCACGCCTGGAATCATTCCCGCCGCCGTGCCCACAGACAGCGCGAACACAGCCAACGGCTGCAACGCGGCCGACAAGCACTGCGTATTCCGTGAACTGATTTCGGGCCTCATGGTGACAGAAGTCTCGGCGGCAAGCTACAACTGGCAGGACGCTGTCAATTACTGCCATAATCTTGGCGAAGCGGGAGGCGCGGTCACGAGCCCGATCCCGGTCATTGGCGGCGCCACCTATACCGACTGGCGTTTGCCGACGCAAAAAGAGCTGATGCAACTGTACATCGCCGGGGCTCGTGGTCTGAACCAGACCACAAATCTTACGACGTACTTTGGCAACGTCACCACTTATTTTTGGACCTCCACCACAGTGTCTGATTTTACGACGTACGGGCATATTGTCGACTTATCCCGTGGCCACACAAACAACGAAACCTCAAGTAACGATGACAAGGGCACTTCAAATCGGGTCATGTGCGTGAGGTGAAGTTGCTGCTTTCCCCCGTTGGGTCCTGGGGGGTGATCCCTCTTTGGCGGGGCTAAATCAAAGACAATGTGATGATGCCGCTCGCGCCGGTATCGAAGTGGTTCATTGCACTTGCCATTGGCAGCCTCGTGGAGAGAGGTGAACTTCAATTCCACAACCCCATCGAACGACTTCTTCCCAGCTTCCCAAATGCGAAGAAAATACAAATTGGCGACCGACTTCGTCACACATGATGTAGCCCTGCCGCGAGGAATTTGGACTCTGAGTTCCTCGATAGGCTCATTCCTCATAAGCATTCTTCTACATGAGGAATTATTCGTAACTCCTGGCGCCGAACTGGGTCACGCGCAGTTCCTGCGGGGACACATAAATGTCTACGAGCGGTTGGGCCGTTTTACGTTTTCTCAAGAGGCTGTCCATCCCTGCAGTTTGGCAGCGATGCCCTGGATGAAGGGGATCTCCTGGAGCCGTCTTTTCACCCTCTCACGTAGGACGAACGGATTCAGGGTGATTTTTTTTCGCTGTCAAGTTTGAAAGGCTTGGGAATGGAGGGCGTCTTCAGGGGATTCCAGCGCGTGAAAATAGAAGCGTCTTCATAAAAGGAACGCAACACGACGGTCGTCGCCAGGAGCAGCCTGTCCGAGCCTGGAAAATAAAGAAACTCTTCCTGCCCATGAATTCAAAACCATGCCTTTCCATCGACCATGCGAGCGCCCCCTCAGGTTTGCAAATTTCGCTCCTTTGATTGATAATGATAATCGTTCTCACTTGCAAGTGTGCCAAGTCACATGGCTCTTATAGCTGTTCTGAAAGGAAGATTCATGCGAGTGATCTCCGTTTTTGCCATTGGATCAGCCTCCCTCCTTTGTTCTTTTGACGACGGCAAAGTGGGCATCGTCGACCTTGGCGACCTCGTCGCTCTGGAGGACGACTGCCTCACCCCGCTCCGTGATCCCTCGTTTTTCGCAAACGTCATGCCTTGGAAGGGGCGCGCCGTTTGGCCGAACTTTTTCTCGCTCTGTCCGCAGTTCCTCTGGGCGCGCATGCGCACGCTCGAGCACAAGGATTCATGAACCCTTCCATAACAAGGAAACGGCTGACAAAGATTTGCGCCCACATGGAGTCGGTAGTTAAGGATTTTCGGGCGTAAACGCGAAGTCCACCAAATAGTGCCACACAGGGCCTGGGTTCACCTCAGTGGGAAAATCGCCCGGATTGTCGGCCCACACCCCTGCTCGGATGGGCGCCTCCAATGGCAACGCATCGGAGTCCACGGCTTCCACATTCGGCGAAGCCGCGCTGAGCGCGGACCAGTCCACACTCACTGCGCTGAAATACTCATTGAAGTTAGAAGACACCACAACCACGTCGCCTGCTTCAACGGCAAGTGGCGAGCTGAGAGTCACCTCCATCCACGAGTCGCTTTCAGTGACGGCAGGGAATGTGGCCGATGCAAGAAGGGCTCCTGCTTCACTCCAAATTCGTGCAATGTGGGTTCCTTGTTCCAGCGAAGCAATGTAAATGCGGACTTTTGTTATGGATCCGGCGCGTTTGAAGCGGACTTTGACTCCGAGTTCGTAGTCCGTACTTCCCACTGTTTCTCGGTACGTGTCGGCACTTGCAGCGAGGGATGAATGGTACAGCCAAGGAGCCGCAGGACAGGTGTTTGTGATTCCCAGAAACGTCTCGCCGCACGCCAGAAGAGTGTTCGTGATGTCGTCAACGGTGACTGCCAACACGCTAGGACTCGTGACACAGGCCGTGTCTCCTGATTGAGCACACGGAGCCAATAATCCGTTGATGCCTCCCAAAGACTTGCCTAAACGAAGATCCGTCGCCGCGACGTCCGCAACTTTTGCCGCTGGAAATGTACCCGTTGCAACGCAATTCGTTGCACCATCGAGGGAACAATCTGAGGGTTTCGCAACGACGTTTCCTGTGACACCGAAAAGGCTGACTCCATTGCGGATGTTGCCAGCAGAAAGGTTGGGGTCGCCAGCGATGGATAAAGACCGGATGAATCCTGAGGTCGCTGTCAGAGCCTGAGTCGAAGTTTCAGGCGTGAGAAGCCCCAAATCAACGACGTTGCCCGTGTACCGTAGACCCGTGGAGTCGAAAAATTCGTAGCTACCGGCGCTCACTGAGCTGTCGAAGGCTGTCAAGTCGAGTGTCGTCGTCGCGTTGGAAAGAGGTGCGAGAAGGGAAGGATACAGGCCCACTCGACCACCGAGTGTGACCCCGAAGCGAATGTTCGCGGGAATGAGTGCAGCGGCATCCACAGCAGGGAATTCGGTGAGCCCTCGGTGAGTTTCCTGGAAACACCAGGGAGGGCCACGTAGCCTCCGTTTCAAATTGAACGGAGGAATCCATGGATCCAAAGCTCAAAGAGCTTGCAAAAGAATATCAGGGGCTTCTTCAGGGTCG
>JADCJN010000143.1 GCA_020247005.1 Silvanigrellales bacterium
AGGGCGGGGCACGCACAGTTGGCGCGAAGATAAGCCGTGTGCAAGTCTAGCTCGGTCAGGCTACACCATGAAGCGAGGCGTTCCCCGGTCGCCCCAGGGGTGCGAAGCACCCCTGGGTTCCGACGTCGTCATACCTTCTCCTGTGGGGGCTTCTCGCCGAACGAGATCTTTTTACCCGTCGCGCGCGGCTTGCGGCGTGCCGATAGCCTCTGTCGTTCGTCATCGTTGAGTTCGTTTGCGATCCTTTCAACCCAGTTTTTGAAAGCAGTGGCGAGAGGCTGGCGCGCGAAACTGAAGACAGCCGTTCGCCCCACGTCTTGGCGGGCGAGAAGGCCCGCATTCTCAAGGCGTCGGAACTGGGAGAAGATGGCGGTTTTGTTCAAGCCTGTAATGCGCTCGATTTCCGCGGCATAGCCCGAGCCATTGAGTGCTAGGAAAAGGAGTGCCGTCTCGGCCGTCTGAGAGCCTGTCAGGCCTGAAAGAAGCGTGGAGCCCGCGCTTGTTCCGGCCGGACGGCCCTTGGCTTTTGCTGGCATGAAGGACGACCTCGTCAAGAAGTTTTAAAGCGGTCATGAGAATGCTATTAAAATTCATTAAAGCTGGCAAGGAACGGTTTACATGAGTGTATCTTGTTCCGGCTCTGTCATTGCATCGGAATATGCTGTCGCATTGCGTACATTTGGTGAGCTCCAGCATTTACCAGCCAAGGCCACGCCGGGTGCAATCATGTTCTCCCGGGTCTGCCATCCTGCCTGGCCTCCGTCCGACCAAAAAGCGTGCCTGTGGAAGGAAGTCTCAGCCTGACCACCAACCCTTGACCACTTCATACTCTTGCTTAATTTCCCATGTAGTTTCGAAATCATAATATTGTTTATGATAGGATTGCCGGGCCTTGACCTGTAAGCACGCCTGGCTTACTTTCTCTGTAAGCTTTTTCGCCTTACGTCCGATAGAGATGAAGGCTCTCAGTTGCCGATCTACCCACTCACGCCGAGGCCCCCATGAGTGACACAACGACAGTCACTATCTCCAGCAAAGGGCAGCTTGTGCTGCCCCGACGCATCCGCGAGGCGATGGGACTTGCCCAGGGCGCCAAGCTCACCCTTCGCCTTAAGGCAGATGGGAGCCTCGAAGTTGCACCTCTGCGTCTGAGAGCGAGCTCGCTTTTCGGTCTGCTCGCAAAGCCTGGCGAGGCTGCCCTCTCTCTTGAAGACATAGAGGCGGCCATCGAACAGTCGCTCGACGAAGACGCAGCCAAATGAGAGCAATCGACACCAACGTCCTCGTACGCGTCCTACTTGGCGACGAGCCCAAGAGCCAAGTTGACTCCGCGCGCGCACTGCTTGCCTCGACGGAGAAGGGCGAGCGGGTTTTCATTTCGGGATTCGTGCTGCTTGAGACGGCGTGGGTCCTGAAGTCCAAAGGACGAAGCGCTGCTGATATCGCGGTGGCTTTTGATGCCATCCTCCATACCGAAGGCATTGTCGTGAGCCTCCGCTCCCAGTTCTTGGCGGCCGTGGCCCGTTTTCGGGAACTCGCGCCGCAGGTGGGGATCGCGGACTGTCTCATTCTCGCGGACGCTGCCGAGCATGACGCTTTGCCCCTGTTTTCGTTCGATGAGGCCTTGTGCCGCGCAGAGCCGCAACGTGTTCTCCCCCCTACTCCCTGTCCCTAGGTTGCCGATAGAGGAGTGGAGAGCGATCTCTCCTCCTTAGGCGGCATCCTTAGGGACACGGCTTGTTCGCGGTGAGCCGTGAACACTGGCAGTGATGCAGAGCCTTCAGCGCTATCTCGAGCACACCAAGATCGCTTACCAAGTACTCAGATCGCCCCTAATTTTGACGCAGTTGAGCTGAGCTTAAACTTTCACTCCATCCGGTCCCGTGATCCCTCATTGCATCCCAATACGCTGTCGCATTGCGCATATTTGCTGCCTTCCAGTACTGACCAGCAGAGGTCACGCCGGGAGAATTCAGGTTCTCCCGGGGGCACACTGGCTTCCTCCACGGTAGACTCCAAGGAGTGCGCCCTCACGGGCGCCGGGATGGACATGAGGTTCGCCCTGCACCGGTGAGGAGCTGTTGATGTTGACCCCCGAGAGTGTGCAACCTGAAGAGAGCCGGGCCGCCGTGGCCGTGGTGCGGCCGGATCCGTCCTTGGACCTCCCGGGCCTCGTTGCCCGCTTCCTGCTCACCTGCGGCAGCGCAGCGACCCGCCACACTTACCGCAGCGTCCTGCGCGACTTCGCGCCGTCCTACGAGGCCCTTTCCCACGAGCACGCGGCAGCGAGTCGCCTCGTCCTTGCGAGCGAGCTCTACACCGCGGACCTGCGGCGGCGGCTTGCCGCCCGCGCGGAGCGTGAGGCGACCGTGAAGCGAAAGCTGAGCGCCCTGTCTTCTTTCCTCAGCTTCTGCGTCGACCAAGGGTTCTTGGTCCGCAACCCTCTGGCGCGCGTGAAGCGGCCCACCGTGCGGCCGGACACCTCGGCCGATCGCGCGCTAACTCTGGCCGAGCGCGACCGCCTCCTCGCCCAGGCCCGCCTCGAGCGGGAGGACGCGGCTACCGGAACACGGGCCGCGCAGAACCGCGCTTGGAAAATCGATCTTGCCGTCCGCCTTTGCCTCTCGTGCGGTTGCCGGGTGGGTGAGCTCCTGCGTCTGCGGCCCTGCGACATTGAAATGCTCGATGAGACGAAGGCGCGGCTCGTGTTCCTCGCCAAGGGAGGAGAGCGGCACGCTCCGCCTGTGCGCCGTGCACTCGCGGCAGAACTGCAAGCCTTTGCTGCAGCCAACAATGGGGCGGAGGCGCCGTCGCTCTCCCTCTTCGCCGGACACGCGCAGCCAAAGACAGCCGAGGAAAGCCTGAACGCCACGCTCACAGCACTTGCCGAGCGGGCTGCGATCAACAAAAGGGTGACAATTCATACGCTGCGGGCGACCTGCGCCACGCTCTTGCACGACGCAGGCACTCCCGTGGGACACATCCAACGCCTCCTCGGCCACAAGCACATCACGACGACGATCAGCTACATCCGCAGCAATGACTCCGATATTCTTGTTTCGCTGTAACGTGTTCCCTGTGATTTCTGTCCCCCGATCCGCGACGCGACGCGAAGGATCGTAGAAAGCAAAAAGGAGACTAAAAGTTATCCACAAAAAAGCGCTCTAGAATGAGGCGAAATTTTTCGCTCGTTTCGTTAGCGTTTACTCAGGGCGCCAGACGGTCGGATGCTTTTCATAAACCATCTTATGACAAGGAAACTGGGTCGTGAAGACGCCTCGGTTTTGCTCAGAAAGGCAGCTTGGAAGTTATCCACAATTTCGAGCTCAAAAATGACGCATGATGAGAACGTCTCAAAAGACGGGAACTTGCTTGGTCGCCTGGGACGTCTGTGCCTAACCATGTCGCTTTTAGGACAGAATATATGTAACACGCGATGTGCAAAAAAGACGCGAAACGAATAGAGCGTCCTTGACCCGAGTCAAGCGTACTCGATGCGATTGCAAATGCGCATCTTGTAAGCACGAGAGGAGACATCCCATGGTGGCAGCAGGAAAGAAAGCGGCTAAGGTCGGTTCGAAGAAGACCCAGGCCAAGCCGCAGTCGGCGGCAACGAAACAGCCGAAAGGAGTCGCGGAACTTGTCGAGATGAAGGTGACGCTTGAGGAAGTAAAGCCTGCCGTCGTGCGTAAACTTATCGTTTCAACGAGGCATTCCCTCGATGAACTCCACGACATCATTCAGACGGCGATGGGCTGGCAAGATTGCCACCTGCATGCATTCCAGATTCCTGGCACGCGTGAGAGCTTCGGAAAAATATCGACGTTCGACGGTGGCGAAGATTTGGAAAACGAGGAAGATTTTTCCATTCGAGATCTGCTTGCGCGCGGGGTAAAGAAGCTCAGGTACACATATGACTTTGGCGACGACTGGGAACACACGATCGCCTTCGGCAAAACAGTGAGTGCAACCCCTGGGACCAGGTACCCGCTGTGCATAGCCGGCCAAGGTGCGTGTCCACCCGAGGATTGCGGCGGCCCGTGGGGATACGCGGAGAAGATGGAGATCCTCTCTGACCCGAAGCACGAAGATTACGAAGAGACACGCGAATGGATGGAGTCGATCATCGTTCCAGATCATTTTTCAGTCGACGAGGTGAACGCGCGGTTGCATCCTCTGCCCCGGGCAGCGCGACGAGGCCCCGCGAAAGCGACCAAAAATGTTGCGAAATCTGAGGGGAAAAAGTCAACTAAAACGAGTAAAATTCCATCGAATAGAAGTAAAACTCCTACGAGCAGCGAGCCTTTCGGAACAACGTTCACGACACCTTCGGGACTCACAGTGACACGCTTCACTGCTGGCGACTTCATCGAGGTCAAACCCGGACTGGGATTCGACGGAAAAGTAAAGTTACCGATCAACAGCAACCCATCCTTTGAGGCGTCGTCCTTTTTTCTCGGCCAGATCCCTCCATCTATTCGAAAAATCGACGTGTATACCGAACCGATCCCTTCAACGTGGGGAACAAAGAAAATGTCGTCCTTCTGCAAGGAAGAGTTGAACCTGAAGACGACGCAAGGCAGAGCGTTTCTGTTCTTCAATTCAAAACGCAACATGCTCCGAGTCTACTGGCACGACGGAGAATCTGAGCAACTCCTCGAAAGCGTTCTTTTCCAAGGAGCGTTCCTGGTCCCATTGACGGGAAAGTCAGGCCCTTGGATGCAAGTCGCCCGCGACACCCTCCCGAAGCTCCTGAAGGCGAGTCCTGGGAAAAAATCTCCGAGCCCCATTCGCAAATAGCATAGGCACGACGTGCAAGGTCATTCGTGTTTACTTTAGGCATAAAAATTCACTGTTCGCGAGCACAGAGGGTCCTCATTCGCGATCCGCTACACATCTGAATATCAAGAGAAAGCAAGTGATGGTTTCTTTCCAAGAAGTTCAGAAATCTGAGCAATCGTCTCGAGCGTAATATTTCCGCTCCCGCGCATGAGTTTAGAAGTCGTCGCAGGGCTCACGGCAAGTCTTCGGGTGAGTTCATTGAAGCCGATTCCTTCTCGGGCCATGTAGGCCGCAATCTCTCGGCTCACGTCCTCGGCAAGCGCACGCCGAAGCCGCGCACGACCTTCGGCCTTCACTCGAAGTGCGTCGCGTTCTTGTTCAGAAAAAACCTCTTCTTCAAGTGATTCCAGCGTTTGAAAGTGATCGAGCTCTTCTGATGAGAGTTTCATTCATTCTCTCCTTTCGTTCGGAGTCTTTTCTTCGCCAAGTCGATATCACGCTGCTGAGTACTCTTGTCTCCGCCCGCTACGACCACCACGATCGTGTTCCCGTCGTAACCAAAGTAAACGCGCAAGCCAGGCCCTGGATGCCGGAGATCGCGGATCTCCCAAAGACTTCCCTCGAGGTGTTTGAAAACCTTCGGTCGCAAGGATGGACCGTCATAGGCCAAGTCACGCATGAGGCCTCCCAAGTAAAGCCGATCCTTTGTCACGAGCGACTTGAGCCATTGTGCGACGGGCTTCTCACCTGACGGCCCCACCCAAAAGAGGACTCTGTACCTAACGTCCACACCACACTCCTTATCGGCATCGCTATACTATACTAAAGTACTTTTTTATAGTAAAGTTCACGGCGGGTTTCGTGTGACTTTTCTCCCCTGCCAACTCTGATTCTCTCTCGAAAAGGAGCCAAGGGAGGCCAGATTCTCCGGAAAGGAGGCGGCTTGGGAGAGGCCAGCGGCGCTTGGCCACTTGGTCAATATTGGCCTAGGACGATGCCGTGATGGCTCTCAGATTCGATCCCGCCTTGGCGGGGCGGGATTCCTCATTCAGGAGAGAACTTTTTGTTGGGGTTTCTTTCCCACATGCAGTCGTCATGACCTTCAAATAGCTCCTTAATTTCCAGGAAAATCCAGACCCGGGTGTGTTTAAAGAATCGTCACCCAAAAAATATCTTTGTGTTTGCCCTCGTCGGCTGATCATCGATAACACAAATCCCCATAGTTACGTTTGGCACATCCGTTGCAATTGTTCTGACAAACCAATTCGTCAGGGACGCGCAAGCGTTTGTTTGCACATCCCATTCTCGTCTCTTCGAAGGTCACTGGAGGTTTCTCATGAAGACTTCATTTTCCCCTCGTGCAGCCCTCTCCGCGCTCCTTTTGATCGGTGCCGTGGGTTGCGGCGCGGAAAAGGAGTCGACAATCCCGGATGCCCCGACACCGACGGTTTCCGAGAACGCGAGAATGCCCCAAACGTCCCCTAAGACGATCAAGTCGCCCGTCCCGATGGTGACGCCACCACAAGGTGACGCTTTTGCCACGCAGGGCTCGGATGCACGCATCCCCCTGCCGGCGCCGAGCGCATGGCTTACGGAACTCACAGACATCCGGTGTGAAGGTGGCAGCCTGACCATCGCCGCACGAACCGAACTCAGGACGATGAGACAAGGCCTCGTGGTGAAGGTCCCAGGGCAGGGAATATTCACCGTGAAGCGGCGCAACCTGCTCTCCGGTGTGGGCGCCACCAAGGCACTCACGAAGACATCCATCACAACGATTCTCGACTCCAAAGGCCATGAAGCTGCGAGGCTCGTTATCGTCATGAGAACGACCGAGGCGCGCACGACGACCGCACAGGGCGAGACGCGTCGCTTTACGCACACGAAACCTGAGATCTCCGAACTCGTGCTCGTAAATGGCTTTAATGGTGCATTCCTTGTGCACGTGCTCGAGCGCGCACTCGGAAACCAGACTCCGACCTGGGCGAAATCTTTTGTGGACAAGGTCATGCCATCCTCAACCCTGTCGCCCGAGACGCGGGCTGCGTCCGAAATTCTGCACGCTCTGGGTCTTCTTTTGAACGATATTCTTGTTCCCACAGAGACCCACTCCTTTGAATTTCGTGACGGCCATGTCTTCCTAAAGGGAACATCACTCGAGTTTCAAGGCACGACGCCCGCTTCGAAATCCGCGCTGGCGTTGGTACCTGCGGTCCTCAAGGAACGCGCCTACGACATCGCCATGTGTGGTGTGGGCCGCGCGGTGAGAGTCTACTGACCCACGCATAAGAAAAAGCCGAGCCGCCTCTCAATCCCCAGGAGACGGCCACTCTTCCTCCCTCAACAGGAGTTGCGTCATGCGTGCTCTGCTTTTCGCTATTCTCTTTTCTTTCTCGGCCAGCGCATGCGGGCCAAACGAGCCGAATCCACGCGACCCTATTTTTCCCAACGCAGGAAGTACGGACGGAACTCTCTCGAAGCCACCGCTCGACCCCAATTCCAAAGAAACACTACCCGCATCGACTAAACCGTGCGTGTCCGACGCCGCGCGCGTCTGTGGCCCCTTCACTGCAGATCTCATCGCACTCTGCCTGAAGCACAGCACGAACGACTTTGCCGGAAAATCCGCTTGCCACAGCGCGCGGTGGTCCAAGGCATTCCACGATAGCCTGGTTCAGACGCTCGCGCGCAATCCGAGGAAAGAGTCAGAGGATCTCGCCTTCAAAAAAGTCCTGCCCCACATTCTCAAGTGGGAAGGTGGGTGCAGTGATCACCCCGCTGACAAGGGAGGCCGCACATACAAGGGCATCACCGCCGCGACGGCGCGAGCTAATGGCTGGACGGGCGACGTCTGCACGTTGCCCGACTCCACCATCACAGCCATCTACCGCAAAGACTACTGGGAAAAAAGAGCCAAGAATTTCTTGTGGCCCATGAACCTTGCCGTGATGAATACCGAGGTCAATTCTGGAGGCGGCCGCGCGCAGAAAGTGCTCGACCGCATGAAGGCTGAGGGGATTGGCGGGGGACTCGTCGCGCAGGCGACCTGGTTCATCGAGCAACAGACCGCGCTCTACAAGCACATCGTCGAACGTGACCCCTCGCAGAAAGTGTTTTTTGAGGGGTGGTTAAATCGCTCGAACGATATGCAGAGAGTTGTCGCGGGCAAACTGGAGACGGCGCTGAGTCTCGTTGAAGTGGAGGGTACTTTTACGGCAAAAGCCTGGTTTCCGTAGGTATAAGATTCAGAAATACATATTCAATCACAGGCTCAAAGCTTTACGATACGAAAGCGGGACGCCGAAGGGCGTCTGAGCGCGACGCAGCGCGCCTTTGGCGCGCGAGGATAGGCGCGGAGGAGGATTCCGCTCCAAAGGAACGAAACAACCTTATCAGCCCCCTGCTGGCATCACACGACGCACGCCATCATCCAACCCGACGATCCTCTCTCAAGCTGCTTTTGCGCGCCGAATAGGCGCGCAGGGTTGGCATCGTGAGAGGCGCACGGCCATCCCGCGTCTCTCGATGCGAATCGAGGGGTGCGCTTAAGGAAACAACCCAGACCTCGCCTTTTGGCTTCCACCGTCATGAACCGCGACGTGAGAATGCCGAGGATGTTCCTGAGTTCACGCCAGTTCGTCAGGGCATTCGTAGCTTATGGAGCAGGCGCGTCAGTTCCATGGTGTGCGGACTTGCAGACGTTCACAGCGGCCATGTCCTTCGTTTCAAACATGTGCACCGGCCTAACCGAGGCCTGACGTACAAGAGCCCACAGAGCTTCCTCGTCTCGAAAACGCCGGTCGAGCCAGGGAATGAGGTCACTGTCAGAGAGAGTGACCGGGGAGGGGCTTTCGGACCCCTTCCCTTCGCGTTCAGGGCACGAAAGGACAAGAGCGCATGAAAGCTCGCTCACCCGAGCCCACGTGGCCGCAAGGAAGCCAACAAAGCCACCTGGCGACCAGCGCACGGTCCACTTTCCCGCACCGCCCAGAATGGCGAGCGTCGTAAACGGTACGACGCATCGGCGAGACTCCAATGAATGCAACCGGCTGAGGGTGGAACGATCGCCGGTCCTCTGAAAAGCCAGCGGACCTTCTCTCCACACCATGGTACCGAGAACACGTTCCCCTCCAAGACCGGCAGTGAGGACCGGCACGGCATCACCGACACGGATGAGGGACCGGGGAGCAAGTACCTCGGGACTCGCTTCCACACGCAAAGCACGAACAGCCCGTTCGACCTCCGCCGCACCGGCTGTGAGGGAGAGGAGGATATTGTCAGTGCCTGCCGAGGGAGAATTCTCAGCTTCAAAGAGCGGGCATTCGAGCCACCGGTCGAAAGAGCTTGGCTGGCAGTAGTCAGAGGCGCCACCGGACTTAAACCCCTTCGAAATCAACGAAGCCTTCACGCGTTCTTTCGCAGCAGGAGACTCTTTCATGCGCCCACAGTCAAACGAGACGGTGGGGATAGCAGGAGCATCGCCATAGCGAACCGACTCCCGCCTTTCCCTCGCAAACCGGCACCGAACAGAATCCATAATCCGCGCCTCCGCCACCCAAGAACCATACATTAGAATGGCTATCATGGAGCTCAAAGCACCTCAAATTGCCCATTGTGTATCTTTTTAAAGAATCGTATCTTTAAAAAGATACAAAAGGACCGATAGGGAGGCAGAATGGAAACTGAGGTCGTCGCTTACCAAGAGGAGGGAGAACTCGATGCGCTCACGGCATTCCTTCGCGAACTTCGCGACAAAAACGACATCGTCAAGATTCGAAAACTCGTCCGTTTCCTTCAGACCCAAGGCCGAGATCTCGGTTTTCCACTCTCGAAGGCGCTGGGAGAGGGACTCCATGAACTAAGAGATCGGTCATGTGGATTCAGAGTCTATTACATGTTTTTCAATGACCAGATCGCAGTTCTGCTCATTGGAGGGGACAAATCGACTCAAGAAACCGACATCGAACGAGCACGGAACAGAAGAACTCGTCTCCTTCGCGGATAAGTGATGATTCCAACTTTATGACACGAGAGAAAACACAATGACAAAAAAAATCGAACTCAAAAACGTCGATGAAATCTTTGGAGACTTTCTGACTCCAGAAGAGATTACAGCGACAGACAACATTGCCGACGCAGAAATGAAGGTCCTAAAATCCCTTCTTGAAGACGTCTCGGCGTTCGCAGCAGATGTCATGGCTGAGGAAGGGCTTGGGTTTCGAGCCTTCGCGCGGAAACACGGCCTGAGTCTGTCAATGGCTTCAAAGATTGTGAAGGGCAATGGGAATCTCACGCTCGAAACCATCGCGCACATTGCTGCCCAACACGGGCGTCGAGTGTCTTTATCGTTCGCACCTGCCGAAGATTAAAAAGAGCCCATGCATGGGATTCAAAGGTTCACAGTCAATCAAATTCCTTAGAGCAAGGGAATTCTGAAGTGAAGACACTCGACACCTGGGTAAACGACAATTTTGCTTCCGAAGAGCAGGCGGAGACGAAGGCCGACGTCGAGAGGGAAGTCCGCGCCATTGAACGCGCTCGGCTCCTTTCAAAAAAGATGATTGACGACCTCATGAATGAGCATCACGTCGGATTCATTGAATTGGCCAGAAAGACACACATGAGCCCAAGCCACTTGTCCGCAATCATGAGTGGAAAATCGAGTCCTTCGGTTGCCACGCTCGCTAAAATCGCAGCGGCCTTCGGAAAGGATCTCAACTTCTCTGTGTCCTGAAAACGCGATTTAGGAATCCAGTGCGCCTTGCGACTGAGCATCCACAAGTCGCAAGTCAGGCTTGTCCAGTTTCTCTTCGAGGTAGGCCGCAAACCACCTGACGATGTCGGAAGGGGTTTCAAATGGCAGCGCTCGGAGAGGGTGCCGTGGAAACTCGCGATCATGCATGAGAGACAGGTCTGAAATCGTTCCCAGAATCGTAGCCGCATAATCGGTACCAAGGCCGTCCTGGCCTTCGAGCTCCGTTGCGAAGGCGCGTACAAGACCATTCACAGTGCGTGCCTCGCGAGTGCGCGCAAGAGCCGTTTCCTTGGATAGCAGAGCCGCAAGCTCAGCAACGATTTCAGGAAGGCACGCCCGCAATTTACGTTTTTCTTCGAGGATTCTTTTACGAGAAGAGGCTGGTACCAGAGCAGAACGAAAACTCGTCCCTATCGGGCTTTGACGATGAGTAAGGGTCACGGACGGCTCCTCTGCATCTTTTCAGCCAAATGAAACAAAGTGTGCAGGCCTCTGCGATGATTCCTTGGCATCAGAGCTTTCAACACCCTTCACCACCAATGGAACCTCAGCGAAGAAGGTCTCTTGAGGCACCGAAATGCGCAAGGACTCCAGCACTCGTGGCATGCTCCCCGAGCCATTGTCTCCCCAAGTGAGTCACTTTTGAGCGAATCGTTCCGAGATGTTCTGAAAAGCCTCTCAAAAAGCTCCATAAAGCGGTTCACAATTGAGCCCATCGCGATGCTTTTGCTCAAGTATACCGAAACAAATGCCGATTCTCGATAAATGCTTTGCGGACGTTAGAGGGGCGCACGGCTGCGGGCACGCCTATGTCCTGCCGGGCAAGACCAATCCGCAAGGAAGTGATCATCGATGAGACTTGCACTAGTCCATAGAATATTGGCGTTCTCTGCCTGCATTGCCATCTCTGCTTGCTCAGACAACACAACGAGTTCAACGCAAGCAAACACCGAACCGAGCAACTCTGCATCCGCAGAGAGGATGCAAGAGCCACCTGGAAAGGACACTCAATGCACCAGGCCAGACGAAGCCTCGTGTTTCAGAAATTGTTGTCCAGAAGGGAAGCCTCTCACAGAGTTCGACGAAGAGACGCTCGGCTGTAAAGCGTGGCTCGGCAGTGAGCCTGCGACGAAGTGCGAAAAAGGCATAAGCGACAAGAAGCCAGACCCGGTGTCTCCGCTTGAGTAAGCGATTGCTCATTGGAAAAACGTTGACCTCTCTCGCATTGATGACACTATTTCTGTGTACATCCGCATGCGGCACAAGCAAACGAGCACCTCAATCAGCCCCTGATAGCATTGAGCCAATCGCAAACAAACCAATGCAAAAAAAGACTGTTGAGCTCAATAAATCTCCGCAAGAACTGGCCTCAAGAACTCAATTGAAGACAAGCATCCTCTCGTTCTCAATGGTAACTGCAGATAAATACAAGATAAGCTGTCATGGCCTCTTTGTTACGAAAGAGGATTTCATTTCTCCACAACACTGCTTGCCACAGAAAAAAATTGGAGACGAGATCGCACTCCAATCCGACGACGGCACGGCTCTGAGAGCCACTGTTCATTTCCTGATTCCATCACCGTCAGAGGAAGTCGAGGGAGTTGTGCTCCTAAGGCTCGCACAAGGAAACACGGAACAGCATGAAGACCCAAGGTTATTTCCTCTGCCGGAAGTCGTGCGACATCCTTTCCCGCTGAGTCTAGTGCCTCTGGGCGGCGCCCCCGTCTTCTGTTCACCCCTTCGATACAATCTCGGGGGGCTCATCGCATATGACTGCCCCACACTGCCTGCCATGAGCGGTTTGGTCGTGAAGTCCAAGGACTCCAAACCCTTTGCGATTCATCTTGGCAGAAAAGGAGGCTTGGGCTACGGGCTCGTTCTTGGACGCATCAAGAACGAGATCCTCGCCGCGCTAGGCGTGACGACAGGGGAACCACAATGAATCATGCACTTTTGCCCATCGCCTCCGCTCTCCTCCTTGTGGCCTGCGGCAATCCCGCCGTCCAGAGCGGGCACTGCGACAGACAGGCAAGCGATATGACAAGCCCCCAAAACAGGCCCCTGATGCTCACGGACAGTGCTTTAGACAAAGCTCCCCTCGCCCACCTCCCAGGCGGGTTTCTCGTCTACGACGAAATCGGACTGGAGACGTTCAGCGCAACTGGAGACCTTGCGAAGAGCACAGCACCGAACCGCAAATGCTCGGCGCTTCTTGTGCCTCGTATGCGCGAAAGCCGAGCATATTTCGACGTGACGAGTGCCGAGAGCTGCCTGCGACCATTCGTCTGGAGTGCGCTCAATCAACGCATTCTGCTCTCTGTGCCTGGTACAACAGATTACCAGCAATTTAAGGTCAAGGACGCCCGCGTGCTGGCCGTTCCAAGCTTGTTCGCCCTTATGGCTCCTTTGCCTCAAAAAGCCCGCACCCGCGCTGTCGACGCATCCACGCTCGAGAGAATCGGTGCACAAGGCTACTACACGGCGGATTACAAGGGTTGGCCCTACCAAAGCCCCGAGTCGACAGCCTTCCTGAAAGATCAGTGCGCAGAGTCCGGCAAGGCAACTCCCGTTCCCGAGAACTGCCTGTGGTTCCTGGGCCACATGCCTGACTCCATAGAGGTCGAACTCAGCGCGGAAAACAAAGCGACTTTTGAATCCTTGGCTGAGGCAAGTGCTGCGTTCGAGCAAGAAAGCGCAAAAAAACTCGATAGAGCTTCGCCCGCACTGGGGAAGCGCATCTCCGAATACAATTCAAAAATGCTTTCATTCCAAAAGAACTATGATGACGTCGTTCTCGCAATTCTCGGCCCCACTCTGCTTTCCTGCAAAGACGCCAAAGAAACCGATCCGTGCTACGGAACCACTCTGGAACAGCGCAAAGAGTTCACAATATCTCTCCTCAAGCTCTATCGCCCATCCTGGATCGCTGACTACGAAGCTGCCTTTGCGGGTGACCAAGCAGCCTCAAAAACCGCATTCCGAAAGAAAAATGACGCCATTTTCCTCGAAGGAATCAAGACAAACTTCGCGCCAGCAGTGGAATCTTACTACGAATTCCGAAAGGAATTTATCCGCCGTAAGGACCTCATTACCATTCTTTCAAATCACCTTGAAGGAACAAAATTAGAGCTAGAGAAATTCAATTACCGTGCACTGTCTCCCTTTGCGTACAACACTCCGAAGCCTCTAACAGGCATCATGTTCTCGTTTAAAGATGACAACGTCTTCATGACGCATCCCGGTGCGCAGACGAATCAAAACCTCGCTCTTGATGGGCACATTGGAAGCGTCTTTGCTTTCGGTGGACTCCCCATCCTTGGATTTGGACCCGCCAACATCGACCAGTCCGATGCCACCTCGGTCATGCCCATCCCCAAAACCTCAGCCCGAGCCACTACGGCCGCAGAGCAAAGGCCTTCACGTGAGTCTTCAAAGACGACCGCGGGCGAAGGCAAGGCCGACAAAGGCTGCTAAGCCAGAGGGCGAGAGCTCTTTGCGAGCCTCACTGTGAGGATTCTGGCGGGCGGCAAGCCCGCCTCTTTTCGTTTTTCCCCAAGTGCTTGAACCTCTTCCCTGTGAGGAGGCGCTCTTGGGGATGTCATCGGGCAAGGGAACAGACGAAAGCACATTTGTCCGAGCACGGGAGCCCCTGCGCTGGGCTCGCTTTGGCATGGCCTCCCTTGTTGTCCTCACCTTCGCACTTCTTGTTTCCTCTTTGAGCATCCAACGCTCGAAGCACGAGGCGAGTGAAATCTACAATAGACTTCTAGACTCGAAAGAGGTGCTTCCTCTCAAGGAATTTAATGCGGAATTCCTTGAGTGCGAGCATCGTGATGGCACAGAAATCTGCACCTCGCTTCGTTCGGGTCTCACCCTTGGTTTTCCTAATGTGCAGGCCATCTCCAATGCTGTGAGCTCTTTGCCGCGTGCGCCCACTCACGTCATTCTTACGCGCTCGCTTTCGCCCGCGGAAAGAACTTGGGTCTCTGCCCAAGGGGCCTTCTCCATTGCGGCATTGCGGAATGTTCACGTGGAGACTCTCCTGGGAAAGAAAACACTGGGCCAAGGCGTGAGGCCTGTTGCCATCGGCAATGGTGCAACCACTTTCCTCACCGCGAACAAACACACACTTGAGAACTCCAACGGCAACGTTGTTCTCACCCTGACAATCGAAGGGCTCCCCTGGTTTGGTCCTGGGGAATTTCCGTTTCTTTTGGTTTCAGAGAATGCGACGGCAGCAGTGCAAAATTTAGGCTTTGCACAAGGTGCGTCTGCGGCCTTAGGACGCCAACTGCAGCTTGCCATTCCTTTTGTCATTGCCGTGGTCGCTCTTTTTCTCGACCACGCTGCCGTGTTCCGTCCCTTGGCCGTGCTCGCAGGCCTTCGGGCCCTGCGAGCTTTTTTTGGGCTTGTGATGGAGACTCCTTGGGGCGAGGAGATTCACGCCTCGTTCCCAAACCTCATGCAAGGGCTTCTGGGTGGCCTCAACGGCCTCATGGCCGCCGCGTTCTTCCTCTTTGCCCTGTCCATGGCAAACACGCCCCAGAACGTCTGGAAGCGCCTGCGATGGTTGCTTCTTGCCCTTCCCGCGGCGTTCACTGTCTATGGCACCTTAAGCCCACGAGCCTGGCTCACAGGCGACACCATTGCCGATGCCTTTGGCGCGGGAGGCGCCGGCCTCATTTTGGCGCTGGCAACAGTGCGCGTCGCTCGCGCGCAAAACCATGAAAGTGCCCACGAGAATGCAAGCTCGAAACCGAGCTCGAATTTGAGCATTTCCGAGATGCGCCGCTCCCGCATTGAACGCCTTGCTGCCGTTGGCTCGCTTGCCACAGGCGCAGTTGTCTTTCTGGTCCTTGCCGCTGCCAATGCTCAAGATTTCCTCGACTCGACAAGCGCAAAGGCGATTATCGACTGGCGCTATGCGCTTTTCTATCCAGGGCTTTTGCTTGTGGCCTTTTCAAGCGTCGGAGCGTCATCAAAGGTCATTGAAATTGTTTCGAGTGACCTTGTGAGAAAGCATCTTCTCGAAGCCGAACTCGATACAGCCAAACGCCAGATGCTCCTCATGCAAGGGCGCAAAAAAGGCACCGAAGCGGGCGTGACATGGAGAGTATGGCAACGCCAGTGTGTCTCAGTTGGAGGAGACTTCTTCGACGTCCGCAAGCTCACTTTCGAGGGGGGAGAGCTTGTTGTAGCTGTCGTGCTCGATGTGACAGGACACGGCATCCAAGCCGCCATGATCGCACGTTCCCTTTCCGATGCCTGGGCCACCTGGTGCGCGGATGCCACGCAAGGAAGGCGTCAGAGCGACGGCTCAAATTCGAGTTGTCGCCCTTTTCCTGCAACCCGAGAAGAGAGAGAAAATCTTCTCGCTCATGCGCCAGCGCGTCTCCTGTCTCACCTCAGTGCCGCACGAGTTCCTGGTTCTTGCACCGCTGTCTTTGCTCTTTTTGATGAAAAATCGAGTGAGGTGACGCTGTGCAACGCAGGTCACCCAAGCCCCATGTTCGTAGGGCCTACCTCACACAAAACCCTGACCCCGAGTGGATTTCATCCCATGATAAACGCTGGGACAGTTGAAGCCCAATGGACTCCCGTCACTCATGTCTTGACGAACGAAGACTTGTTTCTTTTCTCTGATGGGCTTTTCTCAGAGGAGGTCGGGGTGCGGGCAGGCTCCTTTGCAAAGCGCTTTCGGTTGCCAGGCGCATCGCGCACGGCACTCCATGACCCACTGACGCTGTGGAAACTCTTCCGCACGACACAGCGTTTTTATCGGGCACACCACCCTGCGGATGAAGACGACATCACACTTGTCTCCTTTCGTTTCCGCTCAGAAAAAACAACACAAAGAGACACCACAAATCAAAATGAAAACTCAGACATTCTCTTGAGGAGAGCCACTGCATGATCGAAATCAAACGCCGTCGTCACGAGAAAGATGCGTTCGACATCTCGGGCCGATTCTCGGATGCATCTGCCCACAAAGCGCTCTTGGACGCCACAGGACACCTTTCTTCAGTGCGTCTTTACCTTTCCGGTTTGAATTCGGGCAACAGCAGTGCGCTTGCTCATTTTGTCTGGGGTCTCGAACGAAACGACTATCCCCCCATCACGCATTGTGAGGTTTCGGACTACTGGCTTCGGTGCCTCAATCTTGTTCCGCAGATGCTACGCCCCAAGGACACCATCGAATCCATGGTCATTGCGCTTTGCCACGAAGAGACCGATCGCGATGCGGTGCTTTACGTTGGCAAAGACATTCCCCTGCAGGATTCCTATGAGGAGTTCGAGTTCACGAGAGTGATTGAAGGAAAAACGTTTGAACTGGCAGTGCACCCTGTCGTGGCCTTCGAAGTTCTCACGCGCATGAAAAAAAAAGCAAAGAACATGAGGAGTGCATCGTGAAAATCGTCGCGCTCCTTCGCCCCGAATGCCCCCGTGCCTTCTCGGAAGCATTTCGCTTTGCTGCCACAGTCGCCGGGTTTCAGGGGCTGGTCTATTCGTCGCCAGAAGAATTCCAAGCACAATCCCGCACACTCTCTGCGACAGAAGAGCTTCACTACCTCTTTTGCACACTCGATGACAGGGAGTTTGCGCAAGCACTTCTTTCAGAGCGTGGGTTTGTGCACTCGGTGGCGACCACGCACAAAGCCACCCTCGGTGACCCGGAGAAACGCGCCCTCCAGTCGGGGTTTGCTCGTCATGTGCTGCCCTTTTTCGACAGGCCAGGCTCAGACCAGGATCTCCGAGAGAGGCTTCTTTCCACGTTTTGGCGATGGAAAATCCCACAACTCAAAACTCTAGAACACGAATTGCCCCACGCCCGGGTGCAGCGCACACAGGTCTACACCTCCCATCAAAAAGACCTGGTTTCACAGCGTGTCGAAGAATTTCTCTCTCAATTCGCAGGGCTCACCTCTCCGCGATTCAAGGCGACGTTCCTTCCACGTGCGCTGGAAGTAACAGACGAACTTGTTCAAAATGCCGTTGCGATTTCTTGCATCAATCAAGATTCGAATTTTTCACTTCAGGCAGAGGAAGCCATTGACGTCACCTTTGGATTCGATGGTGGAAATTTTGGTGTCAGTGTTTCTGATGTCAGAGGTGCTCTTCTCCCATGGACTTTCTTTCGAAAGGCATTGGGTCACACGGGTGACACCCCGTCTTTTGAAAACTCCCGCGGGCCAAGCCTGGGATTGGGACTTCGCTCCTCACTGGCACTGAGCCATAGCCTCACCGCACAGGTGGCTGTTGGCCGCTTTTGTTGTGTGACGGCGCTTGTTCCTTACTTGAGAACGACGGCTGATTTCGATGCAAGCCCCAAGCGTGTGGAGTACTTTGGGCTATGAGCACAAAGGCCACGGCAGAATTTTTTTCGAAACTCGAGGCTCTCCTCGCGAACGCACCCACCTTAGAAAAGGTTGAGGGAGCACACGCAGCTATTCTCGATGGGGCCCTCAATTTTCTGGCACCACTTCAGGCCGACAAGCTCACAACGTCTCTCGAAAACAAAGAGAATGACCTTGGATTGGTGGGTGTGAGTGAGTCCATGGCCAGTTTGCGTGCGCAAATTTTAAAGGTTGCAGGATCGTCTGCTTCGGTGCTCATCTCAGGTGAAAGCGGCACCGGGAAAGAGGGCGTGGCCCAAGCTCTAGTTGCCAACTCTCCTCGAAAGAACGCTCCGTTTCTAAAAATAAATTGTGGCGCTCTTGCCGAAGGGGTCTTGGAAAGCGAGCTCTTTGGCCATGTGCGTGGTGCTTTCACGGGAGCAGCCAACGCCCACGAAGGTGTTTTTGCCAGGGCACATGGAGGCACGATTTTTCTCGATGAAGTCGGCGAGACTCCGCTCTCCACACAAGTCAAATTGCTCCGCGTCCTTCAGGAGGGTACGTTCACTCCTGTGGGAGGAAACGTTGAGACACGAGTCGATGTGCGCATCATTGCTGCCACCAACCGTGACCTGAGTGTCTTGCGAAAGAAAGGAACGTTTCGAGACGATTTCTTCTTTCGGCTTGCCGTTGTGTGTCTTGAAGTGCCGCCACTTCGCAGCCGAAAAGAAGACATTCCAGCCTTGGTGCAATGCTTTCTCAACCGAGAAAGAAGTCGGGATGGCCATGGTGTGGCCCACACGGTGACTGCAGAGCTTCTTGAACACTTTGCAGCGCACTCGTGGCCAGGAAACGTGCGCGAGCTCGAAAACTCCGTGCGCAGACTCGTGGCTCTTTCTGGCGGAAACACCATTCTGCATTCAGGTCTGCAAGAACAAGAAATTTCTCTCGGCCTCGGAAAAAATATTCACCGCGATCTCACCCGAGGCATCCATGCGCTTGTTTCTGATCTCGAGCGAGAAATCGTGAAAGAAGCCCTGGAACTTTGCAGGACCATGTCGAGGGCTGCGGTGTTACTCAAAATGACCCAGCCAGGTCTGCGCGCAAAAATGGACCGACTGGGAGTCCCTGTCCCTGCACCCCAAGTCGGGGGCCGGTAAGGATTCGTGAGAAAAACCGTCATCTTTTGAGATGTTCTTTCCCCATATGCACTTTATGACTCCACACTCACCTTTTTGTATCGGCCGTGTAGTCGTAGAGGCAGGGCTTGGTGATCCCGAGCAGGTCGCAATTCTCATTCGCTGTATGTTTTCTCTCGTCGCAGATCTGGCGCAACCCAGCGCGGCTCACGCCGGCGAGTGCTTCACCAGCGAAAAGCCGCGCTCTCCGATTGCGGTAAATAACGATGGAACGCTTCCCGGAATCTCTACTCGTTGTCCCATGATTTCTTCTGCGAGAGGTACAGGTCGCGCTGCGCCGGTTCGATGACAAGCTCATCTCCCTGGCGCGTGAAGACATATTTCCTCACCGTGTCGACGCGCGGCAGGGGTGTGGCGCACTCCCGGAGTCCCGTGGCGTCCTCGACGGCACGCGATAATGTCGCGTCGATGCTCAAGGAATCACCGGCCACGCTCCAGGTCATGGTGTCGGCGATGGCATGGCAGTCCGAAACACCTTCATCATCCGTTGTTCGGAAGAGGACAACGAAACGGGGCGATCCGTTGTCGGCGTACACGAGGCTCGAAAGAATATCTTCTGAATACCCGTTGCTCGTATACCCGGATTCGCACACGAGCAGCGTGCGCCGCGACGGACTGTCAGCATCCATAGGTACACAACGCCCAGGACGATTGCCGGCGCCAAGTGTGACCACGGTCCATGCGCCTTCCGCGGAGCGTCGCAGAAAGGCCTGCCCACCCCATTGCTCCACGTGTGCTGCGCAGTCCAGGTCCAAATCGAGCACGAGTTCTTCGCGCTGGGGCGCGGAAAAACGCCCTGCGTAGGCGCCGACAACGGAAGCCTTAGAAGTTCCAAAACCGTCGCAGGCGTTGGCGACTTCGCACTCCCATTCACCAGCTTGGTTTCGTTTTGGCTCATCTTGGCAAAGCGCCGACAAGACACCGTCCGCAAGTTCCACGCGGTGTCTGCCGTCGAACTTTTGCATCACCTGTAAGGGCGAGGGCGGAGGTGAAAGTGAAGGAGACGGAGCAAGAGCGGGAAACGGTGTACGCGTCACTACGGCAGTCACGGTGGCTGGTTGCTTGGCGATTCGCCAGACCATGGTTGTGGCAACAGCCGCTGCGAGCAAGGAAAGAACCGATGCGAGAATAAAGACTTTTTTCACAATAATCTCTTTCTAAGTGACGACCGGTGAGTACAGGTTGCCGGGGTTCGTATGTAGGCGCGGTAAGGATTCGTGAGAAATCCGCCGCAAATGGTCGAAGCTCTTCTCCTGCAAGGACTATTTTGTGGAAGAAACGAGAATAGGACGGCCCGATACCGGCGGCGGCTTGCGCTCCAAGTTGAGCGTGTAGTCCCCGAACCGGTTGATGTGCTCGCGTCGGTAGGGCGAAAGCGCACCAATCGCTTCGCGGCTGAACGTGTGCCCCTCGGCTTCGAGTTCGCCGAGAACCTTCGTCATGGCATCGGCCGTGTGGAAAATGACAAGGCTTGAAACGAGGTGGTTGTACTTGATCACCTTGCGCTGCTCATCGCGGTTGTTCTCGGCAATCACCCCACCACCGCCGAATGCGACCCACTGAGCAAATCCATTGAACGCCTCGCTCTTGTTGGTCGCCGCCTGGATCGTTCGGCGCAATTCGATGTCGCCCAGGTACGAGAGCAGAAACTTCGTTCGGACCACGCGGCCGAGCTCTCGGAAGGCGAAATAGAGTTTGTTCTTGCGGCTGGCGCTTCCTAAGCGCCTAAGAATCGCAGCGGCCGTCACATGCCCGGCCTTGATCGAGACGGCAACGCGCAGCATGTCGTCGAAATTCGACTCGATGAGATCCCAATCGATGGCCTCGTCGAACAAGACATCGATGTGTTCGAAGCGATTTTTCCGGTCGGGTCGGAACAGCTTCAGGTGTTTCCAGTTTCGGATCCGCGGCATGAGCTTGATGCCGAGCAGATGGGCGAGCGCGAAGACGGGCGCGTTTTGCGCCTGCGTATCGCCATGAATGGTGTCAGGCTGAATGTCTGAACGGTTCTGCAGGAGCCCGTCGAGGATGTGGACAGCCTCCCACACTCCGCACGGAATGAAGTGCGAAAAGAGCGCGATATACGTGTCCGATACGTGGTAATAACCGATGCCCCCATAGCCGCCATAACGGACGTGGTACTCGGACAGAAGGTTCTGTTCGTAGACATCCCACTTGGTGCCATCGGCCGAGGCGCGCTTTCCCGTGCCCCAGAATTTCGGCAGCGCGAAGCGGTTGTATGCGTTGATGACCGTGAGGTCCCAGTTTCTCGGTTGGAGTCCTATGCGGTTGTCGTAGGAAACTCATCGTCGGAGGGTGGATCCTC
>JADCJN010000144.1 GCA_020247005.1 Silvanigrellales bacterium
GAAAGGGATCATTCAGCATTGGGTTACCTTACGCCCGAGGAGTTCGAGCGGAAGGCGGCGTAAACTCTGTCCACCAATCGTTGACCACTTCAGTACGGCTCCCTGCGCAGTGTCGATGTGCAACTTGTAACCGATCCACCCAGTTGAAATTCCCTTCGCATTCGTCTTGAATCCGCAGTCGCACGCGATCGGCAGATCGGCGAGTTGCTCGCCCAGGCTCATCGTCGGCTGACGCTCCAAGCGCGAAAGTGGCTTGGCGGGACGTACCTCTCCCTTCTTCGGCCGTCCTCTCTTTCGAGCAACACGCTGCGCTTTTGGAGCTTTCTTGGGTGGCTTTTCGCGCGACTCAATCGACGCCTGGGCGGCCCCGTCGAATCTCGCGACATATTATGAACCGGCACGCCTTGGTGCGCTTCGCGCACCAAGGCTTTATGCACGCGCTCAGCCAGTTTCGCGTCGGCAAATTTTGTGGACGAATTGGAAAATGAAGCCTCGCAGGGCAACATCGCTTTACGTTCGCATCCGCAAATGCGGCGCAACACGCTGTCGGCATTCAAACGATCTCTGAGCGCCCTCGTGGTCGGCAAATTCAGAACCGCTTTGGCGATGAAAGCGCGCGCCATGGCGGTCGAATCGAGCGGAGGCCGTCCTCGACCGAGCGGGTATGGATTGAGTTCGAGATGATCTTCGACCTTCACCACATCGAGGATTAGCATCAGCTTTCGATGTTTTTCCGTAGTATCGCCCAGCTCTTCGGCAAATCCGGGGAAAAGAGACGCCTGAATTTTTCGCCAATACGAAGCAACCGTGGTATGCAAATTCAACCCTCGCTTGAGTTACTTTATTAGCAACTGCAACCTACGCGGAGGGCCGTTCCTTGTCCCCGCTCCTATAAAAAAAATCTCTTGGCCGCTCTCATAAAAGCGGCGGGGGGCGAAGACGATGCTATCGGCGCTTTTATGAAGCGGCCCAAGACTCAAGCTTTCGACGCGACTTCAAAGCGCGTGTGAAGTTGTGAGCTCGCCGAGGCGAGACTCTATGTCGGCCCGGCTTGAATAGAGCCGACGGTAC
This sequence comes from Silvanigrellales bacterium, assembly GCA_020247005.1. Lineage (GTDB taxonomy): Bacteria > Bdellovibrionota_B > Oligoflexia > Silvanigrellales > Silvanigrellaceae > JADCJN01. The sequence goes on from JADCJN010000144.1 coordinate 1,072, forward strand.
TTTCCTTGTCCGAAGCGTTTTCCTTGGAGCATGACTTCGTCGAGGGAGCCAGCCTGCAAAGGCACAATGCGTGGCTCGTGCAAGAGTGCTGAGCTTCTCATGAGGCCATAAACGCTGTTTTCGGCTCGGAGTTGTGCGTCGAAGAGGGCGGAAAGTCGTTTCGACGCTGGCGTTTCTGACCAAGGTTGGCCGCAGTTTGTGTCGTGTCCTTCCCAGGGCCTTTGAGTGCGATCAAAGGCACCTGAGGACTCTCTGTTTTTAGCCAATTCGAGAAAAACTTCGTAGCCCACCGCGTCGTTCCGCGGGGCCACCACGAAGTTGCCCGACTTTAAATGTTCCAGCTCACACGCCCTGTGCAAAGCGTTTGCCACCTGCGCGGCGTTCACTTGTTCGCCGGTGAGCCGCAAGGACTCTTCCATGCGGCCTTGCACCACAAATCGCACCGGTGAAACCGATGTGACTTGCACGATGTCGCCCAATGGGTAACAGAGCAGCCCTCCGGGTGTGGTGATAAGAAGTTCGTACGCGTCGCCCTCGCGCAGTTCGTGAAGGTGGAGGCGGTCGCCGGTGCGTTGGCATAAGAACTCGAAAAAAGTGTCGTGTGGGAGGAAAGTGAGGTCGGAAGAGGTGGCATCGAATTGCAAACCCATCACGGCTTCGCTGGCGGCATAGCCGTCGAAAAAGAAGACATCGTGGCCAAGGATACGTTGAAGACGATCGCGGTAGGGTGTGACGTTGAAGCCCGAATGGCCATAAAAGGCGAGGTGAGGCCACACGTCGCGCAGGGAAGAAATGCCGAAGCGTTCCTGCAGGCGCTCGAAGATCATCAGCACGAAAGGCGGCATGCCAAACAAGGAATGCATGCGAAGATCCCGGATGTCATCCAGGCGAGCGTCGGGTTTGAGCTCCAGGGTGACTTCGTCGAAGCACTCGCTCATGTGTCGAATGCGCATGAACGAGAGTGGTGGCTCCTTGAAAAGATCGTAAAGAATGCGCGACATAGGATTGACCGGAAGACCCGCATGCGTCGTTTTCAGGTCGAGGGCGGTGATCATGAAGGAATGGCCGAGCGACAGGCGCGGGTTTCCTGCGAGCGCCAGCCGATGCATAAAATAGCTCCGCTGCATGCGGTCGAGCGCGCGCACGTATTCGCGGGTGAGGGGGAAAAGTTTTGGCGTCGCCGACGATGTCCCTGAACTGATGGCGAATCCGACAACGCCCTCGCGAGAGAAATAAGAAGGCTTGAAATTTCCGCCGTGAATAAGCTCTTGGAACTCGGAGATCTCGGTGCGAATGCCTTTTTTTCGCAGTGTCGAAGGTGTTTCGGAAAGAGCCACGCCGTGGCGTTGGCGAACCGGGCTCCCTTCCATGGCACGCAGGCAGCGGGAGAGGGCTTTTTCTTGCTTGTCACGAGTGCGAAGCAAGGACGACTGGAGCTTGCCTTCGGCCAAGCGGGCGGCGGCCAGAAGAGCGTGGCTCAGTGCTGATTCCGTGAGTCGACGCATTCCGGACCTCGCAAATGCCGCGGCTTGTAAAGGCGGCTCTTGGTTGACTCTGGTGTACAAGTGGCACTACGGTAACGTCGACCCCCATGAGTTTCAAGCTTCTAGGAGGCGCCCATGACCCTTCGCAGGAAACTCGGAGGTCCCGAAATCGCCTGGGGCATCAGCTCCGGCATCGGCTCGGCCAACACCCTCCGTATTGCGCGTTTGCGTGGTCCACTGAAGAACGAGCTTCTCGCGTCCGCCTTTCGCTGGTTGCAGAAAAAGCACCCTCTTCTGCAAGTGCGGGTTGAGAATCGGCATGGTGAACTTTTTTTTACCAGCGAAGGGGTTGGGGACGTCCCTGTCACCTGGCTTTGCGTCGATTCCGATGCTGCGTTCCGTGATCTCTGCGAAAGCGAGCTCAACAATCCTATTGACTGGAGCAACGGGCCACTCCTCCGCGTGACGGGCGTGGAGCATGGGCAGGGCTCAGGACTTTTTTCTGTTCTTATCGTCTTCCATCATGCCATCAATGACTCCACTTCGAGCACGCAACTCGTGACGCAGATGCTTGCGGTTCTCGCCGTCTTGGCGCGTGGAGACGTGTTGCCTGAGCCCGAGACGCTTCCTCTTCTTCCCGCGTCCGACAGGCTTTTGCCTGATGACTTTCGAAATGTGGAAGGCCTCGTGCGGGTGGGCCGCTTTCTGGCTCGGAACGTGGCCAACGAGCTCTTGCTCAGGCCGACATTGTTGCGTCTCGACCGCAAGGCTCTCGATGCCGACGTCCAGCGCCGAGGCGACCGCAGCGGCAACACGCGCTCGAATCGCAGCACGCACCTTCTCTTTCGTTCCCTTTCCGAGTCATCTACCCGTGCCATTGAAGATGCCGCGCGGGCGCATGGCACCACGGTGCAGGGCGCCTTGTGCGCGGCCATGCTGATGGCTGGCTACCGTATGGCCCACGTGCATCTTCCTTCGGTGAACTATCGCATTTTTTCGTTCGTGAACATTCGCGGGCTGCTGGAGCCTCAGGTTCACAAAGAGAGCCTGGGCTGTTTCGTTTCTATGATTGGAGCGATTCATCGTGTCGCTCCCGAAAGCGATTTTTGGGAACTCGCGCGTTCCGCCAAGCGTGAGCTCGACACCGCCATTGCGCGCGGAGATGCCCTTGCAAACGTTGCGGTGTCCGATCGTTTCGTCGACTTTGTTTCAAAACGTGACAGGCACACTCTTGCCGCCATGACGGTGTCGAACATCGGGCGTCTTCCGTTCCTGAAAGAGCACGGGCCCTTCACGCTTGTTGATCTTCAGGCCGCTTCCGCGATGAATGGAATAGGAGCCTGTTGCGGAGCGATTGTGAGCACGTTGCATGGGCGTTTGTCGTGGACGTTCACCTACGTAAAGCCCTATTTGGACGCGGCCTCTGCTTCGCGTTACTTTGAGCTTGCACTCGCCATGCTTTGTGAGGCTTGCGAAACGACCCCCGAGGCGCCGCAGGCGCCGGAAGACCTGATTTCCAGCGGAGTGGGTGCTGGAGGTGTTAGGGTCGGCGCAAGGAGCGTTCCAGGAACGCCGCCGTCCGAGGAACGTCCATCTCGACGTGATCGAAGAACCCCCGGCCCCCGGAAAGAAGCGCGAACTCCACTGGAGCCCCGCTGAAGCCGAGCAGTGCCTGGAGAAGAGACGTCCCCGATTGAAATCCGAAGTGATCCTCTTGCCCCACTTGAAGAAAAAGCGGCGGCTGCTTGTCGAGGGGGCCAAGGGTCCTGGCAAGGGCAAGGGGATCGTGGGCCCGAAAGTCGTCTTCATCTTTGTAGCGGTCGCGTGTTGACCGCACGATGGTGCGGGCCGAGGAGACTTTCGCCCGGGTGCGGTCGACATAGTGCCGGACAATGTCGTCTTCATTCCCAAGCGGTGAAGCATCGACGATGGCGGGCCCTGCAAATGCGAAAGCGTCGAAGCGGTGGGGGCGCTTGAAATAAAACTGCATGCCGTTGTACCCCCCAAGACTGGTGCCCACAAGAACAACTGGCAGCCCCGGACGAAAGCGCGCGAGGGTGGCTTCGAGGAGTTCCTCTACGACAGGCATGAGGGCAGGATCGCCCGACGGCGCGGCTGTTTCTTTCAGGAGCCAGAAAGGTCCAAAGGAAGGCGTCAGAACGGCCAGCTGGAGTCCGCGTTCCTCGAGCGCACGCTGAAGGCGGCGCGTGAGGCCATAGTTCTGCCAGGTTTTTTCGTCACCTCCCAGCCCATGGAGGAACAGCACGAGGGCGTCGGGTTCCGCGGCTTTTGGTGACTGCAGGCAAAAGCGCGACTCGATGCCCGACTGTGCCTGAAAAGCGCCACATGACGTTGTTCCGTTGGAAACTCCGACGACTTCCGCCGAGGCTTCGCTTGAGCCAAAGTGCAGCACAAATAAAAAACTCAGAACGAGCGCGAACACTCGCATGGGATTTTTCCTCCAACACCCTTTTGATTCTAGAGCATAAAGCGGTGAGGAGTCGTGTGTGTGGGCAGAGAATGCTTGCGGTGTCAGTCGGCCAGGAGTTCCGTGAGGATTTCTTTTGTGGCCTGGGGCGTTGTGGGGGCCGCAAGAAAGCCTTCGAGGGTCTCTTTGATTTTCGATGCGGGCACGCCGTAGCTGAGCTCTTCCCAGACTTCGGGCCCTTGAGAGTTGATGAGGGAGTTGAGGAACTCCGACGACTGCACACGGGCCGCCTTGGGAATGCGCCCTGTCCAAATGAGGCCGACAGGAAGGCCCGTGGTGCGATCGACCATGGCTGAACCGGAGTCGCCATGCGAGACATCGCAGCCATTGGCAAAGCTCCAGGCATTGTATGTGCCGGGATTGAGCTGGTCGGGGTCGGGCATGAAGCGGAAGGCTTCGTCGGGCGAAAACACTTTACAGTCGGAATCGCTGTTACCCACGAGCTGGCGCAGAGGATTGTCGGCAACGCCAAATCCCACTGTCAGGAGTTCTTGACCTTTTCGCAATGGACTCGAGAAATCGAAGTTTGCGCCGACCTCAGCAAGAGCGAGGACGTCAGCGTCTTTGCGCACATCGATTGTGAAGAGGGAAAGATCGACGTCACTCCAGGTGCCCAAAAACACACTGCATTGAAACGCCCTGTTGAGGAGCGGGAATCGAATGGTTCCACCGATGCAGCGCGAAGCGGATGGAAATACGTGGTGGTTGGTGGCCATCACGTGTTTGCCCGCAAACTTGCCAAGGTAAAACGAGGTCGCGCCGCCCGCGCGGGCGGTGGCGAGTGCTGCACGACGGAATGCCGGCGACTCATCGGCAAGGGAGTCTTCGGTGACAGGGCGTTTGCCCCATTCGCTTCCCAAGCGGTAGGTGACGTTCCGTGTGGCTTCAGAGTTTTCGCGTGCGGAGTCGAGCGTGCGGCTGAGGGAACCCAAGACGGGCACCGATGCAAAAGCGCGCTCGGCGAGCGACGCGTCAGAGGTGGCGCGAGGCGACGCGAAGCTTGCGGACTGAAGACTCCCAACGGCCAACAACAGAAAACAGTTCACAACGAAACGCGGGGTTTGCGCGGACTGAGGCATGGAAGAGCTCCTTGATTTACGCAACGCATGGTCTTCTTTTCGCTAACACGAGGGCGCCGAGGCGTCCACAAAAGGGCTGACGTCAGAAAACTCACCGTAACCGGAGTGGGGCGCCTGCGGAGTCCCTTTCAGGCTTGCCGCCTGAAACGCGGCGGGTGAGCCGCCTGCACCGCGGCAGGCTTGCCGTCTGAATGGCAGGAGGCAACGCCTTTTGCCCAGTGAGCCTTCACCTGCTCCCGTTACCCTTCTTCAAGCGTAAGGGAGCACTGACATGACGTCGCCTGACATCGAGACTGCGCGCTCGCTCTTCCTCAAGGGCCAACGAAACGAAGCCATCGCTCTTCTTGCGGTTGGCGAAGGAAGCGAAGATGCGCCGGCACGTCTTCACTCCCAGTTCGGCGAGTTCCTGCTCATGGAAGGCCGCAAGGGAGAGGCCTTGCAGGCCTTTTCGCGGTCGCTTGAAAAAGATCCCCGCGATTACGTTTCCCTGCTCAATCTCGGCATCCTCTCGCTCGATGCGAGCCGGGTGGATCATGCCGTGCGTTTTTTTCAAGAGTGCTTGCAGGTCTCGCCCACCAGCTCCGAGGCATGGAACAACCTTGGCGTCACCTTCCAGCGCGCGGGGCGACCTGCCGACTCAGTGGGTTGTTACGTTCGGGCTTTGAGCCTCAGGCCGGGATTCGTGGATGCGATGGTGAACCTGTCTTTCGCGCACCATCAATGTGGCGACCTCGATGAGGCCCTCGACGCCGCTGAAAAAGCACTGGGCCTTGCACCATCGAACCCGGTGGCGCATTGGCACCGCGGGCTCGCGCTTCTTTCCGCGGGGCGCCTGCGGGAAGGGTTTGCAGAGTATGAATGGCGCATGCGTCACCCGCAATTCGAAAAAATGTACGCCCCTTTCCTGAGTCTTGCGAAACCACTTTGGGACGGCCGGGTGCGGCCTGGAAAAACGCTTTACGTTTATGCGGAACAAGGCCTTGGCGATTCCCTCCAGTTCTGTCGGCTTCTGCCTCTCGTGGCCTCAAAAGGCATGACTGTGGTGTTCGAGTGTCCGCAAGATCTTGTGCGTCTGGTGAACCAATTGCCTGGCGTGCAGGTCGTTCCCAATGGGCACCTTGTAGAGGGGGCCTACGATTTTCACTGTCCGCTTTTATCACTTTTGCATCTCATTGCCTTCGACACAGAAAGCATTCCTGCGGACGTGCCCCTTTTGCGGGTGAAGCCTGAGTGGCGCAAAGAAGTCGTTTTGGCGCCGCGCGGTGGTTTTCGTGTGGGGCTTTGCTGGAAAGGAAACCCCTCTCACAGTGACGACCTGCACCGCTCTGCACCACTTGAAGCCATGCATGCCTTGCGTGGTGTGAAAGGCGTGGAGTTCGTGAATCTTCAAAAGGAAGCGACGCCGCAAGAACTCCATGCGTTTGGCGACATCGCAACTTACGAAGACTCGCTTGCAGACGTTGCCGCTCGGGCAGCTCTGGTGAACCAAATGCATCTGGTGGTGACCGTCGACACGGCCGTTGCGCATATTGCGGGTGTTTTGGGTGTCCCTTGTTGGACACTGCTCGGACGCGCCTGCGACTGGCGGTGGGGAACACAGGCTCTCGACACGCCGTGGTATCCGGGTATGCGCCTCTTTCGTCAACGCACTCATGGAGATTGGGCGGAGCTCATGGACCGCGTGAAACAAGAGCTCGTGGCTTCCGTGCCGCCAGGTGTGGTTGGTGGCGACTCCCTGCGTTCGTGCCGTTCCCTCTTTGGAACAGACGCGCTATAGCATCTCACATGAAGAACGAAACCAAAGGCCTTCTTGCCGTGACGGCCGCCGCGCTTTGTTGGAGCGTTGGGGGGTTGGGCATTCATCTCGTCGACGCTCCTCCCCTCGTTATCACGGGGTGGCGCGCCCTGTTCGCTCTGCCTGTGTTTCTGCCGTTTCTGGCGCACGCGCTTCGCGGTCTTGAGAGTCCGGGGCGTCGAGCGCTGGCGGTCAACGGCTGGGTGTGGGCAGGAGCGGGCAGTTACCTCCTGACCGTCGTCTGTTTCGTTTTCGCAAACAAATTGACGGGTGCCGCGAATGCTATTTTATTGCAGTACACCTCGCCCATTTACGTAGCGCTCCTTTCTTGGCCCTTGCTCAAGGAACGTCCTCGGTGGACCGATCTCATCGCCCTTTGTGGGTGTGTGTTTGGCATGGCGTGGTTTTTCGCAGGGGCGCTCACCCCCCATGGACTCCTGGGAAACCTGCTTGCCCTGGTGTCGGGCGTCGGTTTCGCCGCCTTGGCTCTCTCTTTGCGCAAAGTGGCCGTTGCGGCCCAAGGCGTGCAAAATGCCGCCTGGATCGCTTGCGCCTCGCTTTTCGCAGTGACCCTGGGCAACACGTTCACAGCGCTTGTTGCTTTTCCTGCGGTGCTGGCGCACGGAGAGTTGGACGGCAGGTCGTTTGTCATTCTCGCCGCTCTGGGAGCCGTTCAAATTGGATTTTCCTATGTGCTTTATAGCGCTGGAGCGGTGAGAATTCGGGCCGTCGTGGGCATCGTTATTGTTGCGCTCGAACCTATTCTCAATCCGATTTGGGTTGCATTGGCTACGGGCATTCTTCCTGCAAAGACGAGCATGATAGGCGGCAGCATCATCGTTCTTTCGGTTGTTCTTTACGCGGTTCACCAGGCCTTTCATGAGAGTCGAATGCGGTTGCACCAGGGCCGCATCAAGAACTCCGCTGGCGTGCTCTTTTGCATCGTCGTCTTTTTTTCGTCACCTCCTGCCGCGCGTGCGGAGGCTTTTGGGTCGGACTTGGCACCGTGTGATCCGCCGTCCCCGTACCCCCTTCTCTCGCCTTTGGCGCGCCCGTCGCCGCTTGTTGCCTTGCGCGAACGACAGAGGGCCGAAGGCCATGCGGAGGCCGAGCGCACGTTGGCCATTCCACCCACCCTTCCGGAGGACGGAGATTTGCGGGGCGTCGCCGTGGTGGCCCATGGGTTGAATCTGCGTCCAAGCCGTATGGACGCCCTGGCGAATGTGCTGACGCGAGCGGGATTCTACGTGGTCCGCGTTGCCCTGGCAGGCCATGGCGGCAACGATGCCGTGTTTGCGAGGGTGACACGGGACCGTTACCTTTCCGATATGCGCGCAGCCGTGTGTGCGGCGGCGGAAGTTGCGCACGAACAGAAGGTTCCCTTGGTGCTTGTTGCCTTTTCCCTCGGTGCCGCAGTGGCTCAAGACCTCGTGAACACTCCCGCCTTCCCGCGGTCACCTTTTTCGGCGCAAGTGCTTTTCGCGCCTGCCATTGCAGTGAAGCCTTTCGCACACGCAGTGAGGCTTCTTTCGTTCTTTCCTGCTCTGAGGCTTCCTTCGCTCAACATTGAAAACTACCGTGCAGCGGGTGGAACGCCCATCGCGGCTTACAACGCTCTCTTCGCTTCCCGAGGGGCCCTTCTTGCCTCGTCGCTGAACGGCTCTCGAATTCCCACGCTCGTGTTCCTGCATCCTGACGACGAGCTTGTTTCTTTTCAAGGCACACGGGAATTGATGGAAGAGCGCACTCTGACGTCTTGGACGCTTGAAGCGGTAGACAACAGCGGGCATTCGCTTCCACGCACTGTGAATCACCTGATTATTGACGAAGCCTCTCTTTCCAAGCGAGAATGGGAACGGGTGAGCGCGCGTCTTCTGGAGTACCTGCCGTGAATCCTCTGGGCGCGAGCCTGGGGTTGCTCTGCATCACGGCTGTTTGGGGTGTTTCGTTTCCGCTTGTGAACGAGGCGATGCGGGGCTTTCCTCCGCTCCTTTTTGTTCTTTTCCGTTTCATCATCGCGTCGGCGGCCTTGTTTGCGGTGGCTCTTCCCTTTGGACGAGGGCGCCTTTCGGGTCCGAAGCCTGCCCTTGTTTGCGGTGCACTTCTATTTCTCGGCTTTGGTTTGCAGACAATGGGTCTTGCGCACACGACGGCGTCGCGTGCAGCTTTCATCACCGGGTTGTCGACTGTTCTGGTGCCTTTGTTTGAGTTTCTTTTTTTTCGGGCCCGCTTCGGCTTGGCAGTGGTGCTTGGCGTCTTGCTGTCGTTCGGGGGGCTCGGACTTCTGGCGTTGAGCCAGAACGCGGCTTTCACGCCTCCGGGCAATGTGCTGCTTGGCGACCTCCTTGTGCTCGGGTGTGCCGTTTCCTTTGCCTTTCACATCCTCTCTTTAACCCATTACGGAAAAACGGAAGAAAGTTTGGGGCTTGCTGCGTGGCAGACCTTGGTTGTTGCCGTTTTGGCTTTTCCGGCGCATGCGAGCCTCGAACCCTGGAGCCTGCCATCGCCGCAGTTGTGGGGCGTCATCGTCTTTCTTGCCCTTGTGGCCACGTCGCTTGTCACCGTCTTGCAAATTGTGTTCCAGCGCTTCACGTCAGCAACTCAGGCAGCCCTTATTTTTGCAATGGAACCTGTGTTTGCGTCGGGTTTCTCGTTCTTCATGCAAGGCGAAACCTTAGCGCCCATCGGGTTTGCCGGCTGCGTGGCCATGCTGGTGGGAGCCGTCGTGGCTTCCTTGCCACGCAAAAGAAACAGGTTGGCGGGAGCAGAAGCGTTGGCATTGGGGCGTCAAAATCAGGGCGCTTCCAAGAACGAGGAATAGAAAACGAGAATACACCTCGTATGCTCGAAGTGAATGAGAGCCATCTGTCATGTTACGATATGCCATGTCCCTTGCGTTCAGGAAAATTTAAAGGAACACAACAAGACGAGTCCTTCGAATTCGAAGTTAAGATCTTTCAGCAGTTTTCGCACGGCTTTGCTTTTTCCCTCGCTCGTAACCGTTGCGTTCCTCGCACTGGGTTCAGCGGTAGCGGCCTGCCAGAGCCGCGGATTCAACCCGGGCGAGGGTGAAGTGAAGGACCTTGGCGTGGAAGACAACATCGCCGACGATCACTTAGGCTCGTCGGGAAGCACCACCGGAGAAAAGCTACAGGCGAAAGGGTACACATTCGTCGCCATGGACAAGAACACCTCGGCGGTAGAAAAAATTGGCAAGGTGAAGGCAGACAAGAGCGGAACCGAGTTCGGCACTTTTTCGTTCGCATCCGTAAAAAAGGGCCCTGCAAAATATGAGTTCGCATTCAAGGTCATTGGTGCAACGAGGCTCGAAGTCACCGTCGATGGTTTCAACGGGATTCTGTTCCAAGGCGCAGGGGATTTCCTCCGCGTGACGAACACCTTCAACAAGACGGGCGTTCGCTTTTTCACTCTGCGTGGATTCGATTCGAGTGGCAACGTGGTGGGCCAGGTTTCACGCAGCGTGAACATCGAGCCCTAAGGGCCTATTCGAAAAAATCTGCGCGGCCCAACTCAATTATCGCAAACAAGATTTGGAGAAGCTCTTCATAATTTCGAGCCCTCTTCTTCCAACGCATTTTGGACTCATGAGTTAACAAGTAGGCCGTGTTATGAACAGGGGTCCCCAAAAAACTCTTTCCGAATAAAACAGGCTTTTTCTCGGTGCGAAGGACTGCTTTCGATCAAAGCCTTCGTACTGAGTAGGAATTTTTCCAGGGGTGCGAAAAACTCGACTCTATACCATGTATCGTAGGCCTTTCCACTGTATATAGCCTCGAGGCTTACGGCAAAATCCTCCAGAAAGTTATCTTTAGCGTAAGTGCTAAAAAAATTTGTTTTCGTGGCGATCCATTTGTTTTCGTTCAGCCAGATCTGCATTTCATCTTGAGGGGGGGAGGCCTCGTCGGCGAGAAAAAGTCCAGAATGTTTCTTGAGTGGGTGCGCATCGATGTTCTTGATTGACGTTGCTGTGAGAGCAAGTTCTGTGGCCTCGGCCTTGTCCTCACCAAATCGGCTTTTGAGAGGTTCCTTCCAAGACATTTCGTAAAGAGTTTGACGAAAAGATGCTCCCGCGGCTTTCCCTTCGAGGGAATCTGCTAGGTCATCGAGGTAGTAGGCTAGGTCGATCACATGAAACATTTCGTGCACAAAAGTTTGCAAGATGGCATCTCCCCGATCCTCAAGGACTGGGATACCCAAGGGCCGAAGGTCGTTAGGAGTGGTCATTACTTGCTGAGAAAGATCCCTGCGCTCTCTAGTAACCAATTTGGCGTTGATCAAAACAACCATCTTGTCGGATTTGGCGTCGTGGCACGTGAGGCCCGTTCCGATGTCGTTGGAATAGTTGGCGAGGTAAATGCCATGCAATTTTTCGGTGGCAGACTTTTTGAATTTCATCTTTGCAAGTTCCCCGGCAAGCCACTTCTTTAGTTCTCCGGGCCATTGCACAAAAGTGAAAGTCAGGTTGCCATTACGCACGGAGCCACAGGTCTTTCCTTCTTTAACATCCTGCAAAGAAAAGCTTTCACCGTCGGAAAAGAGGTTTCCTAGTGACGCTTCTTTTGATGATGGTTGTGCGAGATTCTGGTCCGTTGAAGAATGCTTTTTATTTTCATAATGTGCGCTATTTCGACAGGAAATAGAGCTAAAAAATAGAACGAAAAGAATTAAAAAGTTATTCATTTGAAAGTAACACCTTGAATAAATATGTACCCTAAGGACGTCCAAGGGGATTCGGCAACACCCCGGCGCATGTTCGGAAAAATGTGCAGCGTCTTAAGCCGGACTGACGTATTCAGCAGTCGTTTCTCACGCCGGGCAGGTTCGGCAGCTCGAAAAAGTCCTCCGAGGAAACGCCAAGCTTCTCAAAACTCCTGCGAGAGACCTTTTCGGGTCAGGGCAAATCCGAAAACCTTGCCAGGAGGAAGAATCGAGGGCCGAGAATAGGTCACGCCGCTAACCTGCGCAAAAGCATGCCGGCGTATCTGTCCCACCTGCTCCTACGAAGATTGAAGGCATGTTTTGATGTGGCCTCGCCAGTGGCGCTTCCCCGCAGGGCATTGACGTGGACGCGGACGGCAGACGTATCGCATTGGAGGAGGAGGTGAAAAATCTCAAGTCGGAGCAGAACGAGCGGGAATTCGTCGACGTCAAGACCGTCGTCACGCGAACGAAACACCGCGTGCAAACCCTCACCAATATCAGGATGGGCAAACATGTCACGGATTTGTGGAACCTGCTGTTGGCGCGCGCGTATCTGATGACGGACGACACGGCCAGTGAAGGCAGACAAGAGCGGAACCGAGTTCGGCACTTTTCCGTTCGCATCTGTAAAAAAGGGCCCTGCGAAATATGAGTTCGCATTCAAGGTCATTGGTGCGACGAGGCTCGAAGTCACAGTCGACGGTTTCAACGGAATTCTGTTCCAAGGCGTAGGGGACGCCCTCCGCGTGACGAACACCTTCAACAAGACGGGTGTTCGCTTTTTCACCCTGCGTGGATTCGATGCGCGTGGTGACGTGGTGGGCCAGGTTTCACGCAGCGTGAACATCGAGCCCTAAGCCTTTTGGTGTTTGCCGCGCTCTTCGCTTTCACCACACGATGGGTTTGCCGTCCCGGAAGAAACCGCCCGAAGGTCCCCCGTGGGGCAATGTCGCTGCCCACACGATGCCAGAGGCGCCTTCCTTCACGTCGCGCTCGGCGTTCGTGCCGCCCATGTCGGTGCGCACCCAGCCTGGGCAGACAGAATTCACAAGCAGGCCCTTTGAGCGGAATTCGTCGCTCACAATGCGCGTGAGCGCATTGAGGGACGTCTTCGAGAGGCGGTAGCCCACCGATCCGCCGTTCATGTCGGAAAGTTGGCCCATTCCTGAGCTGACGTTCACAATGCGGCCCTCGCCTGACTTCAAGAGAAGCGGCAAGAAGGCACGCATGGTGCGCATCGGCCCATAAGTGTTCGTTTCCAGGGTCGCGCGGATTGTTTCGAGGTCGGCATTCAAAAAAGAGGCCGTGTCGGTGTCCAGAAAAACGCCCGCACAGTTGACGAGCGCGTGTACTTTTCCTGTCACTTTTTCCACTTCAGCCGCCGCTTTTTCCACAGAGGCGTCGTTCGAGACGTCAAGGACGAGCGGAATCACCTCGAAACCTTCCGCCGAAAACGCGCGCGCCGCCTCTTCGCCCCGGCGGGCGTCTCGAGAGCTTAAGAAGACCTTGTAACCTTTTTGCACAAGCTGACCTACGGTTTCCAGGCCCAAGCCCTTGTTTGCACCTGTCACAACAGCGATTTTTGGGTTCGTTTGCTTCACGATAAGAATTCCTTGTTCAAAGTAAGACAGGATTCACTGTGTGTATGCAGGCGTGCCAAGAGGCTTCTTAGAACTTACGTTTCCAAAGAAGATCGACTCCGCCCTCGCGCCCATCGCCATAGTTGCCCTCCACCGACCACCTCCGCGACAAGCGATAGTCGAAGCGGACTTCATTGCCGTTGCCGCCTTCTTCTTCGGAGCCGAAGTTTCTGTCGAGACTCACGAAGAGCTTGTCGGTGACGTAACGACCGACACCCACTTTCGCTTTCCTGTTCGTGGCGTCTTCGAAGTCAATGGACAAGATGACATCGGTGTTTCTGACAAATGCACCGAGCACTTGAGTGGCGAGGGTGTTCGCGACCGCATTTGCAGCCGCAGCCGCCACCTTGTCTTGGGTGGAGGCCTCGCCTTCCTGGCCCTCTTGTTCCGCCACAAAGTTCTCGGTGGTTTTTCCGGTGACAATCAGCGACGCGATTTCGAATTGTGAAAGTTCGGGTTCCGAGCGCAAGACAAGCTCAGGTTTGGCAACCGGGCCCGTCACGTCAATGAATACGGTTGCCACGTCGGTCACGTGTGTTGCTTCAGCCTCCAGCGCCCCACGAGCGGGATCTTGATTGGCATAGACGACTTGGGCTGTGTTCACGTCGAAGCGCTTGCCGAGCACCTGCACGAAGCCTGGCCTCACAACGCCCGCCTGACCTTCCAACGACACGATGCCGTCAACCCAATCGACTCGCATGTCGGTGCCCAATTCCAGCTGAATGTCGGGCCCCTGCACCCAAGCTCGATTTGGCATGGAGATGTCGACATGGGCTTCTTTCAGAAGGCTTGAGGTATTGGACTCTTTGGCTTGCTCCCCTTCTCCCCTTGCTGCGACCTGAGCTGCGTTGCCGTCGGTACCACCCGATTTTTTTGCAGGACGTCCAGGCTGTGTGAATGGTTTGCCGCTTTTTTCAAGCAAGACGTCGGGGTGGGCATCGAGGGCCTGTGCTCTGCGCCCTTTCGTGGCCTGAAGAATGGGGATGTAGGCACGAAGTTCGTTTATGGTGACGCGAGAACGCAGCACTCCGTCCTTGTCGAGCGACCCCTCGAGCGCAACCTGCGCGTCGAGCGTGGGAGACGCGGCAATGAGGGGGAGGAGTCTGAGGTCGTTGGTCGATGCTTCGAAGGTGAACTTCGGATCGAAAGGAAACAACCCCGTGAGGCCTCCACTGCCGCGAACAACGCCGCCTCGATTGAGCGACACATTTCTGATGTCAATGCGTTCTTCTGTTAGAATGAGGTCGAGTGTGACGTCTTCGATGGACGCCCCCGATACGGGGACATAGTCAACATTTTCAAGCAAAACCCGGCCGCCCAGGAAGGGTTTGGCAAGGCGGCCTTGCAACGATGCCCGCACCATCGCCTTCCCCGAAAGTGACTCGAGAGGGGCGCCAAAAGACTCCACGACGGGTTTGAGAGTGGCCAGATCGGGGATGTCGGCTTCGAGCGAGCCGGTGGCAATGACGCCTTTCCAGTTCGACTTCACATCGGCGAAAGCCTCTTGCGAATCTGCGAGAAGGGCTTTGAGGTCCGCCGCCACGGACATGTTGAGGGCGCCAACCGAGGAGCCTTCTTCCAAAAGGAGGAAAGAGGAAACAACCGTGGCACCCGCATTTTCGTAAACCGCTTGAAGATACCCCTCCACGGAACGCTCGGCGATGCCGGGAAGTCCGAGCCCAGGCACGTCGACGTCGACTTCCAGGTGAGAGGCCAGAAGTTCGCGTTCGCTGACCGGAAGACCCTTCAAAGGAAACGTTTTTGCAGCGTCTGCTGGTGGCACGATGCGTGCCGCAAAGGTGGCCATGCGCCCGCCGTTCCGAGACAGTGAGAGTTCCGCATGGGTTCCCACGGGAAGGCTTTCTCCGGAAAAGAAGACGTCCACGTTGCGCCACTGCCGGTACGAGAGCCTGTCGGCTGACACGTTCCAAAGCACACGCGGGGCGCCTGCGGTGCCCGTGACACGCACAGAAGCGTCGAGCACCCCTTGAACTTCACGCAGCGCGGGGGTTGCCGCCAGCTCGGCCAGGACGCCCACGGGAAGCGGCCCTGTTTCCAAGGTGGCTTCCAATGGAATCCCAAGAGGGTTTGTTTCTTTGGCAAAGGCGTTTCCTTCCGCCTCCGTGCGAAGGTGAAGCGGAACCCCGAAAGCTTGGCCCTGCACGTCGACAAAGGCCAGCGCGTGCGTGACCGTTCCCACCGCCTCGACGCACGAGCGGCGTCCACGCAGGGACACGGGCAGCGCAGGGAGGGTGACGAGGATGTTGCAGGCCCCCAAACGCAGTGCGACGTCGGGTCTGCTTGGGGTGCCTTTTCCGATGGCTCGAAAAGAAACATCGCCTGTGATGTTGAGTCCGGGGCGGAGCGCAGACCATGGGATTTTAGCCAAACGGAGGCGAGACGATTCGAGGCGGAGTTCAAAACGACGGTTGGGTTCGATGGAGGCGTCCCCTTCCACGTTGCCCGCTGCCGTGCGCAGCAACAGCGAAGTCACCTGGAGAGCGGGCCAGGTTTCACCTGCACTCCAGGCGTATTTCGACTTCAGGGTCAGCGCAGCGACGAGTTCTTTGGCGGCGTTGGGCACCTCTTTTGTGCTCATCGTTCGCAAAGGTTGGAACTCCAGAGCCTCGAATTCGCCTGACGCGCTCGAAAGGGCATCGAAATTTTCAGGAAACGACATGTGACCTTTTGCCTTCACATGCCCGGCGCCTCGGGCGCGCAGCGTCATCGCGTAGTCGAGAAGAACGGAGGTGATGGATTCGCGGCGCAGAAGACTTCCTTCCGCTTGCAAAGTCAGAGGTGCCAAAAGTGTGCGCGCCGGAGAGCCTGTCTGTTCGAACGATCCTTGAAGCTCAAAAATGCGAAGGGAATGGACCACGACGTCGATAGGGAGCCTGAAGGGTTCTTTTGGTGTGGTTTCGGGTTCGGGTGGTTTCGGGTCTCGCAGGGTGAAAACCTCGGACGCTTCAGGCGACCACGCGAGGCGCGGGGATTCCAGCAACACTTCTTGAACCACGAGTTTGCGAGACAGGAGAGGGAGCCAAAGCCAATCGAAGCGGAAACGATCGAAGGTGGCCAACTCTTTTCCAGCGTCGGTGTCGACTTTCACACCGAGCAAAACGAGGCCGTCGTGGAATCCAAATCGAATGCGCTGGATAACGAAACGGCCGCGAAGAAGTCGTGTTGCGGCTTCCCCTGCTTCACGACCCGCCCAAAGTTGTCCTTCGTCTGTTCGCAGCCAACGGTACCCCCCCACGGCACCACCCACCCCAAGCACCAGGGCAAGTCCGACAAGGAAGAGCGTGAGTTTGGAGACGAACCGGAGAGGGAATGTTGCCACGCGGAGAAGATTCATTTTAAAACGCCTCCCCGAGGTTGAGGTGGAAAGCGAAAGCGCCTTCGTGCGCATATTCGGGTCGCCTGTTGGTGCGGTACCCCAGGTCAAGGCGCACAGGAATGACTCCGGTGTCGTAGGCAAGGCCCATACCGACAGCGTGATTGAGAGTTCCCACGGGCACTCGTCCCTGCTCTTCTTTCACCGCACCCGTATCGAAAAACCCGATAACAAAGAATTTTTCGAGCGCTTCCCAGCGCAGTTCCTGATTGAACAATGCGCTCGATTCTCCGCCAATGGGAACGCGTCTGCCCTTTGAGTCTTTCACGCTCGGTGAAAGACGTCGGTTGCCGAACCCGCGGTGGGTGGTGGCGCCGCCCAAAGAATATCGTTTGGGCAGGGGAGTGTCTTCGCCCACGGCATGGAAAAGCCATCCCATTTGGGCACGAGTGGCAATTGTGACTTTGTCATGGGCAGCAAGGTAGACTCGCGCTTCAGGAGTGACCCGTGTGTAAGTGAAATCTCCTCCGAGGCCCGCCTCCGCAAGGGAGAGGGAAAGCCAGTAGCCCTTGCGGGGCGAGGCGACATCGTCACGTCGGTCGAAAGTGAAACGTTGGTCGAGGAAGGAGATGGTGCAGAGGCTCCGGCATTGCGTCACCGACGGAGGCAGCGAAGCGAGGCTGAAAATTTCGAAATCGTAGCCCGCTTCCATGTTCGAAGGGGAGTCTGTGGGCCAGGCAAGGCCCGTGCGAAAAGCCGCGCTATCGGCGGTGTAGGCGTCCTGGATGTCGCGTGAACCCGACAACGAAACAAGACCGCCAAGGCTGTGCGTTCCGAGGCTCTGCAGGAAATCGGGTTGAAAGAGCCGCAAAGATGCGCTTCCCGCGAGTCCTTTTTTTTCGGGTGCAGTGAAGCTTGGCACGTAGACATAGGCGGGGCGAAACTCCGCGTCGAAACGACGGAGCCCGCCAAAAAGGTTGGAGTGGGTGAAGTCGAATCGGCCACGCGCCTCATTTCTTCCTGTGGCCGCGCCCAGTCCCGCACCGAGCTTTATGTTCCGCTCGTCGCCCTCTAACAAACGGATGTCCACGGGAATGGTGTTTCCCTCGGGCGGCGCGTCGGGAAATAGGACGCTTGCCGAGCGAAACACGCCAAGCGACGACAAAGCATCTTGCGATTCCATTTTTTCGGAATTCCGAACCAGTGCCCCTTCTTTGAGGGTCAAGTGCTCGCGCAATTGTTCCGGGTCGGTGCGCTGGGCGCCAGAAAAAGAGAGTGGCCCGACAAAGTAACGAGTGCCTGGATCCACTCGGTAAAGAAGGTGGGCCTGGCGAGTCCCCACGTCGACGCGCGCTTCTGACTCCACTTTTGCATAGAAGTGTCCCTCGTTTTGAAGGAGCGTCAGGAGAGAGCGCTTCGCCTTTTCGTGATCGGCTTCCTCAAAACGTTTTTGTTGCCATTGAGGGCCGAAAGGCTCAGGCAGTTTTCCGGAGAGGTCGGGGGGAAGCCCTTCCACCTCGACGTTCGCAACGCGCACGGGAAAGCCTTCACGAACAAGAAATGTGACGTCGGCCTTGTCGGCGTCTGCGTTGTCGATTCGGGTTCCTTCCACAACAGTGCCGTAGACACCCTTCGCTTCGTAAATGCGAGGAATCCGGCGGACGTCGTCGCGAAGCACGTCGCCGTTGAAGTACCGCTTTTGTCCAACCAAGGGGATCCAGGAAGATTCTTCGAGCGCGAGCCCCTCCTTTACGTCGCTGTCCGAGAGGAGTGTGTTGCCTTCAATTTGGAGCGAGTCGAGTTCGCGAAGGCCTTCGAGGCTGCCCGACTGACATCCCGACAGAAAGCTCGAAATCAGGGCCGTGCCAGCGGCAACGACCCCTGCCTTCGACACACGCGCTTGGCCTGACGACCAGATTCCGGCCTGAAGCCGGCAGGTCCTAGCGTTCGCGCAGGAGCCTGAGGTAAAGATGGGGCCACGTTTAAGTGAAGGGGGGTTTCCGCATGACGTCGCCACGCACCCGCGCTTGTCTTTTGATCTCCGGTTTCCTTGCGGCACTCACTTCTCCTGTCGCATTGGCGAACCCCTCTCAGTACCAGGAACCCGCTGAGGGGGTCGAGAAAGATCGCACGGAGCCGGCCTTTCTGAGCTCCTCTCGGGCGCCTTCGCTGGAAAAAGAAGCGTTGCAAAGCCTTCTCGCCATCGAAAACGCACGTGATGCTTCGCACCCGTTCCTGAAAGAGGCTCTGGAGTCTTCTTCTGCTCGAGTGGTGCGCCAGGCGGCTCTGGTCTTGGGTCGCATTGGCGAAGCAAGCTCCGAGCCACTGCTTGTTGCAGCGCTGAACCATGCGGATGCCGGCGTGCGTCAAAGCGCTGCGTTTTCGCTCGGACTCCTCGGCTCGGGCACGCCCACGGCACGAACCGCCTTCTTGAACGCTCTTGCCGTGGAGGCCGATGCCAGAGTGCGCCAGGCTCTGTGGGTCGGGCTTGGGCGCGTGGCGACACGAGACGATTTCGCCCAGCTTTCGGAAGCTTTTATCGCCACGCGTGGGCGCGAAAAAGCAGGTGCGGCGGAAGGACTCGTTCAACTGTGGCAACGCGAACGCACCGGTTGGGGGCCACAGGACGTTCTTTTTGGTGCGGCTGTCGACGCCGCCCTTTCCATCGACGATGAAACCGGCCTTGTGAACGAGGCTGCAGCCGTGCTTCTTGCGCGTTTTCGAGGCGATCGGAGCCTGGGGCAACTCCAGCCTCTTGTGTCGGTCGTGAAGGAGGGGCACAACGCTGTGGCCAGAATGCTGGCGGTGAGGTCGCTTGGGGGAATCAAGGCGCCTGAAACTGTTGAAGTTTTAACCTCCCTGTTCGCCAACTCAACAAAAGCGGGTGGAGCCCTTCCTCCCCCCCTTCGCGTGGAAGTGGCTCTTGCGGCGGGGCGCCAAGAGTGGAGTCCCGCTTTGGAAATCTTGTTCGAGGCGCTTCTTGGCGACCGGAACGCCCGCGTGGGAGTGCAAACTCTGGAGTCTCTGGCCACTTTTGGTGCGAAGGCCGCCCGTCTGGCTGCTGGGGTTGCCCAAATTGTTGAAGAGCCCTCGCGGACCCTGCAGGAACAAAAACTCGGCCTTCGTGCCCTTGTGAGTCTCGACCCCATTCGAGCAAAAAGTCTGGCGGCTCCGTATCTTGAAAAAATCTCGGCCGCGGCGGACCTGGGTTTGGAGGCCCTTTCGGCGCGTGATCGCGCTCTTGGCCTTGAAAGCCTTGCCGTCGACGCCAAACTGGGGGCTGCAGACGCAACCGCTTTGGCTGCAGAAGCCGCACAAAAAACCATGGGCCTCCTGTTGTCGTCCGACGTCACTTTGCGGGCACACGCCGCCGAGAATTTGGCCCTTTTCCCTGCGGACGTTCTGGCGGCGACACCCCGTCTCACCGAGTTTATTGCACAAGGTCTGAGGTCGCATGATTTTCGTGTGACGTGTCACCTTGCCGAAGTCATTGGCGTCGTGGCGTCGGAACCCACTGCTGCAGGCATCGCTCGTCTGCAAGCGCTGACCGGAGACGTGGTTGCTGCCTGGGAATTTTACCGTGCTCCGGGGGAAAGCGACGGCCGGCTCTGTTTGTTGGGAGCGATGGAAAGTCTGGGTTCCCTTGCAGACGTGGAAAAAGCACCTCTCATTGCGCGCGCAAAAGAAGCCCTCACCGACCCCGTTGCACAGGTCGCCATGCAGGCTGCGGAAAGTTACGAGGCTTTGACGGGCTCTCAACCTGAAACGGAACCCACGGCGCAAACCAAGGCGCAGGTGGCCACGCCTTCAGCGCGAGAAGTTGCAGATGCGGTTTCAAGCACGGTTGTGCTGACCACCACCCGCGGCGAAGTCCACATGCGCATGCTTTCTATCGCGCCGCTGACCGCTGTGAATATCGTCCGGTTGGCGCGCAAGGGATTCTATGACGGCCTGACTTTTCACCGGGTCATTCCCAATTTCGTGTCGCAAGGAGGCGATCCTCGCGGAGACGGGTGGGGTGGGCCTGGCTTTCTGATGCGTGACGAAGTCTCCATGGTGTCACACGCTGCTGGCACGGTGGGCATCGCGACATCGGGAAAAGACACCGGCGGCAGCCAGTTCTTCGTGAACGAAACGCACAATTTCCACCTCAACGGCGTTTATACGGTGTTTGCTCGTGTCACTCGGGGCCTTTCCGTTGTGCGTAAGCTCACAGAAGGCGACATCATTCTGCATGCGAAAGTGGTGCCGTGAGGTTTGGGGTCCAAAGCAGGGGTGTGTGCGGCAAAGTGGCTTTGTTTGCCCTTTGGGTTGCTCTTGTGGGAGCTGCGTTGCCACGCGAGGCTGCGGCGTCACCCGAAATTCCTCGCCTCACAGGCCCCCTCATAGACAACGCGAACATGCTGGACCCGGCCGACCAGGCTCGTGTCTCCTCGCGTCTCTCTGACATGTTTGCTTCGGGGGGTCCTCAAATGCAGGTGTGGACCTTTCCTTCGCTGGAGGGCGATGACATTGCTCCTGTGGGCATCCGCGCAGCAGAGGCGTGGAAGCTTGGCCGCGCGGGTCGCGACGATGGCATCATTCTTCTCATCGCAGCGCGGGAACGCCGCACGCGGCTCGAAGTGGGGCGGGGGCTTGAAGGTGTGGTGCCCGATATCTTGGCGGGGCGCTTGCTTCAATACGTCCTTCGTCCGGCGCTGCGGGCAGGCCGGACAGCAGATGGGATTCTGGCCGTCGCCGGCGCTGTGGAAGCTGCGGCGCGTGGAGAACTTCCCCCACTCCCCCCGGCCTCGAAAGCGGCGCGTGGTGACTCGGGTGAGTCGAGATCCTCTTGGCTTGCGTACGTGTTGCCTTTGCTTTTTATCGCCGGGACGCTTTTGAGCCGCGGGGGAAGATCTCGAAAGGGCCAACGCCGGGGCGGCGGGTTTGTCGTCTTCCCGGGCTTGGGCGGAGGCGGGGGCTTTGGTGGAGGCCGTGGAGGCTGGAGCGGCGGAGGCGGAAGCTTCGGTGGCGGTGGCTCCAGTGGTGACTGGTGACGCTCTCGTTGCGCTCTCGTCGCGTTCTGATTGCTTGATAATGGAACGGGGCCGTATGCGCTCTCTCTGTAAGCTTCTCTCTTCAAAAAGGAAAACAGCGATGACAATGGTGCGAACTCTTCTCCGAGCCCCCTCTCCCCGCAGGCGGCCTTTTTGGGCACTCGCTGCTTTGGGGGGAGTGGTTGGTTTCTCGGTGTTCGCCACGGGGTGTGGTCTTCAGTCTATTCCGCGGGCCAAGAATGATGTGGACGCCGCCAACGCCGAAGTGGTGAGCCAATACCAGCGGCGTTCCGACCTTGTGCCAAACCTTGTGAGTGTGGTGAAAGGCGCCGCGGCTTCCGAGAAGGACATTCTCGAGTCTGTGGTCAATGCCCGCGCCAAGGCCACAAGCATGAATGTGAAGGCCGACGACCCGCAAAGCCTCCAGAAATTCCAGGAGGCTCAAGGCGAATTGTCGCAGGCGCTGGGCCGTTTGCTTGTGGTGAGTGAAAACTACCCCGACTTGAAGTCGAACCAAGGTTTCCGCGACCTGCAGGTTCAGCTCGAAGGCACGGAAAATCGCATTTCCGTGGCTCGCACGCGCGCCATCGACAGCATTCGCCGCTTCAACGAGCTTGTGACGGTGTTCCCCTCGAGCCTCACGAACTCCCTTGTGTTTCATCATCAGCCTATGCCGCAATACGGAGCCGACAAAGATGTCCGCAGCCTCGAACAGGCCCCCAAAGTCGATTTCGGAAACTGACGCCGCGGAAATCGCCCGCCGCGTGGCGAGCCTCGAGGAGCGCTGGCCCCTGGAAGTTCGTGTCGTTGTGTCGTCGCGCGGGGGGCGTTACCCCTTTGGCGCCATTCGCTTTCTTGCCCTCGTTTTTGTGGCCGTTGAGTTTGTGACTTGGGGGTTGTGGGTGGCTGTGCCCGCCTGGACTTTCCACGTCCTGATTCTTGGTCTTTTGTTCCTGGGGGGGCAGGAACTCGGCCGTCTGCCTTTTTCGCGCTTCTTCACGTCGCGCGAAGAGCGTCGAGAAAACGTGGAACACCGCGCCCATCAGGCCTTCGCGCGGGCGGATGTCGCCAACACCACGGAGCGCAATGGACTGTTGCTCTACTTTTCGATGCCCGAAAAAATGTTCTACCTGTTGCCCGATGCCGTGTTAGCCCGGTCTGTGTCAGCAGCGGCTTGGCAAACCTCCGTGGAAGGGCTTCATGCGGCGCTCGTGTCTGCGCCCAAGGGCAAGGCGCTTTCGGCGGCCATCTTTCACCTTCTCGACGACCTCGAGGCGAAAGCACGCGTTTCGTTGACCCCGCGACCTGCGCTCACGGCCGTCAACGAGCTCCCGAATACCGTGGTTTTCGAGGACGCCTGAGGCTGGCTGACCTGCTTTTCGAACGAATTCCCTTGCACAACTGCGCTGAAACGTGCACCTCCAGGTTTCACCGGAGCGTGGAGTGGTACCGGTTGAGTGGACACAGCATCCGGGGTAGCGAAGCCCCGGAGAGGTTTTTCAGTCATGTCCACAAAAAAGCGTTATTCGGATGAGTTTAAGGTTGAGGCGGTGAAGCTGACGGAAACGTCGTCGGCAACCATCGCGACGATTGCC
>JADCJN010000145.1 GCA_020247005.1 Silvanigrellales bacterium
AAAGCGAGGCGCGAGATCTTCGAGTACCTTGAAGTGTTCTACAACCGAGACAGAGACCATTCAACATTGGGTTACCTTACGCCCGAAGAGTTCGAGCGGAAGGCGGCGTAAACTCTGTCCACCAACCCTTGACCACTTCACAACTTCGACGGCACAACTCTTTGCCTCGCCATCCAAGCCACCTTCGACCGTCGGAAAACCCAGATGACGAACGAGACCCCTTTTGGGCTCACGGCAGCATTCGCGCGTGATGGAATGAAGCAAACCCAATGGAAAGCTTTCTTGAGAAAGAACAAGCTCGAGGCTCCTCCTTTGGAGAACGTTGTCGAGGATCTTTCGCGTTTCCTCATGCCTGTTTTCGATGCAGCCAGGTCCGGCTCTGCTTTTCCTCATTTCTGGGCTGCACGTGGGCCGTGGTCACTAATGCCCGCGACTTGAAAAATCCTCGCGACCGAGGGGAACCAGAAAATTCCTCAGATTTCGCGATAACTGACGATTCGCACACGAAGGCGCATTGGGTGTGCCATTTGATAGTTAAGCGACGACCTGGTCCGCCTGCGCGGTGCACCTCGTTTTGCATGCCTCGCGACATTTTTTGAGTTTTATGTCACGACGCATTCAAAATACGGGTGGCCTCGCGAACGATTTTCCATCAGGCCATAGTGTGAAATAGAGGCCCGGTATTTCATACTAGAATGTGACGTAAACCTAACGTCCTTACGCCAGACCGCGACCCGACGGGCAGCCTCCACCCGCGCACTACTGCAACCTGCAGTTCACTCTCCCGCCGCACCAACCTGAAAAAGTGTTGCGACCCCCGTTCCAAAACCGTGGAAATCAGTGGAAAAGCGTGGAAGTCGGGATCCCACATAAGTGGTTGTGGTTGCTGAATAACTAAGTCATCTCGAAGACTTGGAGAGTGCAACGAAGAGTCCCGGCACCTCCACCATTTTACCGAGAAACCCGCTCACAAGGCGGGTTTTTTGCTTGTGTGTTCTGGAACTCGTGCAGTGAGGGTCGAAGCCGGTCCCAGGTCACCGCGCATTGCTTTCAGATACGGCATCCGGATTTGCTCGCTGCGTCTCTGTTTTGTTCATCGCCTCGATTGGTCGCCGTCCTCGCGTAACTCGTGCAGCTTAGGGGAATTTCGGTGGGTATCCGTTTGTGTCGGCTGGTCTCGCAGGCCTTGAGAGGCCCTATTCCTTTCCTGGAATGACCTCAGCTTCGAAACGGAATCCCTTCTCCGTTAACTTGAAGACTTGGAGTGGAAGCACTGTTTCTCCGGTTTCATCCGGCACCCTTCGACCCAGAAGGCCTGTGTAGGAAAGTCCTCGGGCAATCCTTGCGAATCCTTCGCCCCGAGCGCCAGCGTCCTTGTCTAAAGTCCTGTCTGCGAGAGTCATCGCTTCGAAAGCTGTGGCACTACGCACATCCGACGCGGCATCTTTACACTCTTTTCGCACGATATCCGTGTAGACCCGGCCGGGCTCTCCCGTCACTTTTTCGTTCCAGATTCCATTGAACAGAAGGCGGGTCTCCTTCCGATAGCTGGATTTGAGGGAATCCTGCACTTCGTAGAGGCCTGCGTGTGTGAAGAGGGTTGTCGGGACCTTTCGACGAGAAATCGCCGCGTACAGGAGCGCGATTTCGGCATTGTAAATGGGAGCATAGACGATGTCCGGCTTGAAGGCCTCGATGCCGCGTGCGATTGCCTCGAAATCGGCTTTGCCCTCAATGTAGTCTTCGTGGCGGATCTCTTGAGGTGCAGCACCCGCCCCCCGAAGGTTCGCGCCGATCGCATCTCGATAAAAGACGGAATAGGGCAGTGACGTATTGGCGACTACCGTTACTTTTCGCGGATTCACGGCGCGAGCGACGAACTTGGCTGCGAGTTTCGAATAGCTTTCCTGGCTCGAAACGACTCGCACCGTGTGGCTAAACTTGCGGGTCAAGTCGGAGTGAGATGCCACAGGAAGAATCTGTGGAACCTGCGACTTCGCGAATATGGGGGCCGTCGCCAGGGCCTCTTGAGTTGTTCTCGGGCCTATCACCAAGTCAGGCTTCCATTCGAGCATCTTGGTCGCGATCTCGCGCGCCCCCAAGGGGGAATCGTCGAATCCAAACCGCTTGAGGACATAACGGACACCACTCCGATTTGAACGCGCCGCGAGGGCCTCAATGACGCACATCGAATTCGATGCCGTTTCCGCAGACAGCAGGAGTCCGATACGGACTTCTGTCCGCGCGGGGGTCGCCGTAGCGAACGACGAAATCATGACAGCGATAAACAGTACCAATGAGGACAGACCGATCGACGAGCGGATTTGAGACAATTTCATTGTTGCTGTGCCATCCATGCCGAGAGTTCTGCGGTGCCAACGAACTTTAGGAGTCGTACAACTTCCATGCCTGGGATTCCCGACTCCCCCGATCGGAGGTACTTCGGGAAGAGCACTCGACGACGTTCTTTAACGGCAAGGGGCTCGCCGTCTATGGTCCCGAAGACGACGCCAGGTTCAACCCACGCGAGATTTGAAAGCCCAGGCCTGAGCTCAAATGTTCCACTCTGCGTTTTCAAAGTCTCATCGAACGTAAAGACGTCACGGTCATCCCCCGGGCCGCCTGTAGAACTTACCGTCCCGGCGTCGAAGTCTGCCGCAGCGAGAAGGTCGGCGACTAAGTTCACACCGAAGTCTATCTGGTTGGGCCAGAATCCTTTCTCGCCGAGCTCAAGCCCGAAACCACGTCCTCCTTTGAGAAGATGGTAGTTCAGAGTCGTCATACCTTGCGTGGAGAAGCTCGACTCCAGGTACGTGACGACGGGGCACTCCGGGCGCAAGGCACGAAAAGCGAGGAAGGAATCAGCGTCGAACCGCGAGATGTAGAACGGCGACGATGAAGGCCCCTGCGTTTGATGGAAGTCGATGAGGAAATTCGTCCGCTCGAAGATCCTCTCGAGTTCCCTCGCACGGTGATGAGCTGGTGCATGGGGTTGTGCGAGCCCGAAGGAGCGGTTGAGGTCAGCTTCCAAGAACCGCTTCCCTGCCAGAGCCGCAGGTACATCCCCTAAGGCGAACATGACGCTCGCTTCCGCAGAGAAAGTGCCAGCGTCAAAGCGGCGCAGGACCTCGTTGAGAACGCTGACCCCCGCGACTTCGTTTCCGTGCGCGATCCCTACCAGCCCGAGATCGAACTCCCGGCGCTTGCGCGCATCGCTGTGACCTTCACCTTTGCTGTGGAGCGCAAAAGCATACGGCCCGAGCTGTTCGATTCTTCGTCCACCAATGGAACCTTTGCGCCCCCACGCTTCAAACTCCTCGATCTCGCGGGCAACGCGATTGATGTCATTCATGCGCGGCCTTCTTCCTAACCAGCAGCATCCCGTCCGCAAGAGTTACGATCGTCGACTCTAGACTGGGTTCCTGAGTGGCAAAATCGTTAAGTTCGCGGAGCGCGCGAGAGCGAGCACAGACTTCGTCTGGATTTGCTATACGCCCTCGCCACAGCACGTTGTCGACGATGAGGAGGCCGCCCTCCCTGACAAGCTCCAGCGTCGCTTGAAAATAAGCGAGCGCATTGGTTTTGTCGGCATCGATGAACGCCATGTCAAACTTCTCTTGCGGCGTCTCGGAAGCGAGGGACTCAAGCCCTTCGAGAGCTTTGCAAAGCCGAAGTTCAATCCTGTCTGCGACGCCCGCACTCGCAAAGTTGGCGCGTGCTTTCTGTGCCCACTCGGGGTCATGATCGAGGGACACGAGCCGCCCCCCTTGAGGCAGCGCCCGCGCCATCGCTATCGACGCGTGTCCAAGAAAACAGCCGATTTCAAGGATTCGCCGCGCACCGCTGAGACGCGTTAGCATGTACAAGAGCGCCGCTTGATCTGGTGACGTCTGCATGAACCCCCAAGGCTCGTGAATTGCCTGGGCACGGACGCTCTCGAGGACGGGGCTGGGCTGGAAACATCGACTTTCCACATAATCGATGAGTTCGTCCGTATAGACCGGAATCTTCGCTCGGTAACCCTGAGCTCCTGTTTTCCCTAGAAGCGACGCATCCACTTCTTTCCTCACGAGAGGTTCCTCCAGGTCGATTGTTCTTACTTGACGCCCGCCGAAATTCGGCGCTACAGAAGCCCCGTAACGCCACTTACTGGACACTTCCAGAAGAACCTCGAGGCAGGCATGGAAGTCCTTAAGCCGCCAAGGCTCCGTTTCCTTTTTGCGGCTTCGTTCGTTTCGACCCTTTCCACTTCTTTAGCGTCCCTTTCCTTTTCCTCCGTCCTTTTCGAGCAAAGTCGCTCACATATGCAGAGCGCGGCGATTTTCGCGGTTGGGTGGGTTCTGCCTGCGCTTGTCGTCCGCGGCGGTGCTCGACTGCTCGCCAGCTTTCCGTCTAAGAAGGTTCTTGTAAGCGTTGGATTCTTGCAGGCATTCTCATGCCTTGTGCTTGCACTGGTACCACTGCCCGGAATAGGGATCTTCGTGCTCTTCGCGCTGCGCGGATACGCGGAGTACCTCGAAAAAACGGCCCGCACCGTGTGCCTCAAGGACCTTGTTCGAAGCGAAGCTCTCACGAAGGCAGTCGCTGATCTCGCATCGCTGACTTACCTCGCCATCGGAACAGCCGCGATCGTCTGTTCGTTCGCGGCCATTACGTCCCATATGACCGTGACCCTGTTCGCTGCCGCCGGCCTCGCTGCATTGGCGGGGCTATTCTCGTGGTTGCTTCCCAGGTCACTTACCGGCGACGCGAATCCCTTGTCGGTTAGTCAACCACCGAGCATCGCGAGTACAATCGCACTCGCAAATCAGCTTCGGCTCTGGCCGCTGGTCCTTGCTCTCGGTGCCTGCGTCGCGCTCTTTCAAGGCTTTCACAACGTCGCTCGCAGCGCGTTCGGCGTTGAGCATCTCCGCCTCCCGAGCAGCGCCCTAGCGACACTCCAGATTGTGTCGACGAGCGCCATAGTGACCGGAGCTTGGCTGATGTCCCGAATCTCCAGCAAGAAAGATGTCCTTGAGAGACTCACGCCCGTCCGCCTCCTGCTCGCCACGACGAGCGCTGTCGCCGCCCTTCTCCTGGCTCACTCATCGTTACCTGGATATATTCTCTATTTCCTTTTCATCATGCTCTTCGAGGTCGGATTCGTGCGCTTTCAAAGCCAACTCATGGTGGCGTGCCCACGCGAACTCGCTGCAGGATTCTTCGCATACCTCAATGCGGGCTTGCTTCTCGCCATGGCCAGCTCCGTCCTTTTGCTCGCCAGCATTGCCGACACCTTCGGATTCACCGGCCTTGTCTGCGCAGTGGACGCAGCCGCTGTCACCGTCGTAGGGCTTGTCGGCGTGACAAGCCGTGGCTCTGTTACCGACTGCAAGGATAGGACCCAGGCTGATAGGATAACCGCTCAATGATAAACTTGGTCGTTGTAGAAAGCGTCTTCACGAGCATTGAAATTATCCAAGCGGCGCGCAAATTCTCCGAACACGTCACTCTTGCTAGAGGCATTGATAAAAGCTTGTTTCGCTCCCAATCTCTCAACGCGCAGATTCTTTCAGAAATCGACATCGTGGAAGGCGGCCACAGGGATCCCCAAGGACTCGTCGCGACACTCGAATCCCTGGCGGCATCGTCACCGATCGACGCCGTGGTGTCTGTCAGTGAGATCTGCATCGAGGAAGTGTCTGCATTCTGCGCACGGCAGGGCATTCGTTTCACAGACGCGGCCGGAGTACGACTCGCCAAGGACAAGTTCGCATCGAAAGTCCGACTTCGTGAACTCGGACTCTTCGCGTCGCAACATGAGGCGATCACGAGCCTCGAGGATCTCGAAAATGCAGCCGAGCGCGTTGGTTTTCCATGTGTCCTCAAGCCACGGAAAGGCGCAGCAAGCATAGGTGTCGCAATTCTTCGCAACGCGACGGATTGTTCGGCGGCCCGATCGCGCACGCTCACTGAATCTATGACTTTGGAACAATCGACTTTCATCTCGAGCGATTGGGTTCTCGAAGAGTACTTGCAGGGGCCAATGCTTTCTATCGAGGCCGCCCACGCGGCCGGAAAAACAAAGGTGTTTACTGTTGGGCAACGTTCCCGTGCGTGTCACGACGAATCGATTGAGATTGGAACGCTCCTGCCAGCTCCGATACCGGATGCGGTTGTTCACGAGTGCCAAGTATTCGCCGAAGGCGTGATTTCAGGCTTGGGGCTCAACCTCGGTATTTTCCACATCGAAGCTGTCAGGACGCAGGAAGGGCTTAAGCTTATCGAGTGCAACCCTCGGCTTATGGGAGGATCCCTACCCCACCTGTACGACCTCGCTTACGGCGAGTCGATTCACACGCGCCTTCTGGAGATCATGTGTTACGGCCGTCTCCCACAGTTTGCCCCTCTTCCGCAGAGGTTCGGCGCGTCCTGTTTCCTCGCTGCTTTAACGCCGGGAACGGTGCCTCATGACCTCAATCTGAGCTGGCTTTCCGAATACGATAGCGGCGCAGTCAAGTATCACGGATTTGTCCCCCCAGGGACTCCCTTCGAGGCTACCCGCTCCAATCTGGGTTACCTTGGAAGGTTTCTCGTTTTTGGTCCCGACCCGTTAAAATTGGATCATCTGCGCCGCGAGATTCTCGACCGATTTTCGGAGTCGTTCGGAGTTCCTTTCGCCCGCCCAGAGGTTCTCGAATGATCGAGACCCCACTCACGATGGAAACGCAGTCTACGCACCATAGGGCCGCCTTCTCCTACACTCGCATCCGCAGACTGGTTTGGCTGCCCGTCGCAAGCCTCGCGATCGTCTTCATGGCGGCCCGCCTCTCGACCGCCGTCCTTGACGAGCGCGACCAAGAATCACGCGTCCGCGTTGAGCTAGAGTCGGGAATTGCTTCACAGAAAATACTATTCGCAAACGAAATCCTCCTTGGCCAAGAAGAGGCTTTGCACTCTCGTCTAGATTTCCTGCGTGACGCTGTTCTCCAGCGGTTCGAAGGCGCAAAGGTCTGCCTCGCGATTACGACACCTACAGGGCTTGAGATTAATACCGATTGCACCTCAAAAGACGCCGCCTTCGCCTCGCGAGGATCGCAGACCGTTGAAGTCGGGAGCGAGCGCGTTGGCGTTATCGAATATAGGGTCATGCTTCAGGGATTTTGGGAAAGAGTCCTTTCGAAGGACCTTCTGGCCGCTTTTCTTGTTTCGCTCGCGACGGCGGCAGTGGCGGTGCGCATCCTTGGAGGCCGTATTGAGGCGAAAATAGTGCGTCCGCTTCTCGAGGAAGTCGAGGCGAAGGCGCGTGACGCGGCCATCGCACGCACTACTCAAGCCCTCGCTCACGATGTCCGCAAGCCGTTCTCAATGTTCAAGAGCATCATCCAGATCGTAGAAGCGACTGATGACCCAGCCGAAGTCCGCGAAGTATTGAAGCTCACGCTACCTGAGGTTAACCAGGCCATGGCGAGCGTCGAGGGCATGATTCAAGACGTTATGCAGATCGGGTCAGATGCGAAGATGATCACAGAGGACGTGGCTCCAGAAACGCTGATTGAGGCATCCTTGGGCGAGCTGTTCAGAGTTTATCCCGATGCAGAGGTATCCTTTACATACGAGTTCTCTCACCGTCACATGGTCCGTGCCGACTCACTCCGGTTAGGGCGGGTGTTCGCTAACATCCTCGGGAATGCAATACAGGCCATGCAGGAGAAGGGGACTTTATGGTTCCGGACTAAAGAGCATGATGGCTTCGTCGAGTTCGCGCTTGGCAATGGTGGGTCTCTCATTCCCTCCGAGAGCTTGCCCAAACTCTTCGACGCGTTCTTCACCTCAGGAAAAAAGGGCGGCACAGGGCTGGGCCTGGCCATCTCCAAGAAAATCATCGAGGCCCACGGTGGCAGGGTTCGATGCGTTTCTGAAAAGACTGAGAATCATCCCTCGGGCATGGTCGAATTCATCTTCACCCTGCCCACTGCCAACGTACTTTCCCCATCCCGTGCCGATGCTCTGCCACGTTTTTCACGCGAAATCCAAGCGGCCCTGGCAGCTGTTCGCATTGCCGCCACAAGGCAAGGAAACGCAGGTCCCGACCCGCGCGAGGCGGAGATCGAGGGAAGCATCCTGGAGCGTCTCGGGTCGTTGGGCGTGGCGGAAGCCAAACCTGTGACCGTGCTCGTGGTGGAGGACGAGGCGGTTTACCGTAACGGCCTCCTCTCACTTCTCGACAGGTCCGATGCGCTCTCAGCACGGATCCGCATGGTGTTCGCCAAGAACGACAGCGAGGCGCTCGCAGCCGTGAACGCGTACACGCCGATTCTCATCGTCGAGGACGTAGATCTGGGTCCGGCGTCGAAGAACGGGATCGAGATTGTGAAGCAACTTCGGGATCAAGGTTTTGCAGGCCACATCTGCGTCCACTCGAACCGCTTTCTTGCGACCGACAACAAGTCCGCCCTCGCAGCAGGCGCAGACACCGTCCTGCCCAAGCCACTCGGGCGCATGCACTTCCTTAAACTCATCTTGGCCGCCCTGCCTGAGCCGATTGAGGAGCAGCCGCCCCCTCCGACTACTCCTCGTCTTCTTACAGTCGCCCTGCTTGATGATTCGATCTCCATGCGGATGGCGTGGAAGATGAGACTCGCAGCCGAAACGTCCTTTCGTTCATTCGCAAGCACCGGAGCGTTCTTCGCGGCGTGCGAGGCGGAATCCACATATTTATCTGAAATCGATGTCGTAATAACCGACTACAATTTTGCGCCAGGTGACCCTCACGATGGTGGCACATTGGCAAGGGAATTACGGGACCGCGGATATGCGGAGCTCATCCTTCGGGCCTCCGGTGAAACGGATCTCGGCCCTGAGATTGAAGCGCTGTTCGACGGTGACGTGGGCAAAACTGCACTTCAGTGGACCGAATTCACGAACATCGTAAACTCAGCGCGCAAACGCCGAAGGCTGAGTGAATCGAGTTAGAAGCCGAGCTGTTGGGGTTGCCGTGAGGAAGAGCAGGCAACCATCTTAGTCGATTGCTCGCCGAACTCGTGCAACTCGTGCAACTCGTGCAGCTCGTGCAGCTTGGAACCATTTCGACGGGTTTCCATGGGTGTCGGCGGGTCTCGCTCTCTTTCGCAACCTCACGTTAAGATTGTTCTATATCGTATTCACAGGAGGTTACCGTGCCCTATTGCAGAGTCCCGGCACCTCCACCAACTTTTGATCGTAAGAGCGTGAACCCACCCAGCGAGAGCGACGGTGGGTTCACTTTTTTGTGGGCATGCGATGGTGGAGGTGCCGGGACTCTTCGTTGCGAGTTATAATACCCTGAGATGACTTAGTTATTCAGTAACCACAACCACTTACGTGGGGTCTCGACTTCCACGCTTTTCCACTGATTTCCACGGTTTTGGAACGGGGGTCGCAACACTTTTTTCGGTGGGTGCGGTGCAGAGGCGGACTGCAGGTTGCAGTGGTGCGCGGGTGTCAGGTGGAAATGCCCTGTTTCAGAGCGTATTGATGCCGATCGTTGTAAGGAGGGTGTTGATGTCCGCGATGGCTTCAGAGATGAGGCTCGGTGGCGGCTTCGCCTTTGTCGACAGGTTGCGGCAGAAGGGCGTCCAGTATCGCTGGAGCTGGGTGGTCTGGTCAGCAGAGAGTGTCAAAGGCAATGAGGCAAGGGGAGTCGCCCGGTATTCAAAAGTCGTTCGTAACGTCCTTATCAATTCATCTGAGTCGAGCAGGCCGGAGCCTGAGAGAATCCAGAGGTCGTAGTAGTCTTTCATCCGGCTGTTCGACTCCTGCCGCACCACCGCCGTCTGTAGCTTCTCCGCGAAAATAGTCTCCGGTGTATACGCGAGAAGGCTGATCGAGTCTTCGAAGAAAACCTTTCCAGGAGTCTTGAGGAGTTCGATCTCCTTTTCCACCGGGCTTGCGGCGTCCCCAACTCCAAGGTCGATCGATACGTTCTCTCGCATCCGTCCCACATTGGCAGTCAGCCTGACCTGGTAACCCGGAAACTTCATGTGGGGGTGTCGGAGGTCCTCGACGGCGGAAACGGTGAACAGGATGCCATCTGCGAGATCGACTGTGGCAATCGCTTTTAGCGCTGACTCAACGACCGGCCGACCGGAGCCCAGTTGCTGAACGAGGAAATCAAGGTCCCGAGTTTCGCGTCCCAAATCGAGATATCGGCCGAGCAGAAATCCGCCCTTGAAAACGAACTGGTCGCGGTGCTCCGACTTGGCAATGCGTGCGAGAAACCGTTCCAGGACAAACGTGTGCCAGGTCTCGTTGAAGTTCTCTCCGCGAGATTTTGAAATTTGCATGAGTCGGTCGCGCAACGTTTGCTCGTTCATGTGCTCGCCGCCAGCAGAAAATCCTCAATCTTCACTCGCAAGGTCCGTGCATATGAGTTCAGCTTTTGGAAATCGAGGGGGCCCTGCTTGGCGAGGCGTTGCAGCGACTTGATAGCGACCTCCCGACTCAGAAGTCGAAAGGCATCAACGACGGCTCGCTCTTTGTCGAAGACTGGAACCTCATAGACTTCGAGCTTTAGGCGCGTTTGGCCGAGAGCAAGATGACTCGTTCGCACGAACCGCACGCCCGCGATTTCGGGTTTCTTCATTTCCTTGGGGATGGCTATCCAGTGTTCTCTGGGAATCTCATCCGTCAGGTCGTGAAGATCGAGAGCTGAAAGCCCGCAGACAATTCCACCTTCAACTGAAGTCACGATGCGGAGAAGATCTTCCCATTTCCAGTCGGTCAGGACGGGCCGAGTCGGGTCGCAATACCGACCTGGCCCGATGAGCCGAAGGTCACCAGTACGAACGTAGTACGCGAGGTGGTGCCTCGAGACTCCAAGTGCTGCCGCCTCCTCGATCGTGAACGAGGGTTGTGACATAAGCCCCTGAATTCGCTCGAGTGAAGTTTTTGGTCTCATGTTTTTAATTTACTATTCGCACACGGAAGGAGTCAACGTGTGCGAATAGTAAATTATGAGAGGGCGCCCCTGTTTTCATCTGTGAAAACAGCAAAGGTGCCTGTTTTCAAAAACCAGCTTTATGAAAATAGCGGAGCGGTTCGTGGTCCTAGCCTCATCAGTACGCCTTTGCGCAGGCGACTATTGGTGTAACCCCGTTTCTGTAATTTGCTCCCAGAGCCCCCGGGCAGTTTGACTCGGAAAATGCGATTTTTTCACAAATCGCCAAATCCGTGCCAGACGATGAACGGAGAGCCAGGGCAA
>JADCJN010000146.1 GCA_020247005.1 Silvanigrellales bacterium
ATTTTGCTCGACGTGCATTTGGGTGTGCGTTCCGGACTCGAGCTCCTCAAAACGTTCAGCGAAATGCGGACACGAGCTCCCATTATTTTGCTGACAGGCGTCGATGATCCGAAAATAGATAGCGAAGCTTTGTCGAGCGGCGCGGCAGACTTCCTTGTCAAAGGAACCTTCAACGCCCTCATGCTCGAACGCTCTTTGCGTTACTCCATTGCCTGGGGTCGACTTGTTGACGAACTTCGACAGAAAGAAACAAACCAACGACGACTTATCGATGCCGTGTTCGACGGCCTCGTTGTGCACGACCAAACCGGAGTTATTCTGCGCGTAAATGAATCTGCAGCCAAGCTTCTCGGAGAAGAGCCCTCGGCCCTTGTCGGACGATCGCTCACGCAGTGGCTTCCTTCGGAGGAGCTCAGGCAGTGCATGCGCAAAGCGGAGCCCTCTGGTTCGCGCGAGTGCGATGTTTTCCGGGCCGACGGTGCGCGCACGCCCATAGAGTGGCAATGTCGGCGGTTTTGGCACGACGGCAAAGAGGCATTGTTGACGTGCCTTCGCGACATCACGCTGCAAAAGCAAATGCAGGCTCAGCTCCTGCAAAGAGAACGCCTTGCCACGGCGGGTCTCCTGGCCTCGAGCTTGGCTCACGAAATTGGCACCCCTTTGGCGGTCATGCGCGGCCGTGCGGAAATGCTCGGACTCAGTCTGGAACGAGACACAGTTCCTTCCAGCGACACGCGCAGGAATGTTGGCATCATCGTCGATCAAATCGACCGCATCGCCCGCCTCATCAGAACTCTCCTGAATTTCATGCGTGGCCATGAAACCAATGAAACCCAAAATGTGTTCTTGCAAGAAGCTCTCAATGACGCACTCGAGCTTGTCGCAGGTGAACTTCGCGTGAACGGCATTGTGGTTGACGTCAGCACGGTCGACAACAGTGTTGTTGTCCGCGCAGACGCAGATGGCCTCCGTCAGGTTTTTGTAAACCTCCTGATGAACGCTGTGCATGCCATTTCTGCAAAGACGAACACCCTCGAAAGAAGCCTCCCAGTTTCCTCCGCGAGCCCACCTCATCACATCCGCGTGTCTACTGCGGGGTCGAACAGAACGCATTGCGAAATTTCGGTGACCGACACGGGGTGCGGCATCCCGGCAGGAGATCTCGAACGAATCTTTGTGCCCTTCTTCACCACAAAACAGCCCTCCCAAGGAACAGGGTTAGGGCTCGCCATTGTGCAACGCAGCATCTCCACCTGGGGGGGGCAGATTGATGTGAAAAGCCGTGAGGGCATCGGCACGACGTTCACCCTGCGTCTGCCACTCTCCCAGCCTTCCTAGAAGAACTTTGGGACAAAATTTCCTGAAGAATTCTAGCAAGATCCGTTGTCGTCACGATGCCAACCACCTCCCCAGCGGGGCTTGTGACCAAGGCTGAGCCCTGTTTGTGATCAATAAAAGCGTCGAGGACGTCAGCAAGGGCATCGTTCGGTTTCGCCGAACCAGTGACCTCTGTCATGACTTCCGAAACCGGAGTGGACTCTGGCAAACCCAGTGAAAGGGCCCATTTCAGGTCGCGATCGCTCACGAGCCCAACCGCCGTTCCTCCCACTGTCACGGGCAAATGCCTGTAACGGTTCACCCGCATCATGTGCAACGCCTCCGCGAGGGTGACGTTTCCTTTGATGGTGTCGGGCATGAATGTCATCGCATCGCGGACTTGAAGCGTGGGAATGAGCATGGCGTCTTCCTCCGTGGTTTTCAGGTTTGGTGGCCTCTGGGGCCTTCTTGAGCCCTTTCGCTCTTTTGCGTCAGCAATGTCCAAGCAAGTCCTTTGCCAACGCACTCGACCTCACCCCCTCGCCCAATACCCCCATCATAAATATTCAAAACCACGGCACTTATAAAAAGAATTCAACTTTTTTCTAAAGAGCCAACGCGTTCTTTCGAAAGAAGCAATGTGAGTCACGGAACGGTCATGAATGACCAGCATTAAGTCTCACTTGTTTCACAAACACCAAAGGATGGTGTTTTGAACGCGTAGAGATTCGAAGGGTTCGAATTTTTACGGCCACTTCAGGGAGGATTTTGTCATGGGCCTTCGGATTAAAACCAACGTCGAGTCTCTTGTTTCGCAGCGTCAGCTTTCGGGCAACCAGATGGACCTCAACCAAAGCCTTGAGCGCTTGTCCTCGGGTTTGCGCATCAACAAATCGGCCGACGATGCCGCTGGACTCGCCATCAGCGAAAACCTCCGCGCGAAAACCCGCGGTTTAACCCAAGCCAAAAGAAACGCAAACGATGGCGTGTCGCTCATTCAAGTGGCGGAAGGCGGATTGAACGAAGTCACGAACATCCTTGTGCGCATGCGAGAACTGAACGTCCAGGCCGCAAGTGACACGCTCGGCGTGCGCGAGAAAGGATATCTCCAAAAAGAGTACGGCCAGCTGGTGGAAGAAATCGACCGCATTGCCAACACCACTGAGTTCAACGGCCGCATGCTTTTCGGCCCTCAGTCCGAAGAAACCGCTGTCAAAATCCAGGTGGGTTACAACGGCGGCGTCGACGACCAGCTTTCGTTGCAGCTTGGCGACGCTCCCGATGGCATCAACACAGAAGCGCTCGCACTGAAAGACACCGCTATTGATGGGGAAGACCGAGATCTCATTGCAGGCAACCTCGGCGTCATCGATGACGCGTTCTCGAAAGTCGCCAACTCGCGCGCCACGCTGGGTGCAATGCAGTCTCGCTTGAACACGGCCATCAGCAACATCTCTGTTTCCTCAGAAAACATGAGTTCCGCAGGAAGCCGCATCCGCGACGTCGACTTTGCGGAAGAGACCGCCAAGCTCACGCAGTCACGCATCCTTTCGCAAGCTGGCCTTTCCGTTCTCTCGCAAGCGAATCAAAAGCCAGAAATGGCCTTGTCGCTGCTGAGGTAACACGCCTGCGGGCATCGGCGAACGCCTTTCCCGCGGACCGATAAACGCATCTTCGATATCGCCTAGCCAAGGTTCGGCAGGCGTGAGTCCACACAAGGAGGAAATCATCATGGGTCTTCGCATTAAAACCAACGTAGAAAGTTTAACAGCGCAACGCCGGCTCGAGGATTCTCGCAAAGACATGAGCGAATCGCTGAATCGCTTGTCGTCAGGCTTGCGCATCAACAAATCGGCCGACGATGCCGCCGGACTAGCCGTGTCTGAAAGTATGCGCGCGAAAATCCGCGGCCTCGCCCAGGCGAAACGAAACGCCAACGACGGGATCTCGTTCCTTCAGGTGGCTGAAGGCGGGCTTTCGGAACTTTCCAACTCCATGATCCGTATGCGTGAGCTCACGACGCAGGCGGCCAGCGACACGATTGGCTCGAAGGAGCGCGAGTTCTTGAACCGCGAGTTTGAACAGCTGGGCGCGGAACTGACGCGCATCAAGGACGAAACCGAATTCAACGGCCTGCGCGTGTTCAACACCGACGGCATTCCTTCGGAAGGACTCGCCATTCAGGTGGGTGTGAGCTACCGCGGAGAAGGCTCCCAAGCGACGGAAGACTCCGACGTCGTCCGCATTCAGCTCGACCAGCTCGAAGACCTGAACACCAAGCTTTCGGACCTCCCCAGCCTGGCCATTACAGGCGAAAGCGGCCGTGAGCTTGGCGGTGGCGAAACCAACGACATTTTCACGAAGCTCGATGACGCGGTGGGTTCGGTCACAAACTTCCGAGCTTCTTTGGGTGCCATGCAGAGCCGCATGAACTCCACCATCACGTCCATCGACGTTTCGACCGAGAACCTCAACGCCGCGCAGTCCCGCATCCGAGACGTCGACTACGCCCAGGAAACAGCGAAACTCACGCAGTCTCGCATTCTGGCAAGCGCAGGCACTGCTGTTCTTTCACAAGCAAACCAGACACCCGAAACGGTGCTGCAGCTCCTCCGCTAACGCTTTTTTCAGAGAGGCTCTTAAAAGTTCACGGGATCTCGGACAAAAACCCGAGATCCCGTGAACTTTCTTTTGCCTCCCACAATCCCTTTTCTTTGAGCCAAGCGTCGTCGAAAAGACGCGAGGCATAACGCCCGGCTCCATCGCAAAGAATGGTGACAATGGTTTTGCCTGGCCCCAGTTCGCGCGCCAACCGCACCGCTCCGCAGAGGTTGATGCCCGACGTCGACCCCAGAAAAAGCCCTTCCTTCTGCATAAGATGGTGCACCATGGCAATGACAGGCGAGTCGAACACACGAAAGGCATGGTCGACTTGAGCCCACTCTAAATTCTTGGTCACCCGCATTTGGCCAATGCCTTCCGTCACGGATCCACCCACGACGTCGTTCAAGTGGCCGTGTCGAAACCAACTAAATACAGCTGCACCTCCCGGATCGACACATCCGACGGAAACACCGGGAACGTGTTCTTTCAGGTAGCGGCTTGTGCCACCCAAAGTCCCCCCGGTGCCCACAGCGCAGACAAAACCATCGATGCGCCCGTGCGTTTGGGCGACCAATTCAGGGCCTGTGCTCTCGTAGTGAAACCGCGCGTTGGCCTCGTTGTCGAACTGGTTGGCCCAGTAGGCATTTGGTGTTTCTTCCGCAATGCGGCGCGCCACATGGTTGAAGTTTCTAGGGTCGGAGTACGGTGCTGGCGGCACCAACCGAAGATCGGCTCCCAGGGCGCGCAAAAGGGCGAATTTTTCGGGTGATTGGGTTTCAGGCACCACAATAATGGAACGGTATCCCCTCGCCCTCGCCACGTGGGCGAGGCCAATGCCCGTATTCCCGGCTGTGCCTTCCACAAGGGTTCCCCCCGGGCGCAAGAGGCCACTGCGCTCGGCATCAAGAACGATCCCAAGCGCCGCGCGGTCTTTCACAGATCCGCCAGGGTTCAAAAATTCAGCCTTCCCAAGAATGCGACACCCTGTGAGAGCCGACAACGACGGGATCTCAATGAGGGGTGTGTTGCCGACGCTTCCACAAAATCCGCTCCGCACGGAAGGGAACGGCACCGAAGGCGAAGCCCCCGCAGCATCTGATGCCAAGGAGCGCAAAGGAGTTCTGAAAAACATGCGTAAAACACCTCAAAATTCTTCTGAGACAAGCGGCCTCTGGGGAAGAAGCGGCACGCGTCGGCGCACCTGAGCGCCCAGACGGAAGAACGTACCACACGAAAGCGTGGTAGACTTTGAAGTTGTTGCTTGTTCACCTTGCCAGCGACAGTGGCAAAAGAACTCGGTATTTCGAAAACATTCGGCGAGACGCTCGTCTCACCGAACGGTTAAGGATTCGCGTTGTTCAATGCTCTCAGCTCGGCCCAGCTTTCGTTGTCGATGGGCCACATTTTCTCGGCGAATTGAAGGCCTCGTTCAACGAGCGCCTTGTCACCTTTCGCTTCAATCAAGCTCCTTGAAACGTCCCGCATCATCGAGCTCCAATGTGAGTACGTGTTCCAGTTTCCAGCGGGAATGCCTTTGTCCGAAGGAAGCCGCAGCGCTCGGGCGTCGAGGTTGTCTTTGCCGGCGATGGGGTCCCACAGAGGCTTGTCACGAATAAAGCAGTTGAAGCAATATTTCTCAAGTTGCTCAGGCATAAAGCGAATCGCATCGAGGTAGGCGCGATACGCAGGCTCCACGGCATTCCTGTATTTTTCATCGCTCACTTTGTACCAAAGGTCAGGGGAATCTTTCGAGCGGGAAAGCACCCATAAGTGATGGTAACCATCGTAAACTTTTTCATGAATTGAATTCGAAAAGGGCTTGAATTTCTCCATGGAGTACGTGTGCTGATAAGCTTCACCGTGCTTAATAAAGTTGGCAAGCAACGTGTACGGCCCGCTGTTTGAGGACCAGGGCACCACATAGTTCCAGTGGGTGTGGCTGTCGGCATTTCGCATGTTGTTCCCTGTCCAAATCAGCTGGAGCTGGTACCAGGCGTTGGAAAAATAGTCCCACATCAGCTTATTGCCCAAGCGAATGGGATTCTCTTTTTCATCCACGCCGCTCACGTGAGGGGCGGCGTGAAAGGCTGCTTTGCTCATAAAAAAACGAGGGTTGGTAAATTGGGCAGCGCCTGGTTGCTGAATGCCTTTTTGAAACCAATTTGAATTGAAGTCGAGCGCCTCGGAAGCGAGGCCGTCGAAGTCATGAGTGCGATGCCACTCAAAAGCTCTGACAAGAAGAAGCTGATTGCCGCTGTAATTTGCGGTCTGCTGCATCATTTTGTTGTCTGGCTCAAGTGCACGCCACGCGTTGGGGTCCGTTTTTGGAATGTTTGCGAGCTGTGCAAAAAGGTTGGCCTCAAAAAAGTACAGCACCGAACGGATTTTTTCACGTCTGTCTTGGTTGCTTGCCAACACATTGAAGACGTTTTGCTGAACTTTTGCCTGATTGCTCGCGTCCCAGTCCTTACCAAACCAGTCTTTGGGGTGAATACGCGGGAGCCACTCGTTCCACGTCGGGAGCTCCGTCGCCATGGGCAACTCACGAACATTCAAGGTTTGGTTGAAATTGAAATTGCTCGGCAGTCTTCCGGTGGGCAGAAGATATTTTCCAACGTCGAGAGGATCTTGAAGAATCGCTTCGATACCAGCACCTGCAGCCCACTCGTTGATGGGTTTCGAATCAAGTCCAGGCCCTGGCTGAAAGGGTGGATTCCACGGGCGGCCTGGATTCGGAAACGGCTGGGAGCGGATATAGGACGCAATTTGCAGCCCCTGCACGTCGCTCAATCCGTGGAATTTTGAACGCTCGAGAATCGAAAGAATTGGTGTAACCCCGTTTCTGTAATTTGCTCCCAGAGCCCCCGGGCAGTTTGACTCGGAAAATGCGATTTTTTCAC
>JADCJN010000147.1 GCA_020247005.1 Silvanigrellales bacterium
CTACCCGTTCGGCCGTGGAGTACTCCGAAGGCCATTTCCATTTGGCAGCCACTTTTTTTCTCGCCACCGCGCTCTTTATGGCGGGCGCCCTGACCACCACGCTCTGTTTGCGGGGAGAGAGTGTTGAGAAACGAACACGGGCTTTTGCCCTCCCCCTTGTTTTGGAACTGGGCATTCTTGTTGTCGTTCTTGCGCAAGCAACATCACATGTGGTTTATGCCTTTTCCTTTGCCATGGGCCTGCAAAACGCACTTGTTCGCCAGGCATCGGGCACCATTGTCCGCACAACGCACGTCACGGGCATTGCGACCGACATTGGCATCGCCCTAGGAACAGCCCTTCTTTCTTTCCACTCGGAAGCGCGCTACGCCCTGCGGAGCTCTTGGCGGATGGCAACCCTTGCTCATGTCGGTTCCGCACTGCTGAAAGTCTTTCGCTTCGAGCGGCTCCTGCTTCACCTCACCTTGTTCGTCGCCTTTCTTGTGGGCGCATTCGTGGGTGCACTTGGCTTCCAATCGCACGGGTTCGACATCCTTTATTGCCCCGTTGCGGTTCTCAGCATTATCATCGTCCGTGAACTCACACCCAGGCGACGCCGGAAAGACACAGGACCGCATGAAGGACCGCCCGCACCTCACACTCCCACCTCAGAACCCGCGTGACACCTCCCCGCCCTCAGTCAGTTATTTGAGCCGCGTTCAAGAAAGCGTCAACGCTCTAAAGGCGTGGCGGGGCGCGCTCCCCGTGCCAGAAATGGTAGTGGTTTTGGGCTCGGGTCTTGCCGATGCGGTCGACGGTCTCGACAACCTCGCCTGCGCGCGTTTCGAAGACATCCCGGGTTTTCGCACCACGCATGTCTTGGGTCACCGCTCCGAGCTCCGGGTGGGTCGCGTGGAATGCGTGTTGCCCGACGGCCGCACGGGGTCGCGGGAGGTTGCTTTTCTCCGGGGGCGCAATCACGCTTATGAAGGGTTCGACGCGGGCGAGGTGGTGCACAATGTGCGCACGCTCTTGCACTGGGGCGCCAAGGGCGTCCTTCTCACCAACGCGGCAGGGTGCCTCGACATCTCGTGGCCAGTAGGATCGCTCATGGTTCTTTCCGACCACATCAACTTCACGGGACTCAATCCGCTTGCCTACCCCTATGGCGCGGGTTTTGAACCCCGGTTTGTTGACATGGGCCGTTGTTACGATGCGGAATGGCGTTCGGATCTCAAGGCCATGGCGCGCGCGCAGGGCCTCACCATGAATGAAGGCACTTATTTTGGAGTTCTGGGTCCTACATACGAAACACCTGCAGAAATCCGCATGATGCAAACTCTTGGCGCGCACGCCGTGGGCATGAGCACCGTGCTCGAGGCCATCGCCGCACGCCAGCTTGGTGCGCGTGTGGCGGCGGTGTCGTGTTTCACAAACCACGGTGCCGGACTTTCGCCCGAAGCGGTGCTCGACCACGCAGACGTTCTGGACGTCGGTAAGGCCTCAGCCCGAGGTCTTGCCAAACTCCTTTTGGCGGCCGCCGTTTCACTTCCCCTCTGAAGACGACTCTTCGCTGAAAGGTAACACACGAAGCCATGTCTCTCACCCCCAATCGCATTGAAGTCGGCAACCGCACCATGAGTGTGCAGCCTCTTTTCACTGAAGCGCGCATCAAAGCACGAGTGGCAGAACTCGCG
Organism: Silvanigrellales bacterium; assembly: GCA_020247005.1. Lineage (GTDB taxonomy): Bacteria > Bdellovibrionota_B > Oligoflexia > Silvanigrellales > Silvanigrellaceae > JADCJN01. The sequence continues at coordinate 1,677 of JADCJN010000147.1, forward strand.
GCCGAAATTTCGCAGGCCCATGGATCTCAGGAAAATCTAGTTATTCTGGTCGTTCTCCATGGCGCCCTTTTGTTTGCCGCCGACCTCGTTCGGGGGCTCACGATGCCCACTGAAATTGAAACGGTGCGATTGCGCAGTTACCACGGCACGGAATCCACAGGAGCCGTTGAGCTTGTGGGCGCGCTGCCGTCTTTGCAGGGCAAGCACGTGCTCGTGGTGGAAGACATCGTTGACACGGGCAAGAGCATTTCGTTCCTCAAGGAACGCCTTGCGACCGCAGGTCTCCGTTCTCTGAAGGTGGCAACGCTTCTCGACAAACCGGAGGCCCACGGCCCCGAAACCGCACCCGACTACACGGGCTTTTCTATTGGCAGGAACTTTGTGATTGGCTACGGGCTCGACCTCGACGGGCGTTACCGCAACCTGCCTTACGTCGCCGAACTTGTGGCTTTGTGAAGCTTAAAACGGGAAGATGATTTTCTTCCGCGTTCCTTCTTAAGCAAAACGTCCGCTTGTTTCCTTCACGCCAATCAGCGTGCTGCGCGGCTTCGCCGAGCCGCCATCGGGCCAGTGGCTTGTGTAGCCCTTGTCGTCTTCGAAAGACGACTCCCCAGGGTGCTGAATGGCGACAAAGAGCGTTTTGAAATCGGGAGTGAACGAAGGCCCCGTGATTTCCGCGTCCCGGGGGCTTTGAAGAAAGTGCCGCGCAACGGTCGCACCGGTTTTCGTATCGGCTTCCACGCGCAGCATGCTGTTGCGAGGAAAATCAGCATGTGCCCCTCTGCCCATGGCACTGTCGCTGATGTCCGTGCACACCCAAAGCGAATGCTCAGGCCCGAACACAAGGTTGTCGGGGCACGAAAACCCTTGCTTGCGGCCACCTGCGATGTACGTGTCGTACACAAATCGAAGCGCGCCGGCATCACCCCCTTCTTCTTCGAGCGCCACAACTTCACCGTGGAAGTCGCCGCTCGCCGCATTGTTCGTCAGTGTGAAATGCACCACGCCGGTGAGCGGATGCACTTTGACGTCCTCGGGGCGATTGAGCGGCGTGCCCCCTGCGACTTTCGCCGCCTCGCGGGTGTTCACCAGAATGGCTTCCAAAGTTTTGAAGCGCCCTTCTTTATCGGCTGCAAGCTTCTCGTTCGCAGGTGCGAGAAGAACCCACTTGCCCCCCTTGAGGTCGGCCACAAAAAGATCGCCTTCCAGAAGGAGATCTTTGTCGGCTTCCTTGCGCCCCGAAATGCGCCCTTTGGAAATGAATTTGTACACGCACCGACCCGCGGCGTCGTCGCCCATGTACACAACGGCCCGGCCATCCTTGGCCTTCACGAAGGTCGCACCTTCATGCGCAAAACGGCCCAGCGAAGTGAGCTTGCGGGCTTGCGCCGAGTCAATGTCGACTTCCACCACCCAACCGTAGTGTTCCTCCGGTCGGTCGTAATAGCGACCCCAACCATAATTGAAGCCTTTGGGTTCTTTGCCATAATAAATGTCGACGTTTTCTTCTCCCGAAAGGGCCGTGCGCCAGGGGGTGAAGCCTCCGCCGCAATTGCCCATGGTCCCCTTCACCATTTGGCCCTTGGCAATGCCTGCGGCAGGCCCGACAAGGGGCATGTCGGTGTTGGCGTCCACTCGAAAGGCCTTTTTTGAGTTCGCCACGAGCTTCCACTGGCCCGCGCTTTTGGCGTTGCCTTTGCCCGGGTCCCTTCCACCGCTGTTGCCTTTATCGCGTCGGATTTCGAGGAGTGAGCCGCCAACGAGTTTCATTTCGGCATCAACCATTTCGCGGGTCTTTTCCGACGCTCCAACTTTCCGTCCATGCAAAACGTTGGTGATGACGTACTCATGGTTCACCCAAAGGTAACCATGATCGGGCCCCTCTTCACCCTCAAAAAAAGCGGTGAAGTCGCAGCAATCGCCGAAGCGATCGCCCTGAGCGTTGATAACGTCGCCCGTAGAAGCAATGGCATACCATTCAAACCCTTTCGCCAAAGAAACAGCATCCACGTTGCTGTATGCGAGTGGTTCGAACGCCTTCCGACGCGAGGCCAGGCCGCGCCCCGCGTGCGGCGGAAGGCCTCCCTGGGAAACCGGGGCAGCTTGAGCCGAGGCGAAAACAGCAGTGGAACCGGCAAGAGGTCCGAAAACCGGCAGAACAGCGGGAAGAAGTGTCACGCCGCTCGAAAGTTTCAAAAAATCACGTCGAGAAGAACCGCCACGGAGATTTTCGGGTGTCGAACCTTGCGTCATGGGAATGAACCTTTCGGTGAGCGGGCGCGGCGGACATGCCGCGTGAGCACATCCAAACACCGCGTCCCGAAGGTTGCAAATGTGTCACGGGAAAACGACGTGTCAACCCTGCGAATTCTTGGCGGCAAGATACTCGCGCCGCCTGGCAAGTGCCACAAGCCTTGGCGCCATTTCGAGTTCGCCTTCTCGTTTGGCTGCGAGTTGCCCGCACGCTGCGCTCACGTCTTGGCCACGGCTATAGCGCACCGGTGCGGGAATCGATCGGTCGGAAAGGTACTTTTGAAACGCGCGCATGCGCTCCGCATCCGTCGATTCCATGCCGGAGCCTGGGTGGGGATTCAATGGGATCAAATTCACTTTCGCTTTCAAACCATGCACAAACTTCACAAGTTTCTTGGCGTGCGCGATGGAGTCGTTCTTGCCGTCTATCATCACGTATTCGAACGTAATGCCATGCCGCGTGTGTGCGGGGTATGCCAAAAGAACCTTTTTGAGTTCCTCCAATGGGTAACGCCGGTTCACAGGCATCATTTCAGAACGCTGCGCGTCGTCGGCTGAGTGCAACGAAATTGCCAGGGCCACGGGGAGGTCTTTGCCAAGCCTTTCAATTTCAGGCACCAAACCCGAAGTCGACACAGTGACCCGGTGTTTCGAAAGTCCAAAGAATCGCTCGTCAATCATGACGCGGCAGGCTTCCACAACCTCTTCATAGTTGTCGAGCGGCTCGCCCATGCCCATAAAAACGACATTTGTGACTTTACGCGCTTCGTTTCCCTCGCCTGCGAGCTCCTGAAGCCTCGCATTGGCCATAAGAATTTGCGCAAGAATTTCGCCACGCGTGAGGTTCCGCGTCAAACCCATACGGCCCGTTTGACAAAAGGTGCAGGCCATCCGGCAGCCCACCTGACTGCTCACGCACAGCGTGACGCGAGACTCCGAGGGCATCAAGACGCTTTCTGCGAAAAAGCCCTCACGCGTTTTCCACAAAATCTTTTCGCTTGCATCGGAGGAAGGCAATCGGGTGTCGACCTCGGGCAGGTTCCAGAGAAACTCAGCGGCGAGCTTCTCGCGCAGCGCGGGCGGCACATTCGAAAAACGTTCGGGTGCGAGCACGCCTTTACCGAACACCCACTGCTGAATTTGACCCGCCACGAACGCCTTGGCACCGTGCGAGGCGCACCACGATTCCCAGTCTTGCCGCGAGAGGTCGAGAGCGGATTTTGTGAGAGACATGGGGGAAGAGGCTCCTCAATAAAACACGGCAGCGAGACAGAGCACCACGCAAACGGCAAGCACCCCAGGGAACCCGCTACCCGAGGAAATTCGCGACGTCCACGACGAACGCTTCGGGTTCTTCCACCAAAATGAGGTGTCCGGCCCCGGAATAGTCCACAAGGGACGCGTTGGGGAGGCGCGACAACAGGAAGGAGGCGTTTTCTTTGGGAATGACGAAATCTTCGTCGCCGGTCACCACCAGAGTTGGGCAGGCGATGTGGGGCAACAGGTCGGTGCCGTCGAAGGTGGCCGAGGCCTCAAACTGCAAACGGCTGCCACTGTGCGCGCTTTCGGCGCCCCCTTCCCCTCCACGGGCACTCTCAGGAGCCGCCGCGCGCGCTTCAGCCTGAGCCTTCAGCATGTTTTTCACCATCATGTCCACAAGAAGCGGAGAACGCGCCAGGAACCGGGCTCCGAAATAACGGGCCATTTTCCGTTTCATGCCGGCTTCGTCGGTGGGCCACTCGCGGTAGGCAAGGCGTTCCGTGGGGTCGACGTGGTCGGGCCAAATGCGCCCGTGTCCGCCAGCCGTGGTGCTTACGAGCACACAGGACGCAACGTCTGCACAGCGGGCCGCGAGAATTTGCGACACCATCCCCCCCATGCTGATGCCCAGGCATGCAAAACCGGCGGAATCGAACTGCGCAGCGACCGCGCCTGCCAGGGCACCCGCATCACGAGCCAGCCGTTCCAAAGTCAGAGGATGGGTTTTGAGGTCGGTGAGTAGGGTCTCTCCGCAACCCCGGTTGTCGAGCGAAACCGTCACAATGTGCGGCGCGAGGGTGGCCAAGCGTTTCCGAAACGCACGAAAGTCGAGCCGTGTGCGCTGATACCCATTCACCAGAACCAAAACACGGCGCTTTTCTGGCCGTTGGCCGTGCCCCCTGACTTGTTCGTCTTTCTGCATGGGATGGAGCGGCGGCACCTGAACATCGAAAGCGATGCGTGCGCCCTCCCAGTCAAGGAACCCTGTTTCCAATTGGTGAGTGGCAAGGGCTCGTTCGACAAGGCTCAAAACCGCCTGAGAGGCGGCGGCAGGAAGCATGAAGGAGGCACGAGAGAAGGCGTCTGTCATGCGGCCGACCCTACCGCAAAAACAGGCGCGGTGCGAGTCCGCTCTTTACGAACCGCAGCTCGCGTCTTTGGTGGCTAGACCATGGCGTGCGAAGGACGCATTGATGAGGCAAGCATTGGGTCCGCGTCCCGCCGCTGAGGCGTCTTCAGAATCGATGGTCATCAGGGCCTCGTACGCATCGGTGTACTGGCTCGTGGTGTAAAGACTCTTCAGGAAGTAACGAGAAGCGGTCTCTCGACCTACGTCGTTGCCATATTTTTCAACCAGAGCGCGCGTGAAATGCCACCAGGCGGATCCGATAATGAGCCCTTCCTTGTGCACTTCGCCCTTGTCCTTCGGATACGAATATTCACCTTCGAGGTCGCGAACAGGTTTGCCGTCCTTAAAGAAGCCTGGCCCCACCAGGCTTGAGTCGGTGATAAGCATGGAAACGACGTCACCAATGCCTTCGCTGTACGCGCCATCATCGATGCCGCCCGTGTTCTGGTCGAGGCCGTGTCCCCATTCGTGATAAACCACGTCAGCGATTTCGCCGGTGTTGTTGCACTCAAGGGTTTTGCCGTTCTTTGTCTTGGTTCCTGCCTTGAAGAAGTTGATAGAACGTCCATTCCAAAAGGCATTGCAGATGTCGCCGATGTTCACATTGGCAACCATTTGTTGGTCGAACCAAGGTGCGGTCACATACTGTTTCGCCCAATTGCGAACCACATTGACGTGGTAGAACGTGGTTGTTTCGGCGAGTGTCGAATTCGTGGTGCCGTCGAAAAGAACATCGGCGTCTGAGGTGAGGCGCACGGCCGCGGAAGTTCCTGTCGCATTGGTGACCTTCACAATGGGTGAAGAAATGTTCACGGTGAGCTCACGCGCATTGGGGGCAACAAGGTTGCCTTCCCCGTCGGCCGTGTAGGTGGTGCGGCGGCCAAACCAGCCCCCGCCCGGAGCACTGCCCTGAGCGCCCGGAAATGCGAATGTGCTTTGGCCGTCGTTCACCGAACGGTTGTTCACAACGCCCTGCACGCGCGAAGCCACTTTAAAATGGAGCGAGCTCCACTCCAGAACGGTGGCCTGCCTCGAGGCTTCCACAGTCGATTCCGCGGAAACCACAATGGCAAAAAGTTCGCCGGTCGCGCTTTTCGCTTCCAACCGACGCGCTGGCGTGAACACGTAGGCTTTGCCATCGGCAGAAAGATTCACATGAACGAGAGGTTCCGAGGGGCGCTCCACCTGTGCTTGCGCACCTAAAACACGGCGAGCAACCTCTGCGTCGGAGGACACCGAGACGGCTGCGCGTGTGGCCGCCTGACGCGCGGATTCAGAAGCACTCGCGCCGAACGTGCGTGCTGCGACTTGAGTGAGTTCACCTGCCGTGAAACGAAAATCGATGCTGGAGCCTTTGACCTTTGTGGCAGCCCCCTGTTGTCCGTTCAAAAAGACATCGAAGGACACGAACGCATGGGCATCGTCCGCAAAAAACTTCGCTTCATTCACACGAAGATCGGCAGCACGGAAGCCCAACGCTTCGCTTTGTTGAGACACGAAGCGAAGCACTGCTTTATTCGCGACGCGCAGAAAACCCTCTCGCCCCTTCGTCCCTTTCGAAGACGCCTTCACCCAAGCGCGATAGTTGGCCTCCGAACCGAAAGCCTCCACGAGCGACACCCCCAGCTTGCCAGTTGCCAAGCGCAGACTGCCGTCCACACCATCGCGTTCAACGCGCACACCCGAATTTCCCTGCGAGAGAAAGAGCGCCGACTCACGAGCCGACTCGACTGCGGGAGTGCGGAGAATGATTTCGCCCAGCCGCGGCAAGCCGACGGCTTCGCGCGCGCCAAGCACAGGCTCTTCGGGAAGAAGAGCGAAGGCGGAACCCGAAAGACCGAGAGAAACTCCCGCAACCGAGAGGACCGTGAAACCCAAAGTGAGCCGGGTCAAACGATGAGACGAGTTTGAATTCATGGACGCTCTCTCCTTGTGCAATTTGCGGGAAATATTCACCCGAGACGCCCATGCATTCCATGCATGAGTCGGTAGAAAAAGAAGAACTTTGAGAGGTAAGAACGGATTCTGGTCGGATACTAACCGACCAGCCAACTAGCGTCAAGCGACTCACCCTGTCTTTCGTCGCGAACGAGAGTGTGCGCTCTCCCATTGCACGAATGGGCTTGCTGAAGGAGAACGTTCATTTGCTGAGACACAGGGGAGACGTTTCCCGTGACGCCAATCACACGCAGGCCCACTCTCTTCCGCTTTCTCGGGCTCAACGCTTGTAGTTTTGCCGTTGTGGCCTGCCTCGGGCTTTTCGCAGCCTTGACGACGTCCACAACAAACCCCTCCGCAGCCCTCTGGCCCACCCAGGCGCTCGCAATCGGCATGGTTCTTGCCCTGGGGCTTTGGTCCGTTCCTGGCTCTTTGCTTGGCGCCCTTCCGGCGGCGCTTTATCAGACCGGAACACCCAGTGGGGTGGCGTCTGTCGCAGTCGGATTCGCAATCAATGTGCTCAGTGCAATTGCTCTGCTCCACTTCGCACGCATCAAGAACCTCCATCACGGGCTCGGCGAATACTTTCTGCCCTTGCTCCTCATTTTCTGGATCACCGTTTGCCAGGTGCTGGGCACTCTCCCCGTGGTCGGATTGTTGGCATGGACGGGAAACCTGCATCCGTCATTCTATTACGAGCGCATGTTCTCGTGGATTTTTGCCGGCGGGCTCGGTTACCTCTTTCTTTTTCCCTTCTTCGTTGCCCAAAAGCACACACTTCGCCGTCTTGCCTCTTGTCACCCCCTTTCGAAAAGAGCACGCCCGTTCGCTTCACTCGCGCGCGTGGTGGCAGCGGTGCTCGTCGGGGCAGCCATCCTCGCACTTGGTGCTTGGCGACCTCTGGGCGCCCTCGTCGTCTTTCCCGTCCTCTTTTTCACCTACGGTCACTTTGGCGCACGCACGCTCGCCACCGGAACGTTCGTTTTTGGGCTTCTTTTCATGGCGTTCGATGCGACAGGAGTTCCTGTCCTGAACCTCCCAGATGCCGCTGAGGCACGCGTTTTGAAGCAGTTTTTCTTGCTCACCGTGGGCGCCCTCGCCTCTCTCTTGCCACTCATTTTTCGTGGCCCAGAAGGTCGCCAGAGCGCCCTTGTTCTTGCTCTCATCAGCACCCTGACGTGGCCGTTGTTCGTCGTCTTTCACCTCTTCGAGCTCGAACGCACGTCGGAGCGTTTCTTTTGGTACGCCTCTCTTGCAGAGCAAGAAGTCACATTCAGCGCCGAGGTCGACCCCAAAGGGCTCCTCGGGCGACACGACTTCCTTCATTTGGTCCCCTCCCCCAGCAGCCCTGCTCGTCCTTCGCCCTTTGTCAGCATTGCCCCCATTCTCGAACCCAAACGTCTCGTGCGCCGCATCGAAGTGCCAGTCCCGCGTGGCAAACTCGCTTCGGGCGTTTACGACATTGTTCCCGGTCAAGCCTTTCACGGAGAGCAACCACACCGCTCCCTGTGGTCGGGTTTCTCGAGCGCGTTCCTGCTTTTTGCTCTCGGCGGTGTTTTCGCCAACCGCACGCAGGCACGCGCCCGTGCAGAACGACTCGCCGACAGACGCCTGCGCGAGCTCGAGCGGCACAGGGCACTTTCGTTGGAACAAGCGAGGCTCGTTTCGCTCGGTGAAATGGCCGGAAGCATCGCTCATGAAATCAATAATCCGTTGGCCATCATCTGCGGGCGCTCACAGCAGCTTCTCGCTCAGTTCGCGTCCGACGCAAAAATCGATTTCGCCGAGGCCTCCCGCCAAATGTCGAGCATCGATCGCACCGCCCACCGCATCGCCCGCATTGTGGAAGGCTTGCGCCGCTTTTCGCGCAACGCCGAAAACGCCCCCCTGGAAAGGGAAAGTCTTCTGGGGCTCGTCGAGCAGGTGCTCGAGCTCACACGCGAGAAATTCCTCCGCTCGGGCATTGAAGTGCAAATCCTCATTCCATCCAGCATCAGCGTCTGCTGTCGTGGCGTCCAAATCGGACAGGTGTTCCACAACCTCCTTTCAAACGGCTACGATGCTCTTGCCGTGCAACCCGACATTGCCCCCGGCGACGCGCCCATAGGTTGGGTGCGGGTCGAGGCAACGGAAATTGCCAACGGGTTTGTGGAAGTTGCTGTTTCCGACAGTGGACGCGGCATTTCACCCGCCGTGGCGTCTCGGATCATGGATCCGTTTTACACCACAAAAGCACCCGGCCAGGGAACGGGACTTGGCCTCGCCATTTCGCGTCGCATCGTGCAAGCCCATGGCGGCGACCTCGTGTTCGACTCCGAATCGAGAGCAACGCGCTTTGTTTTTACGCTGCCCTCAGCCCCTGTGGCTTCAACGTAACACGCATGCAAGCGCATTCAGAAACGTTCGTATTTCTCGAGGCGTTCCGTTTCTGCAAGCGCCTGGTCTTCCCATTCCAGGAATGCCGGACAGTTGAGAACCGCTCGCACGTAAGCCAAGGGCCGCGTGTCGAGCGCCACGCCATAGGTTCGGAATCGAGTGGCCACAGGCGCGAACATCGCGTCGGCAACCGAAAAACGCCCGTACAAAAAGGGGCCCGCGTCGTCGCCCTCGGCCCGCTCTCCAAAATTCAGCCGCGCTTCGCGCCACAGCGCCAACACACGGGCAATGTCGTCTTCGACTCCCTGTGCCGCAAGCCCCGGCCAAGTTTCGCCCGAAGATTGCAACGCGTCGCCACTTCTCACGGGCGGAAACGAGCCATGCCTCGCACCTAAATTCATGGGAAGGCTCTGACGGAGCGCGTTGAAGCCCGCATGCATTTCGTGCGCAACACTGCGCGCATGTGCGCGGGCTTGCAACATCCGCGGCCATAAACAGGCCTGCGGAAAACGTTCGGCAATCGTCTCGCAGACAGCCAAGGACTCCCAAACCGTGGAGGTTTCGCCGTCTTCGAGCAACTCGACAAGAGCAGGCACTCTGCCGCTCGGCGAAAAAGCGCGCAGGCGCGCATCGGTGTCGGCCTGGCCCAGAAAAACAAGTTCTTCCTGAAAAGGAACATTCGCAACCTTGAGGCAAAGCCAAGGTCGCATGGACCATGAGGAGTAGCGCTTGTTCGCAACCACGAGTTTGAATGCCATGAGTTTCTCCATGGGCTCGCGCAAAAAGACGCTCCGCTAAATAAACAGGTTCGAAACGGAGTCTGAATTGTGGATACGGCGTATCGCCTTACCCAAGAGCTCTGACACTGAAAGAACCCGTATCTTGTCGCACGCAACCGCATGCGGCTTCAAAGGAATGGTGTCGGTGACGAAAAGAGTTTCTATGGCAGAACCTTGAATGCGTTCTACGGCGGGCCCCGAAAGCACGGGGTGCGTGATACACGCATACACTTTCAAAGCACCCTTTTCCTTGAGCGCATTTGCTGCCTGGGCAAGAGTCCCTGCAGTGTCGGCGATGTCGTCCACCAGAATGGCCGTTTTGTCTTTGACATCGCCTATCAGATGCATGACTCGCGACTCGCCAGGTTTGTCGCGTCGCTTGTCGACAATGGCCAAACCACAATTCAAGAGCTTCGCGAGCGCCCGCGCACGCTCAACCCCGCCAGCGTCGGGCGAGACGACAATGGGATTGTCGAGATCCATGCGCGACAGATGGTCGTAGAAAGTTGCCTTGCTAAACAGATGATCGACCGGAACATCGAAGAAACCTTGTACAGCACTCGTGTGAAGCTCCATCGTCAGGAGCCTGTCGACACCCGCGCTCTGCAACAAATTTGCCACGAGCTTCGCCGTGATGGGCGTCCGAGGAGCACTTTTGCGTTCCTGACGGCCGTACCCATAATAAGGCACCACGGCCGTGATCCTGTCGGCCGACGCACGCTTCAAGGCATCGATTATAACGAGAAGCTCCATGATGTTCTCGTTCGCCGGCGCACACGTCGGCTGAATGACGAACACGTCACGTCCGCGGACGTTACTTTCAATTTCCACACGGGTTTCCCCATCGGAAAATCGGCCGATCAGCGCGGCCCCCAGTGGAACATCGAGGTACGAGCAGATGCGACGCGCAAGCGCCACATTCGCGTTGCCCGAGAAGACAAGAATTTCGCTTTCCATGGTCTCCGCATTTCCCGTAAAAAGGGGTGGCAAGGGAGGCCCACGAACGGAACCTCACCAACGCTTCAGGAGTAGCCGCATTCCCTTGCCCACGCAATCGACCCGCTGCGCTAGGACGGCGCCAAAAGACTCCGCAGCAGCGACACCGCAGAGTCAACCTCCGCCGCCGTCGTCGTCAAACCAAGGGACACTCTCACGGCGTCGCGCGCCTCTCGCTCCGAACACCCCAAGGCAACCAACACCTTCGAAGGCAAATTCGCCCCACTCGAACACGCCGACCCCGAACTCGCACACACGCCCCGCATGTCAAGCTCCATCAGAACGTCTTCGCCTCGAAGCACGCTACCCACCACACTAAAATTCAGAGTGTTGGGCAACACATCGTGCCGCGGCGTGTGCATGCGGACCGTCGGAAGGTCTGCCAACCCTGCCCTGAACGCCGCAAGCTTTTCTTTCATACTTGCCACACGCGTCCACCACCCAGGCTCCGCAATCTCACCCGCCACGAGGCCGAAACTGACGATGCCCGCCAAATTCTCCGTTCCAGCACGACGGTTCTTTTCCTGAGCCCCACCCCTCACC
>JADCJN010000148.1 GCA_020247005.1 Silvanigrellales bacterium
AAAGGCCTTTCGAAGGAGGTTAGCCTCCGAGGGACTCACCTGCGCATCTTCAAACGCAAAACGTGCGAGTCGAGGGAGTCTTCTGGCGGCGAGCGTCGAATGTCCCGAAGACGTTGCAAGGGTCATTGTCGCAGGCCTCCCACTTGAGCCACGGAGGCAACGGTGCTTCTTTCGAAGGGGCCTGCACGTCGGATCCGTTCTTCGCGCATCAGAATGTCGTCGGGTGCGTCATGCCGGAACAACGCATCGGGCGAAAGGTGCCACGTGAGAGCGGCCGTGAAGAAAGGAGACTTCCTTCCAAAATCATGGCCCCCACGCACCCCAACCTCCGCAAGACGGGCCTGTCGTTGATGAAAAACGTAGCGCACAGCGCCCCCCGAGCGCACCGATGTGCTCGAAACGCGGGTGGATGTGACGGCGTCTTTGTCTTTGCGACTCCTTTCCCACTCTCCGAAACCTTCGAGGTCGAAGTCACCCACCAAGTGAACGTAACGGAACGACGAAACGAGGCGCGCGGGGTCGAGTGCCTCGGCATCGGGTCCAGAAACGCCCTCGAAGTCGAGAAGCACACGTGACGAGAGGCCCATGAACGGCGCTGTTTGGAACCGAGCGCCCACAAACGCACCATAGGGGTGCGCGCGAAAGAAATCGTTCGACACCAACGTGTCGACTTCGCCATTGGGATACCTCTGCCGCGCATTTTCCTTGTCGAGGCTCCACCAGCGATAAAAGAAGCCAAAGCGAGGGGCGATTTGAAATCCTTGCCCGCCCCCTTGAGAAAACGACAGTGGAATTCCAATTTCATGGCGCATAAGCGCACTCCACTCGGTGCGAGCGTCGTCAACAAAGGGACGCTGAAAATGCCCCTCTCCTGTCAGAACATAACGAAACAGAGCGGAGTCGGGAGCCAAGGTGAACTTCTGTCCGACGCTCGCAATGGGCATGCGCCCCCGCACACCCACCAGGGAAGCCGATGAGGAAGAGAACAGTGCCCAGCGCTCCACAACCTGTTTTCGAACCACGCCGAGGGAAGAGGCCACACGCCTTTCTCCGACAGGCAAAAGCTCCCCGCCTTGCCTCGATGTGACAGAGGCATCGGACACGAGTCGCCACGACTCAGCCCGAGACTCTCCCCACGTCAGACGTGGCTGGGAAGGTTCCAATCCAGCCGCGGCAAAGCTCCCTCCCAGGGCCGCGAGAGAGGCACCTGGCGCAGAGGCGTTTTCACGCGCAAGGTTTTCCACCGTCCACGGTTCGGCGCGCGGCCGCGAAACGAGGGCACCCGGAGCGTCTGCAAGCAACGCCAACCGAACGTCAATGCGCCGCGCCCCGCCTTCGGGCCGAATTTCAATCGTGTTCCACCCCGCCCGAAGGGTTTGATAGCGCTCGCGCGTGGGCAAACCCGACACCAAACGCTCTTCGATGCGAAGGCGGCCAGGGCCTGGCAAAAGCGCCTTCACGGGTTGAAGCGGAGTCGCCACGTACCAGGCGCGCTCATCGGGTTCGCGCCACGGGGTTTGTTTTCCAGGCGCCTTGCCCGCTCCAGTTGAAGGGAGCGAAACAAAAACGCCTTGGCCTGAAATGTGATCTTCGAGTTCGAGCGCAAGAACGTCGTCATTCTCTTTGGAGGGAAGTGGAAGCCTGGCTGCAGAGCGAGAGTCTGACAGGGCGAGCACCGTTGCGGCCTGTCCATTGCGCAGCACCCGCACTCGTTGTGGCTCTACAGGAGCAGTGCCGTCGGACTTGAGCAAGAGCCGAAGGGTGCCTTTGGCCCCCTCGCCTCCCCGGAAGGCAAGCTTGTTCGCAGGGCCCAAACGGTATTCCCGCCCTTCCAGCCCAACGACACCTCGAAGCACATCATGCAGACGGGCAACGCGTTCGTCCGCACCCAATGGCCACGCCGACGACCTCGCGTCTTCTTTCCAAACTCCGGCATGGAGCAGGTTGTCGTGCAGGGGTGTCCAAGAGAGGCCCCGCACCAAGCGCCCATGAAGATCTCGCAGTGCGCCGGGTTCACGCGCAGCCCGAAAGAAAGCATCTCCTTCGGCCACAAGAGAGGCCAACAACGAGGGCGATAATGAGGGCGACGCCTCTTTTCTCGCCACCAAAGCCGCCAAGGACATCCGATCGCTTTCTCGCGGGCTCAGGTCGTTTGACCCTGACGCCGAAACACGCTCTCGAAGGGTCAGACCCACTCGGCCAGCAAGGGGCTTGAACGTCACCATGCCATTCCAATGCGAAGGCAACTGCACGACGAAAGACTCATCGGAGCAAAGCAGGCCCCCTTGCCATTGGACAAGTGCCCTATCCCCTTTCTCGCAACGCTCCATGGGAACGAGCAAGGCCTCGTTTTCAGGACCACCCACAGGGGTGATGCGGATCCAAGAGTCCGGCAGCGCCCTTCCCGATTCAGGCAAAACGCGGCGCCAAGAAACGATGTAGACGCGACCAGGAACAAGGTTCCAACGCGACGGCGCATTGGCCTCAGAAGACACGCGTTGCTCTTCCCTTCCCGTTTCTTTGTTCATGGCAACCAGAAAACCACTGGCCTCACGAAGTGAGTTTTCCACCGGAAGATGCACATGCGGAACACGGGCCAGCGAGGGAGCGGCAAAAAGAGCGGTACGAGCGCGGGGGTTCACATCGCGATGCGCCGACAAGAGCGCCAATTCAAGAGCGCTCTCGCCGCGAATCAAACCACCCATTGCTTCCAGGGCAGGCTCGAATTCGCGGGCCGACGCGAAGGCCCCTTGGCGCAACAGCGACTGCCGCAGGGCCAGCAGGTCGGCCCTTTCCCCACAACCACGAAAGGCTGCAAACCACGCCATGGCTCCCGATTGAAACTCCGACCGATCGTCGGAAAGACGAGCCACAACCCGCGCCGCCTCACACGCCACGCTTTTTTGGGAATGGGTGAACGCCGTTTCCCAAAGGAGCGAGCGGCCCAGTGCGAATTGCCCTACGGACGTGAGGGCATCTTGACGTTCCTCGAACACAGCGCGGGCCGCACGTGCATCGGCAGGCGACCGCAGGGCTTCAATGCGCCGTTCAAAGGCAATGTGCGTTTCGAGATCACCAGGAAAGGCGCCGGAAGGGAACGACACCACGTCCCTGCGCGCGCGGGCCAACGAAGAAAAGTGGGCCCTCATTTTTTCAAGGCGGGCTTCGAAAAGGCGAGACGTTGTTACGGGAGCCACATCACTCACACGCACTCCAACACTCACCGCAAAGGCAAGTGAGGGTTGGTTTGCGAGGGCGGAGGCAAGGGGGGGCTTTGCAGTCCGACCCGACACGGGAACCGACACGGGCATGGGCACGAGACGCACGCGTGAGACGTTCGTTGTCAGAGGCAACACGACGCGTGAGGCGAAGGCGCGCTGCACGCTCGCAGGGCCACCCCCTTCAAGCGCAGACGATGACGAATCACGCCGTTTCGCTTCGGGAAGTGCCAGAGAGGGGCTCCACAAAAGCCTCACTTCAGAAGGTTTTTTCCCATCGCGGTTTCCGCTTTGTTCTTCCGCCACCAAACGAAACTCTTGTTCGCCAAGAGATGTTTGAGATGTTTGAGATGTTTGAGATGTTTGGTCCGCTGGCGCAGACACGGACAATCGCAACTCTAGCAATTCCTGCGGTTCGGCCGCTTTGGGAACAGCATACGAAAGCACGACTCCGCGGCGCGGAGAGACATACAGTTCCGTGTCGTGCAGGGTGTCGATGGCCTCGGCGCTGGCTTCGTCGGCATCTTCCCAAGGCGCTTGGTCTTGAGCCACCAATGGTTCTTGATACTGCGCGCTCAGCGCGTGCAGTGTGAGCGGAGTGGACACGGTGTCGGGCGGCAGCGTGCGATAGGACAGGGGCGTGCGGGCAAGCGCAAGGCTCACGCCGTTGGCAAGGGCGGCGTCCGTCACCGGTGAAGGGGCAATTTCCTCGACGCGAATGAGGCACTCCTGGGTGCAAGAGAGCGCAACGTCTTCTTGGGAGGCTGAGCTGACAGGAGCCGTGAGGAGCGCCGTTCGTTCCTCGCCTGGCGAAGAGCCATCCGAGAGCGATCGAGACGTCGCCTGCCAAGCGGCGCGGAGCTCGACATGAGACGCTTCCATTGGATTTGAAGTGGACACCTGTTTTGACTCCGCGCGGAGTCGAAAGGAGGCCCATCCCGTGGTGATGGCCCCGGCCCCAAACAGGGGACGCACGCGAACAAGAAACTGTTGCCTTGCCCCCACGCGAGTAGGGTCGCCAGGAGGGACCGCAGACAGAGAAGTCGGGGAAACAGCCACGCGCAGAGGTTCACGCGCTTTCAGACGGTGAAACGATTCCCAAACGAGCCCATTTTCGGGCCGCACGGCCACCGACTCTCGTTGGACGTCGCGAATGAAGGCACCGGTGAGTCGCGGAGAATCGCGCCCTGCTTTTGTGAGGATACGCATGCCGAGCATGCCCGACGTGGTTGCTGCCTGCCTGGGGCAAACGACGAGAGCGTGCCGCTGCGACACATGCGTTGGCGTCCACAGCCACAACGCGGGTTGCTCGACGAGCGGAACCGATGCGAAAAAACCCGTCCCGTCGCCCGCCAAAACCTCGGGCGCGAAGGATTGC
This sequence comes from Silvanigrellales bacterium, assembly GCA_020247005.1. Classification (GTDB taxonomy): domain Bacteria; phylum Bdellovibrionota_B; class Oligoflexia; order Silvanigrellales; family Silvanigrellaceae; genus JADCJN01. The sequence continues at coordinate 4,597 of JADCJN010000148.1, forward strand.
CCTTGCCGAAGAAAGGCAAACGAAGCCCCTTGGGGCAACGAGATGTCGAAACGCGCACCGGGCTCGCACCGCACCCAGGCTACCGTGTTCCCTTGCGCGAAGGTCACAGGAAGGGACGCCTTGCCCGAAGGAAACAGCGTGTCGCCCACCGTGAGGGGAACGAAAGCGTTGACCAGTGCCGGAAAGACAAAAGGAAGCAGGAAAGCTGTCATCATTTTTTTTCCAAGGAAACGGGCTTTCCGTCGAGCCCTGCCACAAGGGCAGAAAGGAAGGCCTTTCGAGCAAGCGCATCGTCGACAAGGCGCAGACGCGTGGGCAAGCTCATTTCCACGTGAAGAAACTGCCCTGCCGACAACGATCGGAGCAGGCGAGCCTGGACGTTTGTCGTCCCACCCAACTCATGCACGTCTCGGGCGTAGACGCGGGCGCGGGAGGCTGCAAACCGGGCTGGCAACTTTTGGAGGGCATCCGCAGCTGCGGCCACGCGCGGCGAAGGCTGCTTGCCTCCATCTCCCAAAATAACGTCGGCCAGTTCCGCCTCGGCGCTTTGTCGACGTTTCGCATCGAATCCGTGAAGTTGAACAAACCCTTTCCGCGCCGCATTGCCGCTTGCAGCGCGCATGAACGACTGAAAAACGCTCACGGCGGTGTGGCTCAAATCCACCTGAGCACGAGGCACGGTGTTCCATGCGGCCACCGCGAAGGGGTGCTCGTGAAAAAGATGTGTGGCGATGCGCCCGGTGTGGAGGTCGTCTACGGAATGGGGTGACTGCAGGCCGCGCGCCGAGACGCTGGACGCCTTTCGAATGGCATAGAAGCCACGCCCCCGGCGCTTGTCCTTTTGTTCTGAAACCACCCACACGACATCGTCGCATCCTTGGCCAAGAACTTCGACATCAAACCCGAGCTCCCTCCACCTCGACACCAGGGTTTCACTCATTTCAGAAGCCTTGAGGGTTTCTTGAAAGGCAGCTTCGGTGGCCTCCAAAACCTGCGTGGACTCTTCAACAAAGCGGCCTCCACTTTGCGCACGCTTCAGCCGAGCACCCAAGTGAATATCGCAATTCATCGCCGGTGATTTTTCTGCCTTGGGTGGCGTTGCACGGGGCACCGGAGGCAAGAACGAGGAGCTCGGCGCGCCCCGTCCGCTCGCTCCGCTCGGTGCCCGGCGTAAGGCGTCAACGGCCAGGGAGACGAATCGACCGCTCGAAGCAACCTGACGGCGCAGGGTTCCGAAATAAACAAAGCCGCGCGGGCCAGAAAAGTTCAAAACGTCCACTTCGTAGAGCCCTGGGGGACTGTCGACATCGAGGACAACTGAAAAAGGCACCGCCTCGGCCAATCGGGTGTCTTCGCTCCCCACCAATGGAAAGAGAGCCTTCGCAGGGAGGGCGTATTCCACACGCCGATGAGAAAACGTTGTTCCTTGGAAAAAGCGCAAAGCACGTTGCTCGGAAGAGGGCGACTTCGCGCGCACTCGGATGTCGAGCGTCCCCTCGGGACCTGCCTTTGGAAGGCCCGGCAGCGCCACGGGATAAAAAGCTCCCGAGAACGTTTCTTTTTCAGACGTGTGCTTTTCAATTTGGAAGACGAGTCGACTCGAGACCCCGAGCCCCCGCACCTCGCGCACGGCTGCGGACTCGCTTTCGTCAGAGTCGTTTTCGTCGGACTCTGGGAGGGCAGAGCCCAGAATGAAGCGTCCTTCAGACAGGGGAGGCTCTGTCGCGACCTCGACTGTTCGGGTGGAACCCAAGTGCGGAGTTTCGAAAAGACCCGCAGGCAATCGGGCCTCACCCTGGCGAAAAGGAAAGTATCCGCGCCAAGCAACACGCCCATCGACCAAAACAGACGCTTCGACCGGTGCCTTTGGCACCTGATAGAAAAGAGCAATCGACGTTGCGAGGGGGTCATGGAGAGGCCTCACTCTCGCTTTCGCGCGGCCCCCGTCAAGGGGCAGTTGTGCGCCGGCAGAAGCAGGGATCGAAACGTCTTCGCGAAAAGCGGACAACCGTGGCACAACAACTTTGTGAACAAGAACGTCTCGCGGAGCCCGTGCTTCCTCCCATGCACACTGTTCGAAACAAGACTGCCCTTCGAGAGACACGGGCGAGGGCTGTGAATGAAGGGCAGAAGGTTCTTCGACGCGCGCCGCGGGAAAAGAGGGCCTCACAGGAAACCATGCTGCAGTGTTCAAATCCGTGTTCAAGGGTGCTTCAAAATCCCCTGCACCCCGCGACCAAACACGCTCTGCGGTTTCGGGCTCATACCGAAATAAACGCGTGAGTCCCCGCGGACGCGTAAAAACGGAAACAAAGACCGACGGTGAGCCAATAACCTCGAGTGAAACCACCGATGGAGGCACAAGAACGTGTGCAGCTGCTGGCTCCGTGACCCCATCCGTCGAAGAGCCTTCAGCACGCCCCACCTCAACCAACCTGTCGAAGCGGGACGCCACGGAAGGAACAACAAGGGTGTGCTCGGCAAGAACGTCCCCCTGTGCACTTCCCGAGCTCACAAGCTTGATGAGAGCCGTGCCACCGTCGTTTCCGTCCACGCGTGCACGTGCTTCCACTTTCACTTCGAGGTCGGCATCACGTCCGTTCGCCAATTCATACCGAAGAGGCTCTTTCCACTGGAGGGGATACGCCTGTGACTTTGTCACCGAGGGGGGCAAAGGAACGAGAAGAGCATCGTCTCCATTCACGCCCGGGTGCAAAACGTCGCTCACCGACACCCGCACCGGGGACTCGCTGAAAACAAAGAGCGTGCCCGCTCCCGCGTGAACGTCTTTCAGAAGTTCGGAACCTTGGACAACGAAACTGGATTCCTGCAGGTCTCCCGCCCGCACGCCTTCCCACAACACGCGCACCTGCGCAGAAAGTGCTCCCGCGTTTGCGGAAGAGGCGAAGGCGACGCCTCCCTGCACTCTCGACACATGAAGGCGAAGGCGTTGCTTTCGAGACGTCAGAACATAGGCCAGAGCATGTCTTGAGTCAGCGACATCTGCCTCCGGCGCTCCAACAACGACGAGAGGAACAAGTTTGACGTTCCGATGCACCAGCGTTTGCACTCGCAGGTCGGGCCGTTTGGCGGTTCCCTTTTGCACAGAGGCGATGCCCGCGGGAGCCAGCGAAACCTTGTGTTCAGCAAGGAGAGCCTTCTTTTGGGCTTGGTCGAGTCCGAACTCCCCCAAAGACGAAACGGACGCCAACGACCTTTGATCGGACACCGAAAGGCGTTCCCAAAGGGTACTGAGCTTTCTGGGAGGCGTCGCTGTGACTCCCGCCACGCGCACCAGCACGCCTTCAGCCCAGTTCGGCAACCCAGACCCGGGTGCGAGGCGAACTTCAACTCTCGACGCACCGCGCGGCAGCGCAGGCCATTGGCTGTCGGCTTCTCGTGCCGACAGGAAACGAAGAAAGGCGTCTTCCAAAGACGAAAGTGCACGGCCCTCCAGCGGGGCGTGCTCGCGTGCAAGAAAGGGAGCCTGCAGGGCGTGGATCGCGCCCCGTTCATCGCTTTGTTTTTCAGCCTTTTCCAAACTGGGAATCTCGAAGGCCCGCAACGACGAAGCGAGTGTGAAAGCTTGCCAGGGTGCGGATGCCTGTCCAGGCATAAGGAAGCGAACCTCGAGTGTCGACTGCGCGCGGCCCTCAGGAAGCGCGCGCACGAACTGCAGAAGCGTTTTTGCGTCGACGCTGGCAAACACGTTCGACACCATTTCAACCGCATGAAATCCCGCATGAAGCTCGAAAGCCAGCACCTCCCCCTTGCGGAGCACAAAAGAATCGTCGCGCAGTGTCGTTTCGGAGTGAGCGGCAAGGGGCCCGGGCAAAAGCACAGACTCGCTCTGAAGCTTGACGCCCCACCACGCGGCAAAGCCACCCAAAACAAGCAGGGCAAATGCCGTGGCAAAAAGAAGAGAAAGACGTCGAGTGCGCATCACGTTGAGAACTCCAACCATCCGAGCCGCGAGATGGCGAAAACATCGACGTTGGCTTCCGTCAATTCGAGGCCGGCTTTCAGTGCATGAACGCTTCCTGGAGACGTTGAACCGAGGGCAGCCACCCAAAGAACCTTGCCCCGTGGGCTTCGAAACAAGAGAAAAGACTGCCGCGTGCGCGTGTCCACAACGCGCTCCAATGACGCGACCCCCGGCCAAGCGCGCAAAGCGTCGATCTGCGAGATTTCACCATTGAGCAGATATCCCCGCAGGAGTTCCCGCAAGCGTGTGGGCACTCCTTCTTCATTCCCCTCCACACCATGGAGTTGAAGAAGGGAAGCAAGCGAAGCTTCGCGAGTTCGTATTCCAAGCGACCGGAACTGAAGACTTTCGAACGACTCGGGACGCCCTCGAAAGGCAAACGTCTCGCGCCAATCTCGCGAAAGCCAGAGTGTTCCCATGCTCCCGGCACCCAAGCTTTCCGCAAGGAGTTCCAAAGCACGGTTGTGCGTGAACATCGCCTCCTGGGCGAGGCCCACCCGTGTGGGCCGCACATCCCGGCACCACAAAGAGAGCCGCGTGACAAGCGCGTCTTGGCCAAAAGGAGCCGACAGTCTTGCGGGAGCAGCGGCGTCAGGCGTCCCGCGGATTTCAAGAACACGAAGGGCCTCTCCGCGCGCAGCGGACTCCTTCGCAAAGGTGCGAAGAACGACCTCTTGCGCAAGGACGTAAACGGAAGTGCGTCCTTGGTGCGAAAGCACGTCGGCCCCTCCGGAACCATGGGCATCGGGGTGAGCAAGGGGAATGATGAGGGCCCGCGCCGAGAGACGCTCGAAGGCACTCAGCGACGCTTCGATGATGGACGTGTCGGCGCGGGGGCGCGGCACAGAAAAAACAACCGGTTCGACTTGTTCCGGCGAAGCCGATTCCGGCACCATCCAACGGACGGCAAGTGCCGCCTGGAAGCGCCGGCATGAGGCATGGGGGCGTTCGGAAAGCACGGCGACACCCTGAGCATGGTCGACGGCAGAAGGCGAGACTCGCGCACCCAGCGTTGCAGTGAGGCTTGGTTCGTCGGTTTGGGTGCGGGGAAGAAGCTCGACAACATAGCAATAGGCTTCTGCACGCTTCGCCAATGCGGCCATGGTCGCTCGAAAATTTTCGGGTGTCTGCCTGCCCGCTTCCAAAGAGGCAACCGATTGCACAAACGGCGTCAGAATGTCGGTGGAGAATTGCCGCAGCCAAGTTTCGTCGACAACCCGAAAAGTGCCGCCGCCGGGCTCCGCGAAGAGATCGGGAGTTTCCACGAAAACGCGATGCAGTGAGGCGAATGCGGTAGGGCCCACATTAAAGTTTGAGGTCACGGGAGTTTGCAGGGGAACCGCCAAACGAAGACTCTCGGCGGCAAGGGCGTCATCGCCACGGGCAACGGTGGTTGGTCCGCCCCCCCCAGAAAAATCGCGCATTTGCGCGAGCAGAGCAGACACGCCAAGGCCAATGGCAAGTCCTGCGGCCGAAGCCTGAAGCGTGGTGCCCGCCATGCGTACGAATATTTTTTTATCGTGCGCCTTGATGGCGATGAGTGTGGACAACAGGAATCCGAAACCGAAGAAGTCGGATGCTTGCTCTGCGGGTGAAGCCAAATAGATTCCCCACATCACGCCCATTTTCAAAAGAAATGACACCGAGAAGAAAAAGAGGATTTTTCGGGCTCCTTCCATGCTCAGCGAGCGGAAGGCCGGCAGCTTCAAGAGAACCTGCCCCACCACAAGAATGGCGAACGCCTCGAACAGGCTCAAAACGACCGACATCGGATCGAACCAAGCGAGAGCAAGAAGGGAGGGGATCATGATGCCGCTAAACTCCCATCCGAAGAGGAGGTTCAAGCGGGACGACAAAAACGCTGTTGAAAGGAGAATAATGTAGGCCTTAGGGCTGTCGGAAAGTCTGGACCCAACCTCGTTGTAAAGAAACGCAAGTCGTCCCGGATTGAAATTCGTGAAAGGAACCAGAACATACCGCGTCGCGACATACGTCAGAGCGAGCGTCACCACGGCTGCGAAGGACCCGCGCAAAAGTCCAGGCTTCCAGAGTTGGTTCGCAAACAGCGCCGACACCACGAGACCAAAACTCCCCAGCCCAAGGCGCGCGAGATCGCCCTCGCCCACAGTCGGGCCGAAGAGAGAGGTGACATGCGCGACGACTTCGGAACCCGAAGGTGTTCCGCCCTTCAAAAAGAAGTCCACAGCGAGGGGAAGAAGAAGGGCGTCTCCAAGGAGGCGCACCAAAACACCCAGCAGCACAATGAGGAAAAAGCGATCGCGTCCAAAGAAAGGCGATGCCACTCCCGAAACCTCAAGCGCTCGCGAAACCCCACGCGCCAAAAGATAGGTGCACGTGCCTTCCGCCAGAATGAACGCTGCCGACTGTGGCTGTGCGAGCAAAATAGGTGCTACGAACCCCGGGACAACCAGGCCGGACAGGGGCCACCCAAAGCGAAGATTAAAGAAACAAAGCACCCACACGCCAATAAAAACCGTCACCATGATAGACGACGGAAGGCTGAAGTCTGGAAACAGGGGCAGTGGGAAGAACGTCATGAAACACCACGTCGACGCATGAATTCGTGCGTTTGAACATCTATTCCAACAATGGAGATGCCGCAATGAATTTGGCCTGAACTTCTCACTATGGCCAGCGTCTCTTTTGACGAAATTCGGACTGGAATGTGAAGTTCCAGCGAGCGCGTTTTCCAAATGAAAACCCGGAATCGCACAGAGGCGCTCCCGGGTCGAGTGCGTTCAAGGCCGTCGCCGGCTTTTCAAATGATTCAGAGCAGTTGGGCACCAGCGCCGCCGACCGGCTCAAGCGCAGGCTCCACCGTCACAACTTCCAACAGAAGGACGCAACCCGTGAGGTCGAGACCCGAGGCAATGGCTTTGCCGAGTTTGCGAGACTCAAGCTTCAAAGGGCCTTTGCCATACAGGGAAACTTGGCTCTTGCTGCCAAAAATGAAGGCGCGACGTTGATAGCTTTGGTCGCCTAGAGCGCCCGATTCCAAGCTGATAGGAGACACGAGCCCCTGCTGACCGCAGTTGAACTCGTACTTCACTTCGAACCGGGAGAGCGTTTCTTGCTCAGGCACCAAAACGGTGTTGAGAGCACCGCAGTTCACCAGTCCGTCAGCCGACTTGAACTCACACTTCAGAAGGCTGTTGCCTTGGCCAGGACCCTGCTGGCCTCCTTGCTGACCGCCCAACTGGCTGCCGTCGCCTTTATTGACAATGATCTCTGCGTCGGTGCGCTTCGCGTCGGAACTTCCTTCAGAAGCAGTTTTGCCTCCACAGGAAACGGCCAATGACGCCAGAGATGCAATAAGAATGCTCGATTTTAGATTCATGATGATTCTCCTCTTGTTGCGAACGGATCCGAAGGGACCCTAACACAGTGAGAGTCCGAAAAACAAACCGCTGAAACCTTCTTTGTTCACTTTAATTTACATCTCACAAGCAGGCTGGACGCTCACATGCCGCCTCGAAAGCAGCCTCACAAAGAGCAAGGGAACCCCACAAACGGAGAAAATTTCGCTTTAGCAAATAGCAAAACAAAAAGGGGCGCTCCGGCGTTGGCCAGGGAGCGTCCCTTCGGAAGAGTCGAAGATGCGAAAAAAGGGACTTGGCCTGCAGAAATTAGCGCGCGAAGCGTTCCTTGGCCGTTGCCAGAGCCTTGCTCACGTTCAGACGACCACCAGTGACGAGTTTCCCGTCGAGCGATGGAACGGTGTCCACGGAGTCCATGAGCACGGCTTTAAGGTCTGCGGCCTTCATGCGAGGAAAAGCGGAAAGCACGAGGGCTGCCGCGCCCGCAACGTGGGGGGCTGCCATCGAGGTGCCACTAAATTGCGCGTAGCGGTTGCCGGGAACCGTAGAAAAAATATTCACGCCCGGAGCCGCCAAGTCGACTTGAGTGACACCGTAGTTCGAAAACGACGCCATTTTGTCGTTCGAATCCGTGGCGGCAACCGCGAGAACGTTTGGCACGTCATAATTCGAAGGGTAGTTCTCAGACGTGTCGTTGTTCGACGAGGCGTTGCCCGCGGCGGCAACAAAGAGAATGCCTTTGTCGTTCGCTTTTTTGATAGAGTCGAGAAGGGCCTGCGAAAAACCACCGCCGCCCCAGCTGTTCGACATGATTTGTGCGCCGTTGGCGGTGGCGTAGTCGACAGACTTGATAGCGTCTTCCGACGTTCCACTGCCTTGAGCTCCGCCCAAGAAGCGAAGAACCATGATGCTCGAACGCTGAGCGACTCCTGAAACGCCGACGCCGTTGCCACCCGTGGCCGCAATGGTGCCCGATGTGTGCGAGCCGTGCTGGTTGTCGTCGAAGGGACGTGCGTCTTTGTCGCGGTAGTCGTAACCCACCATGTCGTCGGTCAGGCCGTTCTTGTCGTCATCGATGCCATTGCCTGGAATTTCGTTTGGATTCCGCCAAATGTTGTTGATGAGGTCCTTGTGGTTGTAGTCAACGCCCGTGTCGATGTCGGCCACCACCACGTTGGCGCTGCCGCGCGTCGTGAGCCAGGCCTCTTGCGCGTCGATTTTCGACAAGCCGTAGAGCTTGGAGAGGTCGGGATCGGCCACAGGCTCGCTGGGAAGAGCAGGAACGGGATCGTAGTCGGGCCCCTGATCGCCAGGTTTCGGAGCAGGACGGGGTCCGCCGAGGTTGATGCTATAAATATAGTTCGGCTCCGCGAACTCAACACCTTCCACGTCGCGTGCCAAGTCGTATGCTTCCTGCATCGACTTGTCGCCTTCAACTTTGACTTTGAACCAGGCGCCTTCGGCACTTTCACTAATGGCAGTGCGCTCCACCAGCATGCCGACGCTTTCGCGGCTTGAGGCGGCAAAGCGCTCAAGAGCAGCCTTTGAGCGAGTCTTCACCAGGAGCTCACCCTTTACAAAGGGAACGCCCTTACGCGTGAAGTCTGCTTCGTATGATGAGAACGCCGCATTGGCGGCTCCTGCGCCAATGGCGACAGCGGCGAGCGCTCCCGCAGACACGATGATGACGGACGAGCGAGACAAGGTGGCCTTGGTCATTGGAACTCCCTTAGAAGGATGTTTTCCGTACGACGGCACGCGCGCAAACAACGAAACATCCGTGAAACGCCACTAAGGTAAAGGACGGAAGACTTTGTTGTTTTGTGTGCTGTGTACTTGCAAGAGAATATGCAAGTGTGGCCAGGCAGTCAACCTTCTGACAGGCCCGATTCGTGTTTCGTCGTTTCCAAGAAAAGAAACGAAAACGAAACATTCCAGCAATTCTTTAAGAGAACAGGATGATAGCCCAGCTTCTCTCCCGAACGGGCAGGCAACCGACGCACCGTCACGTTTTGACGAAGAGGAAGGAACAGACCATGCGTTCTTCCGGCGTCCGCTGCACAAACGGAACTCAATATTCACTCTGGCAAAGGTTATGTTTGATTTGAATTCAAACGACGGAGAACCTGCGCATGGTGGCAACACTCAAAGGACAACCTTTCGACAAGGCCCTTTTCCCTTCCGCCGAAAACGATGCCCGGCTCTCGACCCGAGCGTCTCGTTCGGAAGGGACTCCAGGAGAGGGCTCCTTCGATTCCATTCTGGGAGGCCTCCTCGAAAAGGTGGAACGAGCTTCGAAGCGGGCAAAAGAGTCGCCAGAACAAGAAAAAACCCACCTCCCACGTGAAGACTCCAAGCCTGCAAGCAGAAGAGAAAAGAGTCAGGATAAGGCCATGGGGACGATGCCCCGAAGAGAAGCCGTCGAACGCAACGAAGACGAACGCACACCCTCCTCTCGAAAAGCCTCTCGAGGCCAAAGAAGTGAGGAACCCGACACGCAACGTGAGGGACTTTCCGAGAGCTTGTTTGCGAACGAAGCGGCAACACCAGTTGTGCTTTTGGGTTCTATGAATGCCCCATCAATGCCACCCCCTCAAGGCACCCCTTCGCGTTCGCAAGGGGAAAAGACAGAGACGAGCCTGAGGGACGTTGCCCTGCAACGGAATCCCCCTTTCGCAGGGGTGCTCCCCACAGTCACTCCTTCTCTTCCGGCGCTCGGCACACCGATAGCAAACACGTCGTCGGCGGCTGCACCCAACGCACTGGCGAATTTTTTAGCGAGCACGGGTGCAAGAGAATTTACCGAAAATGAAAAACAGCTCGGCAGTTTCCTTCCAACGGAAAATGCGGAAGCCTCACTCGACACGACTTCCCTCAATGAAAACACCCTCGCGCTTATAATGGCCTCCCAAGCACAAAGCCAACCTCCTCGGCTTGCCGCGCTGCAGACATCATTCTCAGGAAACCTCGCTCAAATGCCGCTCTCACCCACCGAGCACCTGCCTGTAGACATTGGCCAGCACCACACCGGTGTGAATATGGACGCTCCACTCGACGGTCTCATCACTTTCGGCGATGCCGCAAGACGTGTCGACAGTGAAAACACGTGGGCCTTGGCAGCGCCTCACTTCGATTCCGTTGAGGCGGAATTCATCGGCTTCGAACCCACCCCCCTTGCTCTCAAAAACCCAATCGCAACTGAAGCTCAGAAAGGCGCGCTTCCACAAGACGGGCCGCTCTCGCCATGGCCTGCCCCCATGTCAAACAGGGACTCCACGCATTTGTTGACAGGTCCAACGGAGTCTGAATTTCGAATAAGTTCTCCTCTGCTCGCAAGCGCTGCCAATATGGCCTTGTCGGGTGCGACTCTCTTGAGCGCGCAGGAAGCATCGGCCCGTTCGCGCGACATCACGGGGCGCATTTTTCTTCCCCAACGTGACATGAGCGCTCTGCAGGCCGAATTAGCGAGCCTCAGGGCAGAGGTCACTCAACTCATTTCCGACGAAGACATCCTGACCGAAGCTCGTTTCGGAGCTGCAAACGACTGGAGTGAAGCCCTCGTCGCCGCTGGCGGGGGGAATGCAGCCGAAATCGTTTCTGGAAACAGCATAGACCAGAATGCAGACGGCCAAGTCAACCGAGCCAGTGAACTGGCAAACAAGCTGGAGTCCACTCAAGGCCATGCCGGCAAGACCCTCGACTTCGGCTTTGGGAACAGCCGGGGAGGCCACTTTGGAGAGGGCCGTCGGGAAGGGAACGGAGGCGGGCGAAACGAGCACGGACGCTCTTTCCAAGACGCCCTGAGTTCCCTTGGCAGGGCAGCCGGAGAAAAAGGTGCGGAAGCGGCCTCGCTCGGCACCCCACTTGCAGCCCGTCTGAACGAAGCCGGCTTGGTTTCGAGAGGTGAGGGAAATGGAGGGATGGGCACTGCAGCCGACAAGACCTCCGTGCGAAACATCTCGCAAGCCGCACTGGCGAGAATTGAAGATCGCGCCCTCGAGCTGCAAGCCCGAGGCGGAGGGCTGGCAAAGGTTCAAATTCGCGACGCGCGCCTGGGCCAAGTGGAACTCCGTGTCAACATGAATGGAGAAGGCCGCATCCAGGTAGAAATTGCAGCCGAGGACCCCGAAGTCCGCAAAGAGCTTGAGAAGGGCATCGACGAACTCCGAGCAAATCTCGAACGGAACAACCTGGCCGTCGGTGATGTGAAAGTCCTCTCTGAGTCGCAGCGATCGAACTCACAGCAAAATGGCAACGAACAAAAGAACCCTTGGCAGCAAGGTAACTACCAACAGTCGGCCCAAGACGGCCGCGGCAACGGCGGCCACCAGCAAGGCGAAAAGGCGACCGAGTGGGCCTTTGGTGGGAACGGGAACACAACCCGGGATTCCCTTGGGAAAAAAGGTTCGGAAGGAGAAAATCCTGCACCTTCGCTTCGTCAGAGAATCGTGCAGAGAGGTGAAAATGGATCTCTTAAGGTTTTCGCTTGAACGTTAGAGTGAAGCTCGACCAGGAGAGAACGCAGACATGATGACACCAGGCAGACTCGATTCCATCAAGATCCCTGAGAAGCCCATCGAGCCAAAAGCGGCCGTGGTGGCTGGAAGCAAGCCCGAAGAAAAACGAGCTGACCTTCCCGATTTCGACTCCCTTCTTTCATCATCGAATGCCGAGAAACAAAAGGAAGTTGAACAGGAAAAGGCGGCTGCTGGTGGTGACCTCCAAATGGGCGAGACGAAGTCGGACAAAGAGTTTCGCCAGATGCTCGAGAAGATTTCGGGTAAAAAGCAAGACAAACTCAAGAACAAACTCGAAAAAGACGACTATTTGAACCTCATGGTGACACAGCTAAAGTACCAAGACCCAACCAAACCCATGGACAACCAGGAAATGGCCACACAGCTCGCGCAGTTCAACACCGTCGAGCAGCTCATGGCAGCCAACAAGACACTCGGCGAAATGAAAACGCAAAATGGCTCTGCCAACGTCGACAAGCTCGCTCCATATCTTGGAAAAAACGTGGACGTCTCAGGAAATCGAATCACGGTGAAGCCCGACCGTGCCACCACCGAGTCTTCCCTGCGCCTACCGGCCTCTTCGAGCGCTGTCAGTGTTCAAGTGAAAGATGCCACAGGCACCGTTGTGCGCACCTTGGCACTCGGCGACCTTCCTTCGGGCTCCCACCGCATTCCTTTCGATGGCAAGGACGACAAAGGACACAACCTTCCAAGCGGGCAGTACACATTTGGTGTCAGCGCGGCCACCATAGATGGCAAGCCCATAGAAGCGGCGACGTTTATGAGCGTGCGCGTCGACGGCATTGTTGATCTTGCGGGCGGCGGAAAACTTGAGACTGCCGGTGGTCCCATTGACGTGAAAGACATCGTTGCCATCCGCGTTCCCGACGCGACGCAGACAAAAACTGCGGCAACGTCCCAAGCACCCGCTCTGGCCCAAGCACCCGCTCTGGCCCAAGCACCCGCTCTGGCCCAAGCACCCGCTCCAGCCCAGGCACCCCCCGCACAACCTGCAGTGGCACAGAACGCCTCTGCAAGCACACCCAAACAAATGAAGACGGAAACCAAGGGGGAACCGAACCCCAAGCCCCAACCGAAAGCCGCGTAACGCCAAGATTCTCTCGATTCGAATTGACGACAAAACCGGTGAAACCGCCGATTAGAGGCGGGCGTGTTTCACCACACGACCTTCAGAAGGAGTTTTCATGGGCATTCATCATGCATTGTATTCTGCCGTCTCGGGCCTCAGCGTCAATGCCGACGGCATGTCGGTCATTTCGAACAACATTGCGAACGCCAACACAAAGTCTTTCAAAACTGACCGCGCAGAATTCGAAGACCTTCTTTCGGTGAGTCTGAATGAAAATTCCCAGCTCGGTCGCGGTGCCAGGCTCCGCGCCATCACCACAGCCTACACACAGGGCGCGCTTTCCAACACCGGCCTCATTACCGATATGGGCATCCAAGGTGACGGATTTTTCATGGTGAAGAATCCCGGCACCGAGGTTCAAGAATCGAACGGGATGTTCTACACGAGGCAGGGTTCTTTCCGTTTCGACAAGGATGGGTACATTTCCGACGTCAACGGGGGCAAAGTTCAAGGCTACATTGCCGACGACAGCGGCAAACTGTCCACCAAGCTCACCGATGTGCAAATCACACAAAGCAGCCTTCCTCCCGTGGCCACCAGCAAAGTCACGGTTTCGGCGAACCTGGACGTCCGCGAAAAGCCAATGTTGCAGGAGTTCGACCCAAACCGCGCGACCGAGACCTCCAACTTTTCCTCGACGGTCACCGTGTTCGACAACTTCGGGAACGGCCACGCCACCACTGTTTACTTCGCAAAGCAGCCTGAGGGCGAGAAGAACGCGTGGAAATGGTACGCCACGGTGGACGGTCGTGAAATCGTCGATGGCCCTCAGCCGAATGAGAACGGCGACCCTCAACTTGCGACCATCGCTTCGGGTGAATTGGAATTTGACAAAGATGGCAAGCCCATCATGAAGTTCAAAAACCGCGAGGGCCAGTCCACATTCATCGACACTGTGGAACAGTCAGACGCCTTCGAAGTGAAATTCGCCAATGGCGCCACAGCGCAGAAAATGCAATTCAACTTCGGCCCCGGCGACGACTCTTCAGGCAGCTACAGCAACCAAACCACAACAAGCATCGCATCGAAATCGATGACGCACTTCCATAGCCAAAACGGTTATGAGGCGGGTTACCTCAAGACTCTGAAAATCGACCTCGACGGCTCTGTGCGTGGCATTTACACCAATGGCCTCGAACGCAGGCTTGGAGCCGTGGGCATGGCCACGTTTTCCAACAACAATGGCCTGCAGAAGGTAGGTCGAAACAACTATATTGCCACAAGCAAGTCGGGCGAACCCCGCGCAGGCGTCCCGCAATCGGGAACCCGCGGCAGTGTGTTCTCGGCGAGCCTCGAGGAATCGAACGTCGACCTCGCCCAGCAGTTCGTGGAGATGATCACCACTCAGCGTGGATTCCAAGCGAACTCAAAATCCATCACCACCACAGACTCGTTGATGGAAGAAATCATCAATTTGAAGCGATGAGAACGAGGGACTGATTTTTGACTCATGGCCAAAGCAAGTATTTGCTTCCCAAGGGATCTCTCGAAATTTTAAGCTCGTCTTCCACAATAACGTCTTCGCCAGCGCGATCTTTGAACGCGACATCGAAGTAGGGAAGAAACGTTTTCTTTCCGTTTTGCCCCTCAACCTGAAGGGTGTTGGGTTGACGCCGTCCCACACCGCGAACGGTCACCTCGTCGCCCTCTTCCCAGTCATCGCCTTTCGTGCGCCGAATGGTGACTTTATCTTCCGGCAGCAAATCGTGAAGTTTCGGCGGAGGCACGCGACGAATGGTCTGGCGAACGCCGTCTTTGGTGTAGCTGACGTTGTACGGTTTCCTGTCGAAATTGCCTTCGGGCACTCGGCTCACCATCTCTCCTTCCTCCACGCGAAAGGCATCGGCAGAAATTGCCGATGCCTCACGAAAAAAAGAAAGAGTTCCTCGTTATGCTTTCAGGAAGACCCTAAAGAAACACAAGAACATCAGTCGATTCAAATAATTTCGCGCCCAGCGATGGTCCCGGCCGTGCGGCTTGAGCAACCACAGGTGCGGTTGCCGGCGCTTTCGAATGGGGCGCCGCAGGCAATGCAGCGGCGCACTTTAATGGAAATGGGAGACAAGCCAGCGAGGCGCCGAGCAATGTTCTTCTGTTCGATATCCTTCACCACCGACGGAGGAAGGGTCTTGATCTTCAAGCCTTCGGGGGTCGTGGCTGGAGAGGCCGAAGCCGCCTCCGGCGAGGTGCCCGAGGGGGTAGAGTCGGCATTGAGGACAAGGAACAAAGGACTGCGAAGAAACATGAAGCACCTCGTTGGAACGATGGGCCGTCGGGAAAGAGAAGAAGACAGGGGAGGACGCTGCCGCCCCTGTCGACGCTCGGACCGATGCAATCCCCATGCCTGCGAGAGGCGCGGGGGTAAAAAGCAAAAACCAAGCAAAGACGCGGAAAAGTGGCCGAACACTATCAGAGCACTGTCGAGTCTGCCAGGAAGAAAATGCAAAACCGCACGTTTTTTTGCATAATGCGTAAAGTTCTTCGACACTCTCGGCCCGCGGTGGATAACCGACCCACCCCCACTGAACATTGACTTAAATCATGTCTGGATACGACTGTGATCAACCAAAGGAACCAATTTTTCATTCTTTCCCTTGGTTTTTTAATGTCTTCCTGCACCTCAATACTCAGTGACTCGGAAGCCCGGAACCCCGGAGTCACTTTGGCCACAGCCGGCAACCTCCCCCCTGCGGTCTTGAGTGCGGGCACCCTGCTGGGTCTCGAGCGGGAAGACGTCGAGCTTGGAGTCCGTGCGCGCGGCCCCTTCTGGCGTTCCCTCATTCTGCCGCTCCAAGACACCTCCCTGGGAGAGTCGACTTTTCTCCTGGGGTACGTCCGAGAATTCGGCGACGACTTCGCAACCGCGCCCCTCCCAGGCCAATGTGTGCGCACCAATGCCGTCATCGACTCGCCTGGCCGCCCCCGGGTTCTTGACACCACCCTGCGCCGGACGTTTCGCATGGCCAACGTAAACAAGAACGCAGGGGCCTTCATTGCGCCCTCAGAGGTTCTCTTCGCCGCTCTGGAAGAAGAAACCGGCGCACTTTTGGCATTGGGCCGTTTCGACAAAGATGGCAGCGCATCCTGCGAACTTCCACGTCTCCGCCTTGCTGTGTCCACCGGGTTTGGACAAGCCCGTGTGGAAACGACTGTCCCTGAAGGCGCAACAGAAACCACCCTTGCTCGGGTTGAACGAGGGCGTCTTCGCGTCGACCCCTCGGCGCAGGCCAATGGCATCTCTCTAGAAGGGACTATTTTGCGCATCGGGCGCGAAACGCGGTTGCCACAAGGAAACGTCGAGACGGAAAATCTGCGATTGCCGCTTACGCTCGACGGCGACCTCTTTCGCGGCGTGCCCAATCCAAGCGAAAACTTCGGCGCAAAAGAGATTTTGCAGTCCACGTTGCTTGTAGGTAGCTCCGCCTTTTCTCTGACCCTCGAACCCGGTGAGTATGTCGGCGCGGTTTTGCGCCCCGGCGGAAATGTGGTGTGTGTTGCGCGCTTTAGCATACGTGCCGACGCACAAAGCACACTGGCCTGCCCTCGCAGCGGGGCATCCGCAAGCGCGGCGAACAGCACGTTGGAAGAAAGCCGCCCCGCAGGCACTTCGGAAGCCCTCGTCGATGCCACGTTCCTTCCTCCCCGACTCTTGGCCTCCGCTCAGTTTCGTCAGTGGATGTCCAACGCAGGCCTCACTCACACCCTTCTTCCCGACAAACCTTCGGAACTGGGCACCGGAGGGCGCTCGCCCTCGCGTCTCGACTTCCTCTATTCACCTGTGCGTGGAGCGAATGCAGGCCAAAGCCCCGCAGGCCCCTACTCAGGCTGGTTTGGCAACTTCGATTCGTTCACCGAGGTGCTGCGAGCCCAAGAAGCACGAGTTCTTGTGGCCCCTGAATTGCTCGAGGGTGAACGTCAGATCTCCACGTTTCTGCAAAACACCGACCAATCCATTTTGCCGCTCGGAGGAACGGGGGAAGAGGGTTTGGGAGGCCGCACGACACCCTTTCTTTTGGCAACGCGTTTCCGATTTCCGCTCGCGGGAGGCTTTTTGCCCGATGCCTCCGAAATTTTGGTGACGAACGGCATGGACATTGAGTGGACGGAGCCATCCCTCGCAGAAGGGCTGTTTCCCTTAAGGATGCCGCTTCAACAGCGTTTCCGAGCACGCGTGCGCATACCTCCCGGCTACCGCCCCGACTACGCGGAAATCTACGTCAACTCGAAGCTCTATAAAAGGTGGTACATCACGCGTCAGGAAGAAGACGCTTGGGAGGTTTTTTTGGTGGATGAACGCATCGACCTCGCACAAGATTTCTCCATCGCACTGGGCGTCTGGGGGCAAAGTTTCCTGCCGGAACTCATTTTTGGCTCCTCTACCACCCCCGCATTGGCATTTACGCGCTCCTACTGCATAGACGCCAACGAAAATGGAATTTGCGAGGCCATGAGGTGACAAAGATGCCGAAAGTAACCAATGAAACGCCGGGTTCAACTCCATTCGAGAACGTAAAACTCGCGTTCGCGCATCCGGCACTTGCCGAGGACTTTCGCGAACGCGACGCGAGGCGTGTGGAAAAGCTGGTCGACTCCACTCTCCTGAAGCCTGGCACGCAACCTGCGCAGATAGAAGCCTTGTGTGTGGAGGCCGTTGCTTGGGGATTCCGCTCAGTCTGCGTGCCTCCTTGTTACGTCACTTTAGCAAGAGACGCACTTGCCAGAGCCTTCGAAGCTCAACACGCTCGCCTCTTGCCTTTAGTGCCTAAATCACCGCCTCCTCGCGAAGTTCTCGTGTGCACGGTTGTGGGCTTTCCAAACGGCTACGCCACCACGGCATCCAAGGTGCATGAAGCCTCCTTGCTGCTCAAAGACGCCCACGAAATCGATTTCGTTCAAAACGTGGGCTGGGTGAAGGCCGGGCTCTGGGCCAAGCTTGCCGAAGAAACCCGTGCCCTTGTGGAGCAGGCGAGAGCAGCAGGGGGCACGCATGGGCCTGGCGCGCTGGTCAAGGTGATTCTCGAAACGAGTTTGCTCGACGAAAGTGAAATTCGAGCCTGCACGCAATTGCATGCCGAATCTGGCGTTCACGTCGTAAAGACATCCACTGGATTCGGATCGCGTGGCGCAACTCTAGCAGACACCACGATCATGGCGCAGGCGCTTGCGAACGTCACAGCAAAAACGGGCTTGTGTTACGGTATAAAAGCCAGTGGCGGCGTGCGCACGCGCGCCGACGCACTCGCACACCTGGCCATTGGCGTCACCCGCATTGGAACAAGCTCGGGCGCTTCCCTGGCCGAGGGAAGCGCCCAACAAGGAACGACTCGCGTGGGAACGGGAGACTATTGATGATTCCGCAGGAAATCATTCGCAAGAAAAGAGACGGCCACTCTCTTTCCCGCGAAGAAATCGCATCCATGGTGAAAGGCCTCGTGGAGGGCGTCGTGCCCTCCTACCAAATGAGCGCACTCCTGATGGCCATCTATTTCAATGGATGTTCTGCGGAAGAAACGGCGTGGCTGCTCGACGCCATGGTTGACAGCGGCACGCGTTACGACTGGAGCGATCTTCGCCCAGAGCGAGCCTTCGTGGACAAGCACAGCACGGGAGGCGTGGGCGACAAATCGTCGCTTGTCATTCTCCCCCTCCTTATTGCCGACGGGCTTGATGTTCCCATGATAGCGGGCCGCGGCCTGGGGCACACAGGCGGCACGCTCGACAAACTCGAAAGCCTTCCGGGGCTCCGCACGCAAGTTCCCGCAGACACCTACCGAGCGTGGGTGCGCGAAAACCATGGTGCATTTGGCGCTCAAACGAGCGACTTCGTTCCCGCCGACAAAATGATGTACGCCCTGCGCGACGTCACTTCCACAGTGGAAAGCATACCGCTCATTGTGGCCAGCATCATGTCGAAAAAAATTGCGGAAGGGCTCGACGCCCTCGTGTTGGACGTGAAATTCGGCTCAGGGAGCTTCATGGGCAGTTTGCAAAACGCGCGAGAGCTTGCAGAAAAGCTTGTTGACACCGGACGCAGGGCCGGCTGCCGCGTATCTGCAGCCCTCACCAACATGGACGAACCTCTGGGACGCAGTGCGGGCAACGCGCTGGAAGTTCTGGAGTGCCTTGATGTCCTGCAAGGTGCCGGCCCACTCGACACGCGCGAACTCTCTTTGCAGCTCGCAGCCCGAGTCGCTTGCGACGCCCGGGGCGAGTCGAGCGAGCCCAACGACGCAGGCCATATGCGCGCCTTAGGCCGCATGAAAGACCACCTTCTTTCCGGACGCGCGTATGAAATTTTTGTGCGCACGCTCATTCTGCAAGGCGCATCGCGAGACGACGTGGAACGCCGCACACTGGCGTGGACTTCGGCAGGTGCCAACACCTACCCCCTGTTTGCGCCTGTTGCCGGCCGGGTCAGGAAAGTGAACACCCGCAACCTTGGCCTCGCCATTCTCGAACTCGGAGGCGGCAGGAAGCGCGTCGATGACACCATTCACCCTGGAGTTGGACTTTCGGGCTTGAAAAAGCGTGGCGAAGAAGTGGGTCCTGGTGAACCCCTTTGTTACGTTCACGCGGCGAACAACAGCGAT
>JADCJN010000149.1 GCA_020247005.1 Silvanigrellales bacterium
CCGCGGCCCCTGCCGCCGGCCACCAACCGAGTTTCACTTTCCCGACGAACCAGTGTTCGAGCCAATCGCAGTGCGCTTCCCAACCACGTGCCGCCTTGGCAGCCGGATTCGATCACTCGTGTGCGGTGGCATCGAACGGCAACGTGTCGTGCTGGGGGAACAACGCCTCGAACAAGCTGGGCGTGGCCTCGGGTGCTTCCTATGCGAAAGCGCAAGTGCTCAGTGGCCTTTCCAATGCGCGGGCCGTGACGGCCGGACTCGAACACGGTTGCGCGGTGACGTCGGCAGGTGCTTTGTACTGCTGGGGCGACAACACCTACGGACAGCTGGGCACAGGGAACAACACAGCGGCCACCACCGCAACGGCCGTGCCCTCGTTGACCACCGGCGTGGCGTCGGTTGTGGCAGGCGCGCACCACACGTGTGCATTGCTCACCACGGGTGCTGTGAAGTGCTTTGGCCGCAACGACAAGGGTCAGCTGGGTGATACCACCCTTGTGGACCGCAATGCGCCCGTCACGCCCCTTGCGGCTCATGCCAAAGTGCTCACCGCTTCCGGCGGACACACCTGTGCCTACACCGACGACGGCGCCACGCGCGATGTGAAGTGCTGGGGTGACAACGTCAGTGGCCAGCTTGGCGTGGCTGCCGCAACGCTCGCACCCGACACATGGTCGGCAACCCCGAGAAGCGTCAGCGCAGTTCCCGGCGGTGAGTTGCCAAACATCCGCGCGCTGGTGGCCGGAGGGGGCAACGCCACCGTCGCACCCGCCGCTCCTCTTTATTTCGGCCACACGTGTGCGCTGTTGGCAAGCGGCGAAGCCGTGTGTTGGGGCGCCAACGGCCATGGACAACTGGGCGGAGGCACGACGGGCGGAAGCACGGATGGCACGGGTGTGACGCCCCTTTCCGCTGCGGCCACCACACTGACAAACATCGCTTCGCTTTCCGCAGGCGAACGCTTCACCTGCGCACTCAAAACCGACCGCTCCACGGTGTGCTGGGGTCAAAATGGGTTCGGACAGTTCGGCGACGACACCACAACGGACAGCGCGTATGCCACGCCCGCGTTTGGGCTCGGTGGTGCGGTGTCGCTCGTCGCCGGCGCCCAACATGCGTGCGTCTTGCGCTGGGGAGGAAACGTGGAATGCTCGGGCAAAGGCACCGCCGGACAGCTTGGCGACAACTCGACACTCTCTTCCGACCTTCCCGTGGGCGTGCTTACGCAAGCCGAGGCGGTGTTCGGAGCGCAGTGGCAACGTTGCGAAGCCATTACGGTCAGCACCCCATGATGACGCGCGCGCCCCAGGCGCTTTGGGACCTTGTGCGTGTTGCCTCGGTGGTGCTGACGGTGGCAGGCCTGACCACTGCCTGTGGGCCTCGAAAAGAAGACAGCGAGGTGCTGGAAGAGCCCTTTTCAGGGCTGCAGGCCTTGGTTGAAAACGCCGACGGTTCCTACACCCTGAACTGGAACGTGGCGGCGGCACAGAGCCCTCGTTACCTTGTGTTTCGGCGAGGAGAAAAGTCAACATACGAATTCTCGAAACCCCATTTCACGACTTCGCAACGCAGCTACACGACGGAATCACTGCTGTTCCAAGAAAGGCAGTGTTTTATTGTACGCGCATCGACCGAAAACCTCGTGCTCGACGAGAACGAAAAGGAACTGTGCACTTCGGAACGCACGCTTTCTTTCCGGGGACTCACCCAACTCACCTCAAACTCCAACGGGCATGTGCTTTTGACCTGGGCCCCTATCGCGGTGCAAGGCATCAAGTACGCCATTTACTCTCGCCGTGTGATGAACGGCGGCGTCGAGGTGAAGGAAGAGTACAGTGCGCCCTTGTCGGTGCTGAGCGAAACGACTTTTGATGCAGGGCGCACCCCACGTGGGGACAAGCGTTGCTTTCGCGTGGCCCTGGACGGCCGCGACAGCTTGCTCAAACTTCCCAGCTCCTTGACGCTGAATACGACGACAGAACTGTGCACCGAGTACGCTCCGCCCATTGGCTTCGATGGCATTGAGAGCATCGATTACGCCTACTGTGCGGCCGCAGGGTCGATGCCAGCCACCAAAGAAACACACGCCTCCGACAAAACGGGGATTACTTGCTCGGTGTACGAGCCGACCTTGGATGGCAACCTCAATTCGCCATCGTCCGTTCGCACCTTCGACCCAGGACTTCTGCTTGCCTGGCGTCCCGCGCGCTCGAGCGACGCGGTGGGCTTCCAGATTTTCGAAGGGCCTTCCCTGGACGGTGAAACGGCCTGCGTGGTGAGGGCCGACGCCGACGCCGACGCCTTGGCTCGTTTCTCGCGTTGCGTGCGCCTCGAGCCCGGAGACGATGGGGTTTTTCGCCTCGGCATCGGCGCAGTGAGCGCTGGGCGTATTTATCACTTCGGTGTGCAGGCCATCGACCGTTATGGCAACGGCGACGGAAACACGCTTTCGATACCTGTTCGAGCCATGGACATTGGAGAGATCAAATAACGATGCAAACCGCCATTAAACTGAGGCTGAAAATGCACTTCAAAACGCGAATCCATATCCTACAGCCACGTTCAACGCTGTGATGCCTAAGTCGCCGAGGTTTAACGACTGACGTGCGTACGCACGCGCAGAGACGGTGTGAAGAGCCTCAGGGGTGGTGTACAGGTTCATGCCCATTCCTACGACAGGCGACACAAACGTGCCGACACGCGTCACGCGCCGCCTCACCCCGGAAGCGAGTTGTCGAGGAGGGGGCACGACTCCTGTCACATCGTAGGAATACTGGCCCGCAAGCACGAAAAGAAACAAGTTCAAGAAAGGCGTGGCTTGGAACGTGAGGTCGGCCGATTCCATGTTGATGTGCGAGCCACCCAGTATGTTGAACGTCACACCCGCAGCAGCCCCGGCAAAAACCAGGGTTTTGCTCGTAATGTCCGTGTTGGCCTCGGCCGCAAGCATGATGCCAAAACGGTTGTTCACCGATCGCAGATATTCCATTGAACTTCCGAGGCCGGCACTCCCTTGGTAGTCCTCGTACACCGTGGACACTCGATAAGCGGTGTAGGAAAAGTTCACGAACGTTTCGTTCGCACGAGCCTGGGGAACAGGCACTACGGCAGTGAGGGCGCACGCGAGGCTCGCGATGCGGAAAAAATGGAATATGGCAGCCTGGCGGGATCTCATAAGCCGAGTATGGCACGCGCAAGGCCAAATGGGGCATGCGGAGCGTCAAGGGCGGTATGTGCCCCGTTGCAGAAGGGCGCGTGCCGAGGCCGTCAGAGGACCCGCCGCCCACGGATCGTTGCTTTTGCTTTGTTCCCGCAAGGAGACAAGGGGTTCGGCCAAGGAGACGAACGAAGGTGCGAGCAAGACCTGCGATTCCGTGGGAAACGCGACAATGGCAAGTGGTTTTCCCGCCAAGCGACCGGGCAAAGGAAACAAACCTAACAGACGCCCCCCCAACTCCGACACAGCGACGCCTTCGGGTGTGAGCCGGGCCACACGCGCTCCCGACGGCGACAGCCTTTCGCCTTCACAAAGGGGCTCCAGGGTCAAAGCTTTGACGGCATCGCAAGGGCTCGCGAGCCAGGAGTCAGCAAGCCCGCGTGGCGGCGCTGCGGCAACTGGCGTATTGCCCTCGAGGTTCCAAGCCCGCACGCCGTCGTCGACGTTCTTTACGGGCTGTGTTTGGCTCGCGCCGAGCAGAGTTTCCATGGCATCGAGGACATCCGACGAGGGAGCCTTGCCCTGCAAAACGTCGAGGATAAGGGGCATCCCCACTTGGAGCGGCGCAGGGCGCGCCCGCACAAGGGTACCGTTTTGAGACGAAAACACGATGCCAAGGGGACTCTCCCTGGCCGCGCCCAAGGTCTGGATGCCAAGCGGCGCCGCGCGCCCTTCCAGCGTCCTTTTGTCTGACTCTAGCGTCTCTGGCCTTATTTGGTCGGCTTTCATTTGCACACGAGCGCTTTCGAGCGCCCAGAGTTGCGCAGGGGTGCGGCGCCACCAAGCCAAGGAAAGGGTGTCTTTCGAAGCCCTCGCACGCACCATTTGCAAAGACACATCGCTCACCACAACCCTCGGGGCCACGCCCGGAACAAAGAGCTGGAGTGTGGTTCGGGCCTCGGCACTGTTGCCAGAGCGCATGGCCTGCACGACAGCGGAGCCCATGCGAATGAAGGGGAGTGCGAGAGTCTCCGCCTGAGCCTCAGCCCCGGGCAGCAAAACAGGGGCAGCCGGTGGAACCGCCTCGGGCCGCCACTTCGCCTTTGCGAAGGCGGCGTCACCCTGAAGAGCCCAGGTGGCAACGAAACGTTTGGCAGAGACGCTGCCAGGCTCTCTTGGCATTGGTGCGAGACGGGCTCCCTCGACAAGAGAAGGAAACGCGCGGGTCAGGGCATCGGCAAACGACGCACCGCAGGCCAAAACAAAAGCAAAGAGGGCCGCCATGGAAAAAGGCGTGCGGGCAATGGAAAAAGTCGTCGACGGCGAGCGGGAAACGTATGCGCGGTGGGCAAGGCTCAGCGCAAAAAAGAAGGCAGTGCCCGCCACAACCCAGGCGAACGTGTTGGACTTGAACGCAAGGGCTTCTGCACCCACCAGCATGAAGACGCACAACCCAACGCGAAGGGAGCTGACTTTGGAAGAAGGCGGTTCTGCGTGTTCCATGGACGGAAGACTCCTTGTCCTGCTGCAAAGGGAATCGGCTCCTCTGCAGAAGTGCACGAGTGCCTTGTGGGCGAACAATGCACGGCCAAGTTGCCGACGCGGCACGAATCGACCTTCCTTGTGACACCACAGAGTCCGACCCAAGGCGCAGTGGAGGACGATGCCGCATGGCTTCGGTGCAGCAAGGAAAGAAAAACACCGCCGACGAAAAAAAGTACCCGCGCCCCGCGGGACCCGTCGCGGCGTCGGAAGCTGAAGACGCCACGCTCCGTGGCCCTCACACTTCGGTTGGAACAAACGGCGAAAGGGAGGACGAAACCATAGGTTTTGCGGCGGCGCCCGACATTGGGATGCCCGCCGCTCCCGTGGGTTCTGGTGACCCAGCGACGGCTCCGAGTGCGCCCGCGGCAGCAAACGGTGCGACGGGAGCACCAGACTCTGCTTCGTCGCCAAGTCGGCCCTCGCGGACGATGTCTGATGGCGACTTTTCGCCCGAAGGCTACCTCTTGCCCGGCGCAAAGCTCGAGCAGTGGGGCGGAGAAGTGGAAACACTCATCAGCTTCACGTCGGGCGAGGCAGACGTCTACACCGCGCGCAAAGACGGTGTTCTTTACGCTCTGAAACTCTATCGCATCGGCATTGTTCCCAAGGGCGACATTGTTGAAAAGTTGATGGGAGTCGACCATCCCGGAGTCGTGCGCACGCACCGATGTGGCCAACATTGGGGCCGCTTCTTTGAGGTTCTCACCTTTTGCCCGGGCGGTGCCCTGAACAAACGGGATGAAAAAGGAAACTACACTTACCTCCCCCTTCCGCTGGCCCTTTTTGGGCGCGTCGTCGAGAGAATGAATGAAGGCCTGCGTCACCTGCATGCACACGGCATCGTGCATCGCGACATCAAGCCCGGGAACATTCTTGTGCGCGACCTCGCCAAGGCCGACTTGATGCTCGCCGATTTCGGCATCTCATCGTTGCTCGACGTCGACGGTGGCAAAACGGAACGCATGACAACCGAGGCGCGCACCGAAGGGTTCGCCGCGCCCGAGGTGTACAGCGGCATCACACGACGCGAAGTCGATTTTTATTCTCTGGGAGTGACTTTCTATATTCTCTTGACTGCCAGAGACCCTTTTCAGGGACTCAACCCGCGCCAAATCATGTGCACCACTGTGCAGGGTCGAACTTTAGAGCACCTCTTCGGACTTCCCGAAGCCGCCCTTCTTGACGATCGCACACGCCTTCTGCTGCGGGGGCTTTTGTGCACCCAAAACAGCAAAAGGTGGGGTTACGATCAAATCCGCCGCTGGATAGCGGGTGAAGACGTCGCCGTCGCCGCGGGCTCGGCAGTCGAATTGCCTGTGTTTCGTTATGGAGAAGTTGAACTCAAAAATCCTCAAGACATGGCCGACGCATGCCTCCGGGGACGTGACACCGAGCTGTGGGCGAAGTTCCTTTCAACAGGTGAAATTACGGCCTGGGTGACGCAATTCGATCGCGCACTTGCTTTGAGCGTTCGTGCCGTCGCCGAATGGGCCTCGGAAGGCGGACGGGCGAGCCTTGGACTTCAGCGCGTTGCCTGGCTTCTTGACAACGACTTGCCATGGGTGAGTCCCGGCGGGCGCGCGGTCACTTCGTCCGAGGAACTGGCGTCCGTGCTGCGCACGGAGAGCCGTTCGCTAGAGCGCGTGCTGCGCGACGTTGACGCTTCCTTGTGGCACTGGATGGAAGCGCGCGAAAGCTTAGAACCTGTTGCCCAATGGGCAAGAGAATGGTTTCGAAAAAACGACCGGCCCTTTGAAACCCAGCTCGAAGGACTCGTGCTGAAAGTGCGCGGAACAGACACCTTCGTTTTCCCAGACGGCTCGTCCATCGGCTCGTTGTTTGACCTGGGGACTCTGGCGAGCGCTCTCAAAGGAACCCTCGACGCCGCACTCGACTCCGGCCTCGCCTCGCCCCACACATCTCTTCGGCTTTGGGTCGAACTCAAAGAGATTTTGGCCGCCGACCGAGAGTTGCTCACCTTTCTCGACGAAATAGGTCGAGCCAACGCCGCCTCGCTTCGCGACGTGATTGCGCGATTTGGTTACCTCCGCCATGGCGAATGGACCTACCGCGGCGAATGCATTGTGGGCGAGTCGGGCGCACGCGTGCCACACGGCCTGGGCTCTGCGCTGCGGCGTGACGGAACTCGTTACCTTGGCAGCTGGCGAAACGGAGTGCGCCAGGGGCAAGGCCGATGTCGATTTGGAAACGGGCTTGTTTATGAAGGCGCCTACGAGAACGGCGTGGAAGCGGGCTTCGGACGCCTGCGCAAAGACAAAGCCTGGATGTATGAAGGATCGTTTGCCCAAGGCGCTCAAAATGGAGCCGGCAGGCTGACGCTTGCCGGAGGCGAAGTGTTCGATGGCCAGTTTCGAGCGGGTTCCCTGGAAGGCCCGGGCCTTCACATGAATAGCCGAGGTGATGCCATCTACATTGGTGGTTGGAGTGCAGGCAAACGTGAAGGCGCCGGCATTTTCGTACAAGTTGACGGCACTCGCGAGCAAGGCGAGTGGAGAAAAAACAGACTTTTTGAAGGCGAGCGTCTCCGCTTTCACGAGCGCGAGGGACGTTACCGTCGAGAGTACGTGCGCGGCGGTAAATCCGTGTTCGTTCGCGACGTGTCATTCATTACGCGCCGCGAGCGTCTGCAAAGCGCACTTGGCAGGGCTTTGGCGCCTGCTGGCACTGTCGTTGCCACTCTGGCTGCGCTCGTGACCCTCGCTCCCATTGTTCCGTTTTCCGCGCACGTGGGTCTTGCGGCCTTTGCCTTCTTCACACTCGTCTTTGCGTGTGGTGCACGCTTACGCGAATGCATCGGCATTTTTGCTGGGCGCATGTTGGACGCGCGCGGGCACGCCATTACCGACTGGGACGACAGCACCCGACGGGCCGCGAAGGCTTATGCGCACTCTCGCCTTTTGAGCGTGGCACCTGCGCGTTCCCGCCCCATGAGCGCAGCACCTGCGCGCTCTCCCCAACCGAGCGCTGCACCTGTGCGCACTGCTCAGGCCACTCCCCGACGGCCCGCCGCCTGACTGTCCAGATTCTCGAAAGAGGGGGCGTTCTCATGTCCGCTCTGTCCAGCTTCTCCGTTGTTCTGCGGCGAGGCATCGCCGAGGTCCACAAGACCTTCGGACGCAAGGCGACGGAGTCCATCGGTGAGTTGCTTTTGTACCTTGGCCCCTTCAAGCCGCACGCGCCTTCGCGCGAGCTCCGAGCCGTCGTGCCGGCGGAATTCCGCTTGAATCCGATAAAGAAGCTTGCCTGAAAAGTGGCTCAAAACTGCTCCACGTTCGCCCTCGCCAAGAGCATGGCAAAGCGCACCGAGCTGCTCGGGGGAAAGCTTTGCAAGCTCCTCTCCCACGAAACTGCGCTCCTGGCCAAGGAACACGTCGAAGGTCACCACGCGGCTGCGCAAACGTTCGCGCATCTCTTCGTCTTCGGAAACGACCGCCGCCACAGCGCGGGCCTCGTCGCGATCTTTAGACTCCAGCAGGAGAGCGAAGTGATTCGTGAGGTCGAATCCAGAAGGGCTCTCGGAAGCGTCGGCCCTTGACGCAAGATCGGCCAGGAGCGCATCCGCCTGCTCGCGCGTGGTGGACACCGCCTGTTGAAGGCTCGTCAGAGCTTCCGTTCGGTCGTGACCCACGATGAGAGGCAAGAGCCTCTGACAACGTTCCGGAGACAACAGCGCCAGTCCGCGTCCCAACGATTCCACGTCAAGTTCATTGAAGAGAGAGGCGAGTTTCACATCGCTCACACGCAGCAGAACCGAAAGGTCGAGGGATTCGTAATAGGCGGGGCGCAAGCCGCGCTCACGACCAACCGCACGCGCCAAACGCAGGACCGCCACGAAGGCTTTGATGCGAGGCACATGCATGAGCAACGCATCGCCTAGGCCCTCGATGTCTTCCCGAGGCAAGCGGGCCCAAAGGGCTTCGGCTTCCTTGGCCCCCACGCCTTCGGCGAATTGCACAAAGGTCGCGTGTTCTTTTTTGTTTCCAAGCCAGTCGCGCAACACGACCAGGGCAAGGGTGGGGTTCTCGCGCAAGCGTTCCCAGGCACGTTCTGCTTCCTGGCGCAAAAGTTCAACGTTTTCGCCTTCAAGGTCGCCACCCAGTCCCTCGGCTGTGTTCCCCTCGTCACTTTCCTTCTGGAGTCTTGCGGCATCAACAATGTTTCCGCCGATTTTCTCAATGGCCGAGGAAAGATTCGAGGCCACCTTGTCCATGGCTGCGAGACCTGTTTTTTGCCTACGCCAGGCCAAAATTTGAAACACACAGACAATAAGAAGGGCCAGAAGGGCGACACCCAGAATCGCCAAGGCGAGTTCCATTCCCGCAATGAGTTTGCGGAACCGCTCCCAGGGAGTCGGGTCGGCTTTGCCATTAAGAAGTGCTTCAAGTTCCTTGATGCGGTCTTCGAGGCGCTTGATGGTTTTCGCTGCGTCCTCGAGTTTTCCGAGCGCTTTGTTGAGTTCGCCCGTGAGGGTTCCCACACGTTCCTGGAGTGCTGTCACCTTGCCGTCGAGCAGACGCACCTTTTCGCGCTCGGCTTCGAGCGCTTGTTCCGCGCCTCGGAGGGCGGCGTCTTTGCGTTGGAGTTCAACTTCTTTTTCTTGCAGACGGTTTGTGAGTTCGTCAATGCGAAGAAGCGCATCTTTGAGTCGGCGCTGCAGCTCCGTGTCTTCGGCCTGAAGGTCTATTTTGGTAACCGCAAGAGTGTCGCCGCGCTTTGTGTCGATGCCGAGGTTTTCGCGGATGCTGTCGGTAATGGAACGCACCGTGGCGTCCTTCACCGTTTGATCCATGGTGATGCGAACTTCCATACGACGTGCGTTGGTGAGAAACGAGAGGGCCGACATCTGCTCGATGGTGTTTACATAGACGCGCTCGGCATCGATGCGCGTGAGACGGCGATTGCCTAGGATGCCGGCCTTAATAGGCTCCAGTTTGCGCTCATCCACTGTGAGCCGCACAAGCACGGAGTGCGGCGACGACACAAGGCTGCCAATGATGTTCTTGACCCGGTTCTGCAAATAGAGTTCAGTTTCAGAACGCTTGGCTCGCAGCATCGACGCTTCGACCTGCGAAAAGTTGTTGCCGTCGAGCGCTGCGGCGCGAGAAACGCTGGAAGGACGCGTACGTCGCGTTGCGGGAGCATTTGTGGTCGGGCGACGGGTGTTTCCTTGAGCGAGGGCAACCGAAACCCCAAAAGCCCCGGAGCCCGAAAAACCCTGGCGTGCGGGAAGAACGCCACTTGTTCCCACCACAACAAGGAACGCGAGCAAGGAGGCGAGCATGCGCGCCGCCCTCTGCCCCTTGGCGTAACTTTCTGAAGTTGTGGTGGAAAGAACCACGTCCAATGTTTGCTCCTCGCCCGCATCCATGCGGCCTCTTGGTTTCGGTACAAACGTCCTAGACTCAAGAGAAAGAGAAAAAAACATTCCAGAACGAATGGATTCAGGTCACAGTCTGTCCATAATTTTCAGCATGTTCCGGGCTTCGACGTCTTCGGGAGTGAGACGGAGAACCTCGAGAAAATGGAATTTTGCCTTCGAGTACTTTTTACGTGAATAGTAGAATGTTCCGGCGGCACTGTGAAAAAGGGCGAATCTTCCGAATTTTTCGTTGGCCTTGGTGAGCGCGCGTTCCGATTCCAAGTCATTTTTCGAAGCCAGGGTGTCGGGAAGGGTAGAGATCTCTTCCATCACGAAATTGACCTCGCTTGCGAGTTCCGTTTTCAACATTTCGCGAAACCAGTCGCGCGAGAAGGTGTTGAGCTGAACAGAGACGTTCGCCTTGCCTCGATAGGGTGCGGCAACGACGACTTCCTTAGGAAGAAAGCCTTCTCGTTCGAAAACAAGAGTCAAGGGCTCGTCGGAGTCGGGTGCGGAGTAACGCGCGGGTGTCGGGCCTATTTTCACACGCTTGTTGGGTGAGCCGGCGGCCACCAGGTAAACAACAGCACCCGAGGGCGTGCTTTGCAGGTTAATAACCTGACCGCTGGCGCAACCGCCCAGCAAGAAGGCCCAGGCAACCGCATAGGGCACGACAGAAAGAAACGCCCTGCGAAATGCCATCGGCACGAATGCGGAAAAAAACTCTTGAGGCTGTTTTGGAAGTGTCTTGCGCATACGTGAATGCTAACGGGGTGTGGCCACGCGTTCAACCCGGCGGACAATGACTTTGGCGCCCGCACCCGGCTCACGGGCCGCGGGCCCACGCGCCCGCGCGCTCAAAAGACCCGCCTCGACTCCTGACTCCACCAGGTAGGAAGACACGCGAGCCGTGCGCAATGCAGACAGTGTCCATGCCTCCCGCACTGCGGGCTTCGGGGCGGGCCTTTCCCAAGCTTCCACTTCAATGCGTGTCAGAGCTTTGCGCGCTTCGGGAGATGTCAGTTCCTTGGCAAGTTCTCGCAAGAGGCGCTCTCCTCCCGGACTGAGTTCAGCCCCGCCCGCGGAAAAAAGGGCACCGGGATCGAGAACTCTTTCCTTGGAAGACGTCGGAGGGGGTTCGCCTCGGGCTGCCGCGGGGGCCGCCGCAGGTGCGGCAACCGCGGGAGGCAACACAGGGCCCGCGCACTGAACGATGGTGCCGCTCGCCACATCCTCTGTTTGGGTGTTTCGTTTCTCGAACCAAATGGGCTTTCCCTGAGTCTTGACACCGCCAGGCAACCTCATGGCCTCGGCAACGGCCGCAAACTTCGACTTATTCACGCTGGAAATAGCGAACATGACGATGAAAAACAGGAGAAGATTGAAAAGCATGTCGTTGAAACTGTAGAGCCACAAATGCTCATCGCTTTCATGGCCCCCGCCACCACCGTGCCCTCCCCCATCGTCATCGTCATCGGAATGGGCCATGGTCAGGCTGCCTTATTCACGCGCGAAAGCGAACCGATGCCCAACACGTCCACACGCTCATGCTCCGAGAGGAACGAATTCAGCTTTTCTTGAACAACGAGGGCAGGCTCACGCGCCGCTATCATGAGCGTGGCCTGATGGATGATTTTGCGCACGTGCACGTCTTGCTCGGCGCGCAGGGCAATTTTTTCTCCCATGGGCATGATGAAATAATTCGAAGCCACCAGGCCAATGAGCGTGCCGACAAGTGCAACGGCCATGGAAGGAGCCAACTCTCCGGGGCCAAGTTCACCACCGAGCTTTTGCATCACGGAAATGAGGCCAATAACGCACGCCATAATGCCGAAGGCGGGCGGATATTTGGCTAAGGTCTTGACGGACTGCGTTTTACGCGCCCAGTCTTCCTTCGTGCGTTTCGTGCGATCGCGCATCACAATGTCTATTTGGTCACGATCAAAACGGTCGACCACCAACGAAACACCCTCGAGCAAAAAAGGGTGCTTCACGGATGCCATGACCGACTCGAGGCGTCGGGGGTCTCCGTCGGTTTCTTTCACCAGGGTGATGGCCTCAGTAACGACCTTCGGGGCCTCGTCTTCTTGTGAACGGAAGACGCTCATCATGAGTGCGCCGATTCCTTTAACGTCGCGAGCGGAATAGGTAATGAGCGCCACCGCGACGGTGCTTCCAAGTATGAGAATGAAACCAGGAATGTCGTTGAACACACGCAGGTCTTGAACCGCATGGTGCACAATTTGCCCAATGAAGATGAGCGACAGCACGATACCAATGGCCGACGCGTTCATGACTCAGTTACCTTCCACTCCTGCCCGTTGCCGGGCCATGACGTGTTACGTTTAAAAGGGCTTCGGCTCGAAGCGCGCGAACCTCAATCAAAAAATTTCCTGTATGAGACCTCTGACATGAGACCGCTGGTTTTGCCCCTCTTGTTCGTCGCCGCTTGGGCGAGTCTCCGCTTGCCGGGGCTCGCACTGTCGGCGTTTGCACCTCCAAAAAGAACTTCTCCTGCCGCAGTGTCGGCCCTCGCACCTCGGGCTGGTGCTGTTGCTAAGGCCGAGAACCCGCCGCTTCCCGCTTCGGGAAACACCGACGGCCACACCCTTGAGGGCAGCCTCTATCGCCTCGCGGGAAGGCCTCTGGGCTGGTCGCCGCTCCGCGTGGGCACACTCCTCTCGCCCGGCGACACCCTTCTCGTGCCGCAAGGGGCTGCACTGACGTTACGTTACTTGGCCGACGAGTCGGAGGTGAGCATTCCCGGTGGAGGCGTCTACGTCGTGGGCAAAGACACCGGTTTGATGCGGGCCTTTCCTCGGGTTTTTTACCACGAGTCCGAGCAGGCCTCACTTGCAACCGTGCGCGACAGCACTCAGCGAAGGC
>JADCJN010000015.1 GCA_020247005.1 Silvanigrellales bacterium
AACTCGGCTTCAGCGCTTCGCCTCATGTCGTTCGTCCTCATGGAACGCGGCGACGACTGGGGCAGCTCAAAGCGTTACGTAACCTTCAACTGATCGACAGCAGAGGAGCAGAGAAATTACAGACGCGAGGTTGCACTATCTATCCAGTCACGGACGCTTCGCGCTCGTATCCATTTCGGGAGCCATCGTCTGAGACAAAACAGTGGGCTGCCGTCAAAAAGACCTGGGGAGCAATCCAACTCCCGCTGCAAAAGGGCGAACTCCCTGTGTTCCAGACGAGTGCTCCGGAAACCTCCTTAAATTGGGCATGCACCTGGGTTCCGGCTCCAGACATTTGTGTCGTCGCCTCGGTGCCAGCCTGCTGACACGCGGAAAGAGAAGACGTGAGAATGACGGACGATACAAGCCCAAACTTCTTGGGGTACAACTCCTGCCTCCTTTTCTCAAAAGAGATCGTCCCGTTAAAAATTCGGATTGTTTGTGGTGGAGCTGAAGGAAAATTTCTCCTCCCCTCGTGATTGATGTCCTGCGAACCGGATGTGAGCTCCCAGTTTTCTGGTTGGAGAACGAGGCAGAATGTGAGCGACTTTCTGTTGAGGAGGGCTCGTCATGGAAAAAGAGCTCGAAAAGTTCTGCATTCGAGTGAAACGCGAGCGTGAAGGTTTGTATTTAAAAAAAGGAAGAAGGCCTCAATTGGCTCGAACTCGACTCTGATTGCGAGGTTGCGAGACGAATCGGATTTTCCGAGTCTTTCGTCTGGGGGTGGAGGCATGTCGCAGGCGTTGTCGCCCAAGAAGCCTGAAAGTGTGCGCTCGGGGTTGCACACGTCTGTTTCGTGCGCGGTGCTTCTAGAAAAGAAGAGATCGTTCTGTTCAATTTTTGGCCTGCACCACAGCGGAGAAATCACGGGAAAGCTTCTCGACAAACGAAGCCTCGAGGAAACTCTCATCCTCATGGCTGACGCCTCGAACGCCAACACGGCCTATTTGCCAAAGAATTCCGCCTACCAAATTGTTCTTGCAAACTGCAACAGCCACGTGGTGCGCAAATTCCGCGAGCTTGGAAACACATTCCCAGATGCCGCTGCATTTTTTGAGCAGGCTTACGCGCAGGTGTTTCGCAATGATGACCATGCCAGAACTGAAAATCTTTCGCCCACCACGAGACTTGCCTACCACCGCGAGCACTCGCTGCCCCTCATGGAGGCCATGCAAAAAAGAGCTCAGCGTGACCTCGACGATCGTCTTGTGGAAGATAACGGCACCCTTGGAAAAGCCTATCGTTACTTTCTCAACCACTACGCCCGCTTCACTGCTTTCTGCGAGGTCGAGAACGCGCCCGTGTGCAACAACCTTGCCGAGCGCATGCTGAAGACCTTTATCCGTCAGCGTAAGGCCAGTCTGTTCTTCCGCAACACCCTTGGCGCTGCTGTAGCGGATATCCTCTCGTTGATCCTCATCACAGCCCACGCAAATGGCCTCAACCCCGTGCGGTACCTCGAAACCATGCTGCTGCGTCCGGCCCTCCTGAGGTCGGACCCGGATGCCTTCCTGCCATGGAATTTCATGGCAAAGTTCGGCGAGGATCCACCTTCCGCCGATTATTCTCCTACGACAACCGCATAGGACTCCAACCGAGAAACTGGGACCTCACGTCTGAGGCCCCTAAGTTCGCTCATTCTCCGTGCAAATCTGACCAGTCGACGCTGTCATGGTATTCAACCACGGCGGACTTGGTTCGCCGGCCTCGGACTGGAGTGACGATAGAATAACGAACGACGCGTCCTTTCGAAGCGTCTTCGAATACCCTGAGCACTTTCTCATTGAAAGTGGGCGTCTCGCTCCACTTGCATTCCATGAGATGGAATTCCGTTCCCCTCTGAAGAACGAAATCGGCCTCCACGCCTTCGTGAGTGCGGAAAAAGTGAATGCGAGGCGCCAATCCACGGTTGGTGAATGACCGGAGAATTTGGCCAAATACGTGTGTTTCGAAAAGTGCGCCAAGCAGAGGGCTACGCGCCAGTTCTCGTGCCGATCGAAAGCCTGCCAAGGAACAAGCCAAACCCGTGTCGTGGAAATAGAGCTTTGGCGTCTTGACGAGTCTCTTTGCGAGATTTGACCACCAAGGTTCGACGAGGGTCACGATGTTCGAGGCGACAAGGATGTTGGTCCATGCCTTGATTGTGGCTTGGCTGACTCCAACCTCGTTGGCTACGCCATTCATTGACAGGAGTTGGCCGGATCGCAGGGCCATGAGGCGCAAGAAACGATCGAACTCTCGGACGTTGGTGATGTTCGAAAGCCGCTTGACGTCGCGCTCGATGTAGGTCGCTACGAGGTCCGAAAAGAAGCGTTCCGGGTCGAGGGCGCGAGCGTGCAGGTCAGGGTAGCCGCCCTCGTAAATCCACTGCAGGAGTTGTTCCGACTCCGCCTGCATCCCTGACCATCTCTCCAACTCCATATGGGAAAGGGTTTGTAGTTCCACAACGGAACAACGTCCCGCAAGGCTCTCGGTGACGTTCTTCATCATGGAGAAACGTTCCGAACCTGTCAGGAAGTAGTGGGCATCCTTTCGTGCTCCGCCGTCCACCGCATGCTTGAGGTAACGAAAGAGTTTTGGAGCGTACTGAACCTCATCGATGATCGCGGGCAAAGCGAGTCGAGCGAGGAACTCCTCACCTGAGTCCTCCGCCTGCTCCGCGTTTCGAGGAAGGTCGAGGGAAACGAAGGCGGCGTTCGGCAGCGCCTTCCTTAGGAAGGTGGTTTTGCCAACCTGCCGAGAACCTGTCAGCACAAGGACGGGCCTTTGAGCGCAGATGTTAAAAAAATTATGAGATATTTCTCTATCAATCCAGTTTTTTGTATAATTCATAGTCTCGGTTCGGATTATTGAAACTTGCACTGAGATTAACTCATGCAATCGCTTCTTTCAAGCCGATGCGCGCAGCCATTTCCAAAGCCCTCGACCCACACTCCCTAATAAGGCTCGAGAGTACCCAAAGTGCTCGCGTTTCGCGTCTCTTCACCCACCATGATTTGGTGCGACAGGCTCATGGCTTGAGAGGCGTCCAAACGCTCACGCACACCGCGCCACTAGACTCGAGCACAACTATTGCCGCCCCCCTCTGCAACGGGAAGAACGTAGGCATAGCGCAGCTATGAGATGAAACCGCGCGCCAAGCCCAAGAAAACGGGTCGACCACGCAGCGTGAAGCGGGCCGACTTGAGGACGGTGGCGTCCTAGAGAGAACGAGCGTGGGGCCTCTTGGTATTTTCGCTCTTTCGAGGCCCCCCGGTGCAGGAACTTGTGGTTTGGGTGCCAGGAGGGTGGGCGATGAACGCAACGTGAATTGTGCGCGAGAGGCGCCCTCATATTTACGCCGAAACCCATTTGAGTCCGATGATGGACCCGACGAGTGTGGTCAGAAAGAACGCTCGGGCCAAAGAAAAGGGATCCTTGAAAACAAGGAACCCCACAACCGCAGTTCCCGCCGCTCCGATGCCGGTCCAGATAGCATAAGCGGTTCCGAGCGGTATGGATTTCGTCGCCGACGACAAGAGCGAGAAGCTCAGAGCGGCACACACGAGGAAGAGACCTGAGGGAATCCATCGGGTGAAATTTTCCGAGAGCTTCAGGAACGTGGTGAAGCCGATTTCGAAAAACCCCGCAAGTGCCAGGGCAAGCCAAGGGTGCATGGACGGTCTCTCCTTTGAGTGTCGATCTCCCACAGAACGTCGGTATCGTCGAGGCCGGAGGTGACGTCGATACAGGCTGTCGTTGGAAGCCTTCGGAGTGGGGGCATTGCAGACGTCCTTTTGGCCAGTGTAGAAAAGGCGAATCTCAACGAGTTGGGAGTGCCTTGAAACTCATCATTGCCGAAAAGCCTTCCGTCGGCATCGAAATAGCGCGTGCCGTTGGAGCATTGGCGCGCAAATCAGGTTATTTCGAAGGTGGCGGCTACGTGGTTTCTTGGGCAGCAGGTCACCTCGTGGAACTTCAGGAGCCAGACTTGTACAAGCCAGAATGGGCCTGGAAGCGTGACTTTTCGCGTGCGCAGCTGCCAATGATTCCCAACAAGTTTGAGCTGCGCGTGAGTAAGCGCGGAACAGCACAATTCTCGGTGCTTAAAAATTTGATGCACCGCACCGATGTCGCTTCCCTCGTCAATGCCTGCGATGCGGGCCGGGAAGGTGAGCTTATATTCGACTACATCTACCGAGCCGCGAAATGCGAAAAGCCCTTTGAGCGCCTGTGGACCTCCGCCGCGCTCACCCAAGAGGCGATCAAAAGAGAGATGCAGTCCCTTCGTCCAGGAGAGTTGTTCGCGGGCTTACGCATGGCGGCGCGGGCTCGCGCCGCCGCCGATTGGCTCGTTGGCATGAACGGGACACGAGCCGTTACCATGAGTCAGCGGGGCGCGCTCTACACCGTTGGCCGCGTTCAAACCCCCGTGCTGGCTTTCATTGTCGAGCGTGAAAAAGAGATCCGCGCTTTCATTCCCGAGACTTTTACCTCACTCCATGCGTTGTTTCTGACGCCGCGAAACGAAGAGTTTGCGGCGCGATACGAATTTGCAAGAGGCCCGGAAGAGACGAGAAACGGAGGTGCGTCTGCTCGCACGCACCAAATCCGTGATTCAACGCAGGCCGAAGAAGTCGTCTGGGCTTTAAAGTCTCGACAATTTGCGGTGGCGGAGCTTTTCGAAACGAAGAAAACCGAACGTCCGCCGTTCCTTTACGATCTCACGTCTCTTCAACGGGATGCCAACCGACTTTACTCTTTTTCAGCCGACAAGACGCTTCAATTGGCGCAGGCTTTGTACGAGAAGCACAAAGCCATCACCTACCCCCGCACAGACTCGAAACACCTGCCGCATGAAATGAGGCGTGAACTGCCCGCAGCGCTCACAGCCCTTGGGGTGGCGGGGCTGCCCAAGGACTTCGTGGAAACCGCGCTGTCACGTGTCGGTGAGCAGCGCGAGCGCATTTTTGACGACGCAAAGGTCAGCGACCACCACGCGCTCATTCCCACGTCGAGAGCGCCTACGGGACTGGGGGCCGATGAGGCACGCATCTACCGCCTTGTCGCAATGCGCCTGCTCGCGGCTTTCCAAGACGATTTCGTTGTTGCCGTGACCGATGCCGTTGTCGCTGCGGAGGGCACGGAACATCGCTTCTACGCCAAGGGCAAGGTCGTGCTGCAGGCAGGGTGGACAAAGGTGATTCCTTCGCCTGACAGCGACAAAGACGTTTCCTTGCCCAGGATCGCGAAGTCGGAACCGCTGGCGGTTATGAAGTTTGAGGCGAAGCAAGACATGACGAAGCCACCCAAGCGCTTCACTGAAGCCGACCTTCTCTCTCTCATGGAAAATGCGGGGAACAAGCTCGAAACAGAAAGCAAGGCGATTCTGAAGGGGCGCGGCATTGGAACCCCCGCCACGCGTGCTTCCATTCTCCAAGGTCTTATTCGCCGGGAGTACGTGGTTGCCCACGGAAAAGCCCTTGCGCCCACAGACCTGGGAATGAAACTCATTGAAGTCGTGCGGTTCGATGCCCTAAAGAGCCCCGAGCTGACGGCGCAGTGGGAACGAGACCTGGCGTCTATCGAGTCGGGAACCATGACTGCCGCGCAATTCAATCGAAAACTCGTAGAGATGACGCACGCGTTGACGAGAGCTTTGTAAGGTCTCTTTCGTAACAAGTCTCGTCTGGAGAAGTCGACATGAACGTTCTTGTTTTGAACTGCGGAAGTTCGTCACTGAAATTCCAATTGGTGGAAACCGATGTCGACCTCATGGCGTCCGACGCGGACACCTGCAAAGCGCGTGGCGTTGTGGAACGCATTGGCAGCCAAGCGCTCATCACTCTGAACGCCGAAGGCCAGCCTCAACGCAAGCTCGCCACGGCGCTTCGGGATCAGGGTGCGGCGCTCGACTTCATCCTCCGCAACCTCGTGTTGCAACCCGGTGCGGCCCTCCCAGGCATTTCAGCTCTGTCTGACATTCATGCCATTGGACATCGGGTTGTGCACGGCGGCGAAAAATTCAAGAAATCGGTGCTTATCGACTCCGAAGTTCTCAGAGGCATCGAGGAGTGCATTGAACTCGCTCCCCTTCACAACCCGGCCAACCTTGGAGGCATCCGCGCAGCGCGTTCCTTGTTCGGCGAAGGACTCCCGCAGGTGGCCGTGTTCGACACCTCGTTCCATTCATCAATGCCAGAAGAGGCGTATCTCTACTCCATTCCGTATCCGCTCTACCGGCGCCATAAGATTCGGCGGTACGGTTTTCATGGAACGTCTCATCGTTACGTTGCACACAGATACCGTCAGCTTGAAGGCAAGGAACGTGAGGCGACCAACATCATCACAGTCCACTTGGGGAACGGATGCTCCGCCTGCGCGATTAAGGCTGGAAATTCTGTCGACACCTCCATGGGATTCACGCCCCTAGAAGGGCTTGTGATGGGAACTCGTTCGGGTGACGTGGACCCTTCCATTTTGGAATTCCTTGCGCACAAGGAAGGCATGTCGCTTGCGGAAGTCGACCTCCTTCTGAACAAACAGTCGGGACTTTTGGGTCTTTCAGGGCTTACGAACGACATGCGCGAGCTGCTTGACGAGGAACGCGAGCATGGCGACAGGCGGGCGCGTCTTGCCATCGACGTTTTTTGTTACCGCGTCAAAAAGTATGTGGGGGCGTATTTGGCTGCATTGGGTGGTGCAGATGCTCTTGTGTTCACGGGAGGCATCGGAGAAAACTCTGCCGAAATTCGGCGCCGCATTTGCAACGAGCTCGAATGGTTTGGCATCGCTCTGGAACCTGAAGCCAACGTAGCCATGACGGGTGGGAAGGAAGGTGTGGTGAGCACGGCGATTTCACGGGTGAAGGTCTACGTGATTCCCACGAACGAGGAATTGCTCATTGCGCGCGATACGGTTCGCTGCGTGAAGGCAGTTCCGCGGCGGTGGTGAACTCAGTCGAGCCAAGCCCGCCCTCGGTTTTTCATGGCCTTGGGAGTCAGCAGTGCGGCCGCCAGGTACGCCTCGCGGAGCCAAGGCTCTAAAGCGTCTTCGCTTTCACACTGTGTTGAGGGCAACACAACCCAGTGCCGCATGGGTTCGTCTCCTGGAGCAAAAGGCTTTGCGCCTTTGAGTTTCAGCGCGGCGCCAAAGCGTGCGGCTTCCGTGAGTTTGACTCCAACGCGCGGCGGAGTTGTGTCGATAATGGCGAAGATGTTGCCATTCACGAACCAAGCGTCGGTACCGAACATCCGCTTCGGAACGAGTCCTGGCCAGTCCATCACCAAAAGGTCGACCCGCCTGCGCAGCGGGGCCAAGGGGAGTGTTTTTTCGAAGGTCATGCGGTGCTCCTGGAATGTCTTCGCCTTAGAATCGCCACTGACCCGCGTTGCGGAGCAGGGAACGCGTGGTACCTTTGTGGAGCTCTTCTCCTGGAGTCAGCAAGGAGTTCTATGATCTTCGAAACGACACCACCATCGCCTCCTTCTTCGTATTCTAAACCAAGGCCCGCACCCCCGCTTGGGGAAGTGGGCATTGAGGCTCTTGTCTACGGAGACGCGGGCGATGGAAGCCGTGCCCAGCGTTCCGTGGGTGAGGCCATGTGGCGTTCGCATCAGGCAACTCCTTTTGATGCCGCGTTTTCCACAGGAGACAACCAATACCTTCCGACAGCGGCAAACACCTTCCAGCGGATTTTCGAAGTTCCCTTCGCGGAGCTCATCGGCGTCGGGCTTGCGTTTTATCAAACGGTGGGAAACCACGACCTGGAAGAAAACAGACTCGCCGACCAACTCGCCTATTCGCGTCGTGTCGACGCTCTTGCGAAAGGCACGGGTGGCTTCGTGCTGCCTTCCGAAAGTTACGTTGTGCGTCAGAAGGGCGTGAAGTGGATCTCTGCCAATTTGGCCCGCGCCAATGGCCGTTTGAATTTTGGAAGCGCGCAACGTGCCTTTCTGGAGCGTGAACTGTGTGAAAACACATCCGACTGGAAGGTGCTCCTCACCCATTATCCTTTTTGGTCAACGGGGCCGAGGGGCGACAATCGAGAAATGAACGAGCAGGTGCTGCCGCTGCTGCAGCGTTGCCCCGCAGACCTTCACTTCGCAGGTCACGAACACCACGGGGAGGCCTTTCTTCCCTGGAACTGGATGCCTTCCTTTATTGTTGGAAACGCCCGCGAAGTTCGCAGGGGCCGGGCGCAGTCGAACCGCGAGTCGCAGGTCTTTGTCAACGAACTTGGATTCGCCCGTGTCACCTTTCGTGGAGACGCGGTGCGTGTTGCGTTTGAAAACACGGCGAACCGCATTGTGTGGCAAAGCACCTATCAGAAGCGTGTAAGCATGTGGGGAGACGCCTGGAC
Organism: Silvanigrellales bacterium; assembly: GCA_020247005.1. Lineage (GTDB taxonomy): Bacteria > Bdellovibrionota_B > Oligoflexia > Silvanigrellales > Silvanigrellaceae > JADCJN01. The sequence continues at coordinate 8,381 of JADCJN010000015.1, forward strand.
ACAAAAAGGCTCTCGCTTCTTCTCGCGAGTCAAGCTTGAGGGCAAACAGGGTGCGGCCGCTCTCGAGGTCGAACTCGGCGTAGCTGCGTCACCTGTCGACCCTCTTCTTGCGCCCGCCGTGTGGGAGTTTCGTCCGCAAAAATGGAACGAGTTCGATGTGCCCACGGGGCACGACGTCTTCGTTGCTGAACTCACTCCTTCGGATGTCGGAAAATATGTGGTTTCTCGTTTTCGTTTGAAAGGAACATCCCGCTGGATATACGCCGACCAAGCGGGGGGTTCTCTGCATGGAAACTACGATGGCCTCCAGACCGCAAACCTTCCACGTCTTCGAGCATTCTCTTTTGTGGAAGGTGAAGACGATGTTGGACTGATGGAACCCCGAGGCAATTCGGTGCCATGAAACTTCTTTCCTGGAATGTGAATGGAATCCGTTCCGTTTCACGTTACGGATTCGTGGACACCCTTGAAAAAGCCAATGCCGATGTTGTTCTGTTGCAGGAGGTTCGAGCGGAGCCCGAGCAGTGGCCTGAAGACGCTCGTTTGGCCCTGGCGAACCACTTTGGCTACACGCTTCGCACGTCGCCTGCAGTGAAGAAAGGCTATAGCGGCACAGCGCTTCTCTTTCGAGACAGCTTTTTTTCGTCGCGAGGAGGCGTTGCCCTGTCGCCCGAGACTCTCGCAGATGAAGTCGCAACCGCTGAGGGCCGATTTTGCGGTGTCCGTGTGGGGGAGAGGTGCGTGGTGGCCTCTGTGTACTTTCCCAACAGCCAGCGCGAAGGCGTGCGTCTGCCCGTGAAGCTTTCTTTCTGCAACGCTGTCCTTGCTCAGTGCCGCGCCTGGCGAGCACGCGGACTCCACGTCATTTTGGGGGGCGATTTCAATATCGCACACACGGCCGACGACCTGGCGAATCCAAAGACAAATACGAAAAATGCGGGTTTCCTCCCCGACGAACGAGCCTGGATGACCCAGTTCTTGGAGGCTGGACATCTGGACACCTTTCGTCTCTTCACGAAGGGAAACGGCCACTACACATGGTGGAGCAACCGCCCCGGAGTGCGTGAAAAGAACGTGGGGTGGCGCATCGACGCCTTTGTCGTGGACGAGGGCCTACGCCCTTTCGTGCGCGATGCTTCGATTCTTGCGGAGGTCATGGGCTCGGATCATTGTCCTGTCGCGTTGACGCTCGCTCCTGAGGCTTTTCTGTCATCGACTTCTTAAAAGGGCGCGCAGTTGGGTAAGCCCACCAGAACGTCCTCGGACACGAGCCATGGGGCGCGGTTCGAAGCTCCGTGGGCGATTTGAAGAACAAAAAGGGGGTCGTACGAGGGGCTCGACTCTATGCCCCTCACAAGGCCGTAGTTCCCATTGGCCTTCAAAAGTGATTGTCCCAAACGCACATCTGCCGCCGGCGTTGGGTCGCCGTAAGGGCTCGCCACCGAGTGCTCGGCACGCAGTGTCACCTGCGCGCCATCGCTGAGCGTCAGAGTGACGAGTTTCACGAGGTCGTCGTTCTGTCTCATTTCAAATGCGCTGAGAGGGCTGCGCTCATAGGTGGGGTCGTCGAATGTGGCATCGGCGGCGAGGGTGACAAGGGCCTTTCGACTGTTCGCGTAAGCCTCTGTCAGGGTTTCCTGGACGACGGGAACACCCGACAGGCGTCGAGTGCCCGCGGGGGCGCTTGTTTCCTCGAGCGCGAAAAGAAAGCGCTGATTTGGAAGAAACGCGCCCTCGCAAGTTTGCGCGGCAACGCTGGTGTTCGCAAAGCCCGTGATGGCCAACGCAATGGAAATGGAGGCAGACTTCGGTATCGATTTTGACACAAATTTTGACACAGGCATGAACGGTCTCACTTGTGAGAGGAAAGAGTTAAGAGTTCCCAAGCCGGAAGCGGCGTGGGCTGAGAAGAGGATGCAGGCGCGACGACGTTCCCGTTTCCACGAGGTCGGCGAGCATGCGTGCAGAAGCCAGCTGCGCCGAAAGTCCGCTCGCTAAAAAACCGCTGGCGCCCAGCACGCGACCCCAACGTCCGTACTCGCCCACAACAGGAAGTTCGTCGCACGGGAGGCAATCGACTCCAAACCGGGCGGAGTGGAAAACAAGCCCTTCTCGGCGGGCCAGGGCTTCCCAAGTTGAAAAGCCCAAGCACCGCGCCACAAAGGGGAGTGTTTTGGCGCGGTGGAAGTCGAGCGCACGCGTGCGGAGGCGAGCATCGAGGGCTCCATTTTTTACCAGTCCGACGCCAGCACCAGGCCAAAGGAAACGTGGGCCCGAGATTCTCAGAGGGAATTTGGGGTCGTGGGGGTTCCAAGCAATGGCAACATGCCCATTGTGTCCGCGCCAGCAGAGCGGGGAAGTGGATGGGGGTGCTTGAACGGGGGGGCGAACTGCACGTGCGCTTGTTCGTTCGGCAGGTTGAGAAGAAGGGGAGCTCTTTTTGTCTCGTTCCCAAAGGAACAGAGCATCTGTCATGGGGACGAGAATTTCACTGTAGGCGTCCAAAAGTGTTCCGGTGCCCGATGCCGTTCCCAAGACGGCGATTTCCGCTTCCACGAGGCGATTGCGGTCTGTTTCCAGGCGGACCCCCGTGGTTGTTTCCACAAGTCGACTTGCCTTCTCGTGGAAAACACGGGCGCCTGCGCGCACCAAACCCTCGAGAAGCGTCCTGCGCCAGCTTTCCGTGTCGTCTAGTAACAACGCAGAATGGGACTCCTGGAACAAAGGAGTGTTGTCTTGGACGCCAAGCGGTGCGAGGCGTGGAGTCAGTCCGAAGTTTTCCAGACCCGAGGCTTTCTGCAGTTCATCTCGTTCGAAAGGCTCAAGCCCATATCGGAATGCTTGCGCTTCTTGCCAAGCCAATGTGTCGGCGAAGCTTGCCTTGCGCGCGAGCGCGAGACCGTGGGCATGAACCTCGCAAAGGTAACTTGCCATTTCGTGTCCATGGGCCACTTCCGCGCGTGTGGGAGGATCATTGGGCGAGGGCCAGAACACCCCCAATCCTCCCAGGTTCACTTTGGAGGCTTCCAGAAGAACGACACGGGCTCCCCCCGCAAGAAGTTCGCGTGCCGCAAAAAGTCCGAGCGCGCCAGCCCCCACAATGCACACGTCGCATCGCACCTGGGGTTCCCTCATGTCGTGGTGCCTCACGAAATCTGACACAGGATGCCGAGCCAATGGCCTTGAGTGCGCACCTCATGCACGCGCACCGAGAGGGTGTCGAGGAACGCGAGGAACTCTTCTTTTTCAGAGGCCAGGATGCCCGAAAACACAATGTGTGTTTGCGCCGTTGCCTTCGCGAGAATCTCGGGAGCGAGCCGCATGAGGGGCTTAATTTGAATGTTCGCGAAAATGAGATCGAAACCGGCTTCACTCTTCAGAGCTGGCAGCGCGGCGACAGAGGCTTCCGTGAACACGATGTTCCCTGCGATTTCGGCGGGCAGGTTTTCGCGCGCATTGTTGATGGCCGTGCGGACACTTTCGGGGTCGATGTCATTGCCCATCAGTTCCCGTGCACCTAAAAGGGCCGCTGCGATGGCAAGAATTCCGGAGCCTGTTCCGACGTCCAGCACGCACCGCGGCGGCGGGAGATCGAGCAGCATGTCGAGACACACCCTTGTCGTGTCGTGCTGACCTGTGCCGAAAGCCATGCCGGGGTCGATGACGATTTTGTGCGGTTGCGGAAAATCTTCGAGGCGCTCCCAAGGGGGCAGAATGGCGAACACGCCTCGGATGTCGATGGGACGAAAAGAAGCTTTCCAGCTTTCGCGCCAATTTTGGTCGGCAAGGAGGCCAATGTGGAACGCGCTTTCTCCGAGGGACAAACCGAAGTCGGCCATACGGGCTTGAATGGCCGCGCGCAGCGACTCGAGGTGCTGTCGATTTTCATCGTAGAAGATGACAGGGGAGCCCGCTGCGTAGGCCTCGTATTGATCGCTGGGTTGGCCGCGCGGGTCGTAGTCCACCTCCGTGTCGCAATCGACAGCGCCCTCTACGAAGGCCGTTTCACCCAGAGCAAAGAGGAGGTCGACCAGGGCAGACTTACGGGCATCGTCGACGGCAATACGGAGTTCGTAACAGAGAGGATGGAGCGGGTCTGGCGAATTGTTCAAGGCGTCTGTCGGGTCGTTTTGCATAACGGCAGGTCCTCAGGCGGCCTGCCCTCGCTCCTGCAGCGACTTTAGCAGGGTCGCCGCGCGGTCATAGCATGGCTCCCGGATGAGTGCGAGTCGGATGTATTTCACTGCCTCAGTGATCTTGCCCCACTTCGCATAGGCAAGCCCAATGTTGAAGAAAAGCAGGTGGCTCGAGTCATTTCCGGGCAAAACGTACTGGGCTTTTTTGTAGTGTTCGATGGATTCCGGAAAGCGACGCTGTTCGACCAGCCGGATGCCCACGGCGTTGAGGAAAGTTGCGAGTTTTCGTCCGTTATTGCTCCGTGAGAGAAGGGTCTTTGCAGAGGTATAGTCGCCCAAGACGCACTTCACCTTGCCGAGTTCCTCGCGCGCTTCGGGGTAGAATTCGTCTATGGCCAGAGCGTCAGAAAACGCTTTTTCGGCCTTCGCATATTCGCCCAAAGCGAAGTGGCACTTCCCAATTTTCGTGAGCCTGTGGAAATTGCGCTGGTTGTTCGCCTTGAGTTTTTCGAGGAGTGGAAGGGCGTCGGCGTGATGCCCTGTTTGCATGTGAAGGTCGGCGAGCATCTGTAGCGCGTGCAGGTAGTTTGGGTTTTTTGAGATGCTCCTTCGGAGCCACTGTTCTGCTCCAAGGGTATCGTGTTCCTTCAGGCATTTTTGCGCCACGAGCTCTGCGTAACGTGAAGAGTCACCCAGGGCCCTCAAGAGGCCTTCCGTTGCTTCCATCTTTGCTTCGTCTGAAATGCGCTCCCAGCAAGACAGAAGTTGTCGAAACCGTTGGATGGCAAGCTCTTCGGGCGTGCGTGCCCGATCACTTTCACTGTCGTGAACCTTGAGGAGGCGTTTGACGAACTCAATGCCTTCGGCTTCCCATTGGGAGGCCTTTTCGGGAAGAGGGAACACGAGCTTGCAATGGTACTCTGCGAGGAAAACCGCGTCTTCTCGCGTAATGTGGCGTCCCACCGCAACGGTGCGACGGAGTTTGCTTTCGCCGACATTGGTTTCGATGTCGCACAGAACGCTTTCCGAGGAACGTTCGGTAATAGACGTCCGCGCGAGGATTTCGTCCATGGTCACAGGGCGCGAGTGCTCCCAGAGCACAACAATAACGTCTTGCTCTGCCAGGTTATTTTCGGGGGCGCACACGCGCAGCGGGCAGCAGAGTCGCAAACGCGCAGGAACCCCTGCCTTTTTGAAGGCGGCACGAACCCACTCGCGGATCGATTCGTCTTCACCCACCACAAGGACCCTGAGTGGTGGGACCTTCAACGGCGTCTTCGCTCCCTGCATGGTTTCGCGCTCCTCTGTCTTCCTGTGCTACCGTCGGTATCGGAGAGTGGGCCGAGGAATTGAGGCGGTCCTTTCACTGGGGTTCGCTGCTGGGTATGGTTTCCATTAAACAAAAAGAATTTCATGATGTTGTCGTTGGTCCTGGGGCGTTGGGAACCGCTCTGGCGGCCGTTCTCGCCAGGTGCGGGCCCGTGGGGCTCCTGGGACGCTCGCCTCCGTCGGGCCCTGTCTTCGTGGAAAACGAACTGGGCACCAGAACACCCGTTTCCCTTCCTCTTTCGCGCACGCCGCAGGCGCTTCTTCTGCAATTGCCCCCTCGGAATCTCAGAAAATCGCTCGCTGTTTGGGTCACGCTGCCACCCGAAACGGCTGAGCGTGTGGGTGGGGATGCCTTGTCGGCCTTTGTGCGCGGTGGCGAGAAATCCATTGTGGCTGTGTTTGGAAACAATGGAATCCTTTCTCCGAAAAGGTTCGAAGCCTTTCTTTCCGTCGTTCCGCCTGACGTGGAAGTCACGTTTCTGCGTGCCATTTTTTTCACTGGATTCCTGCGCGATTGGGATGCCGAGGGGGGCGCAACGCGTGTCCGCCACACAGGAGGCCAGAGGGTGGTTCTTGGGCCCTTGGTGCCTGCCCGCTCACTGTCTGCAGCCAACAGGGCCCGGGAACGAGCCATCGCGCTCATTGGGAGGCTTGGGGCCGGGCTCGACTCAGGCAACAGTCCCTACAACAGTCCCTACAACAGTCCCTACAACAGTCCTTTTGCTTTCGAGTGGCGCGACGACGTGCGACGTGTGGAAATCGTGAAGTTTTACGTGAACGCCATGCTCGCCTTCGGCACTGGACCCCACGCCCTGACGAACGGGACGTTGCACAGTCGCGTGAGTCCGCCGTGGCTCCTGCGTTGGGCAGAGGTTTTTTCGTTTCTTTTTCCATTAGAGGAGGGAATCATTCCCACCGACGAATTTCTTGCTACCTTGGAAAGGACGATCGTCTCGACAGCCTCGAACGTGAATAGCGTGAGCCTGGCCGGATCCAGGGGCGACGTCGAAACCCTCCGCGCCTTTGTGGACACTCTCCAGCGGAACGGAGAGCCCAGCTCCCATCGGAGTGGCCCATCCGGTTTGGCGGAGGACGTCGAGGATTTCCTTACAACGGAGCGAGAGAGGGTGGAGAGGGAATGGGGACTACGAACCCAATGCAACCCATGACGGCGGGGGCCGCTGCGCTCCCCCGATCCACGTACATGAGTTACATCCTCATCGGCATCAACGTGGCCGTGTTTTTCGCTCTTCAGGGGAGCGGGGGCACCACCTACGAGAACCTTTTGCTTTTCGGCGCGAAAGAGAACGGGCTCATTGCCGATGGGCAGATGGGGCGCCTGTTTTTTCCTATGTTCCTGCATGCGAATGCCCTCCACCTGGGCTTCAATATGTGGGGCATTTACCAGGTAGGCCGGTATCTTGAACTCCTGGTGGGGCCTCGCAAACTCGTGTTTCTTTACCTTGTGGCGGGCGTCACAGGGAACATGGCGAGTTTCGCTTTTGTCGACCCACTGTCGGTGGGGGCTTCGGGTGCCCTTTTCGGATTTATTTCCTGTCTATGGGTTCTTCAAAAATACGAAGAGCGTCTTGCCACCGAAATGAACGAGCCCGTACAGAAGTCCACGCTCGGAATGCTCATCGCATTCAACTTCGTGCTTGGTTTCGTCATCCCCAATATCGACTGGGCCAGCCACTTGGGGGGCTGTCTTGCGGGCATCCTTTTTGGCCTCGCGCTGGTGATGCGGCACCGCTGGAACCTCAAGGTTCTGGGCGCAGCTCGTTACCTTGGTGGTGCAACGGGGCTCAAAAAACCTCCTGTTTCTTTGCGAGAGTCGTTCTATTTGTGGATGCTCGTTGCGCTCAATGCGCTCTTGCTCCTGGGTTTCTTGCGGGTTGACGACGTCACGCGTGCCTTTGGACGGGGGACGCTTGCCGCGGCCGAGAATTTCACTGAACCGAAGGGGGCTGACATGCTCCCGCACTACCGGGTGCTAGTTTCGGCGCCCAAGTCGGAAAGTCGACCAGAGAGGATGCTAGCAGATGCTCTCGCACTGCACCGTTCCAGCGCCTTTGCCTCGGCGATGCTCTTGTACGACGTGCTTCTCGTGTTCAACGAGCAGGGCATTGGTGGAGAGGCGTTCGTGTCGGGTACCGTGCGCGCGGCCCTCATGGAAGCACGCGGTTTCGCTCTGGAACGAAGGGGTGTCTCTGACGCCCTCGTTGCGTCTTTTGGCGAGCTCCCTGAACATAGTCGGGAAGGCCAGGAGGTGTTTTCTGACACGTCACCGCGAGTGTGTCTCGCCCCCGCGAATCTTCTGCGAACCCTTGGCTTTTTCGGTCTCGCAGGCAAGCTTTTTGAATGTGCCTTTTACTTGGACGTCGCGAACCTCCAAACCGCCACCGATGTGTTCGAGTGCTACTGGCGTATGGATGCGGAAAATAAAAACCAGGTCCAGAGGTTTCGATTCATCGCTTCGAAGCTCTTGAACCCCGGCGCGGCAAGCCCCAGAGAGGAAGCCCCTGAATGAATCCTCGAAACGCGCAAAATAAATTGAAGCGTCTGCTGGCGACCTTTCTTGCTCCACTCGTGCTCATCGGAGGAGTCGTCGCTGCTCTGGGATCGGTGACGTCGTGCGGAACCGCCACGCCCGGCCGGATTTCGGGAAAGGCCGCGCTGGAGGCCGACCAAACCCAGCTTGCGACAGAAAGCAATGTGCAGGCCTGGGCTCCCACCTGGGTGAAAGGGGAGTGGATCCTCACCATTGGAGATGACCCCTTTCGTGCGCCCAACGAAACAACATGGCGCAATGCCCTTGCGCAATCGCTTGTGGAAGCTGCGGGGCTCCAAACGTCGGCCACAGGGTTCGCAAGCGCAGTGGCTCAACTGGGAACCCGCCTGACAGTCACTTCGCATCGACTGGGGTTCGAGACTTTTCCAAAACTTTTGGAAGGCAATGGCGAACCGCCGCTTGGCTTTTTGCATGTCCGGTTGGAAGGCGGCGACTCCTTTCTGCGCGCCATCGACTCGCCTCTTTCGTTTCCTTTGGAATTGAGGCGAGTCGATGCGCTCGAACGCCTCGCTCTTTGGCAGGCTCAAGCTCTGTCGTCGGTTCCTGGTGTGGTGTGGGCGGAACCGAATTTGATGAGTGAGCTTTTCGACACGCGCACGCCCGCGTCTCCCCGTCTCGCGGCGACACCTTCGGCGACGCCAGACCCCAGTGCCTTTGCGTTGCCGCCCGAATTCCGCATCACATCCATTATGGTGAATGTGCTCAAGCGCGTAAAGGCAGACGTCGCTTGGGAAGAAGCGTTCAAGCTTGTGCAGGGCCGCAATTCCACCCTCGCGCAGGTCAACGTTGCGGTTCTCGACACCGGGGTCGACTACTTCCACCCGGAGTTGAAAGACTCCATGTTCGCGAACCCACGTGAAATTCCGGGCAACGGCATCGATGACGATGGCAATAAGCACATTGACGACATTCATGGCATCAATGCCACCGTTGACAACAGCGCCGATGACACCATTGAGCCGCGTCCTGGTGCCGCGGATGTGCGCGGGCCCGGGCAAGCGTGTCCCACGGCCATCGGCAATTCCGAAGACAGCCTGACTTCAAACTGTGGTCATGGAACACACGTGGCTGGCATTATTGCGGCGAAGCATGGAGGAAATCTCACGACCTTGGGAATTTGTCCTTCCTGCAAAATCATTTCCATCCGCGTTTCAGAGAGATGCCTTCAACCTGAAACGGAAAAGAGCGGCGAGTGCAAGAAACCCAAGACCGCCTACGATGAAAATACAAACTGGGAAGTTGATGGCGGAATCGCAGACATTTCGCAGATCCGCGGCCTCAACTATCTTTTGCAGCTTCGCCAGGAAAAGAATGACGAGATTCTTGCCACAAATGTGGTGAACATGAGTCTCGGGAAATATTTTCGCAGCCGAGCCATGGCTTATATCATTCGGAAACTCGATTCGCTCAACATCGTCGTTGTTGCCGCAGCGGGAAACGACAACACGGACACTCCGAGTTTTCCAGCTGCTTACGCTTCCGTGGTTTCCGTGTGTGCAACGGGCACTGACGCTCACCGTGGAGAGTACGGCAAAGCTATTTTTAGCAACTATGGCGATTGGGTGGACATCTGCGCGCCTGGTGTGGACATTTACTCCCCGGTTCCAGGCACTGACAGCGACGGAAATGGCCGCTTCAAAGACAAGTCGGGCACAAGTCAGGCGACACCCTTCGTGGCGGGCGCGGTTGGTCACCTTCTGGCGACTTACCGCAACACAGTTTCACCCAGTGGTCTCACTCGGCGATTGAAGTCGGCGGCCAACTACCGCGCTCTTTATTCGGCCGACTACAACACCCTGTATCGCGCTTGTTACTCAGGAACAGAAACCTGCGATCACCTGCTGGGCTCTGGCATCATGGACTTGGGTGCTGCCGTAAAAGGAGAGCAAGGTTCGCCAGTGGACGAAAGCAATGGACGGCAGGTGGCTTCAGGTTGCGTCGTCAGCAGCATCGGCGCTGCAGGACCTTTTATGGGCCCTCACGCAGCGTCGAGTTTGCCCTTTACGCTCTTGTTTGGGTGGCTGTTCTGGAAAGCGGCACAGCTGTTTTCACGCCTGCTCGCTCGCCCGTAAAAGAGTGGAATCACTCAGCGCGCGTGCCGGTTTCGGCACTCGCCAGGAAGCCTGCGGATTTCGCGTCGTCCTCACTTGAAAAGCACGAGAACATCCCTGGCCGCATGTTCGCCATGGGAACGTTCGAAGACGTCGTCGTGTAGTACTTCTTGGAGCCGTTCACGCCCATCACCGGACACTTCTCAATGGCGTCGGCAAGGGCTTCGGCCGCATTTCGCGTTGATTCGGCGCTTGTCGCGGCTTGGGCTTCAATGGTGTCAGCGCGTGTTTCCGCGGCCTCGCGAACGGCTTCCGCTTGTTTGTCGGCATTTTTCTCAGTTGCATCGGCCTGCTTTTCAGCATTTTCACGCAGGGCCTTTGCCTGATCGTCAGCCGTGTTGGCTGCCGTGTTGTCGCGCTTTATACAAGCACTCGAGGTTGCCGCCACAAGAGCGAGCGCGAGGGTTGCCATCGCTGCAGAAGCGAAAGACGAAAATTTTGCGGACGTCATTTTGCGATCTCCTTATCTTCGTTGTCAGACGAGGCGGGAGATGCAGGATCAGTGCCAGCGCGAAACGAGGGAGGCAGAGAGGCGAGTCGTCCTTTGAATGTCTCTTTTCAACCTGCTCCGCGCAGAAAACAGAAAAAACGCCCTCAAAGAGAGCGCGGCATTCCAGACATGTCTGAGGAACCAAACGTTTGGTTCCTCGTTTTCAATTTAATCTTCGTCGTCCAGAGCCTGGCCTGTGCTGGTTTCCGCAGGCAAAGGGGGCGCGGAGGCGGAACGGTGGTGATCGTATCTCTTCCCATGTGCTTTCTTGATTTGTTCCACCACCTTTTTGCTGGCGTGGTGGATGCTTTGGTACATGTCAGGACCCTTGACGGTGACGTCTCCATGGAAACTGCCGTCAGTCCAGTTCACGTGCGAAACGTGTTCTCCGGCGTCTAACGAGAGTGTCCAGCGTGCCGTGAAGTTGTGCAGCGCAAGAGGTTGTAGTTTTTCTCGGGTTTCCGAAAGGCAGCTTTCGCGAATGGCTTCGGTGAGATTGAATCCATGAGCGGCGACTTGAATGGGCATAGGACAGGGTCCTCCTGTTCAGCTTCCCTTGCCGCCGCGCATGTCTTCCATGAGCACACGGACCCGGGTAAATTCCTGAGACGAAAACTTACGGTTGAACAATTCGAAAAGAATGTAAGCGAGGCCGTGATACAAGGCAGTCCGAACGCATTCCACGAATGTGGTAGGCCAGGATTTTTCAAATCGGGACAGAGCCGTTTTTCGAACCGTGCTGCGCAGCACCAACGACCGCAGGATGTTCGAATGAACGAAGCCGACGGGAGTGAGATAGTGTCCGTTCCCAAGCTCGCGCGAGAGCACCCCGCCCGCTCCGAAGACGATGTTCTCCCACTCCTCAATTTCTTCCATCTTTGCGGCATTGGCAAGTTCTGCGAGGAGGAAGTTGGCTTCTTCCACGACTTGCGCAAGACCTGAGGCACTCTCGCTGCTGAGGTAACTTCTTGCGAATCCCCAGGAGTCTTCCAACACTCCCCTGAGGTAGAGCTCAAAGAGTGCTCGTACGGTGTAGGGGGCAGAGAGACGAGAGGTTTTGTCGACGATGGCAGAAAAGTCGGGAGTTTCCCTCACAAGCTGCACGACGTCGCGGTGGAAGTCGTTGTTGACGAGGTGCAGAGCATCCTCGTTCACTGTCAGCAAAGGTGCTAAACGCACTGCGCGTTCGAATGCCTGTACGAATCGAAATTCAGAAAGAGATTCGTCGAGTAAATCACCCAGTGTTTCGTTAATGGGAAGTTCAAGCTTCGGCACAGAATCGTTCGGCCGAAATTCGACGTCGAGCGTGTCGTAGAAAAGAAGGCTTGCAAGCACGGCGCGGGTCTGGCTTGCAAGCGCATCGTAGAGATCGAGGGGCGTGAAGATGCCACTTTTTATGAGAAGGTCGCCGAAGCGCAAGGCTTTAGTCACCTTGCCAGCGGCATCGATGAAAGTGTCGAGCGTCAGTTTGCCTTCCCGGTAAATGACTTCGCCAAGACGATCGTCAATGAGCTGAGAACTCGCCGAAGTCACTCGCCCGCGCCAAATATTGATGGTTTTTGTGACGCCGCCTTCGGCTCGAAACAGGAGTTGTCCTGAGACGCTTGCGGCAAGGTATTCGTTCAACACGGACGGAAGTGCGTATCCCGGCGTCTTCCCCTGAAACATGTGTCAGCCCTCCTGGAGCTCTTTTTCGAACATGATGAATTTCAATCGGGCTTCTCGCCGCTGTTGACGGCGGGCGGCCTCGTCGAGGACGGGTGGGGGCACCTGCGTCTGGCTGGACTTCTTCCCGGGCGTTGCCGTTTTTGTTTCCAGTGTCGTGCTCATGGGGGGGGCGGATGACACTAGAGGAGGAGTCAAAAGCTGTCCGCGATCGGGAGGAGGTTCCGCAGGCAGCGCTGTCATGGTTTCGAGGGCCCCGGTTTCTGCCGAAAGTTCAGCTGCGAGTTCGTCTGAAAGAGGTGCTGTGGCGTTCTCTGCGCTTTCGTCAGGATGTCCCGACTTCAATGGAGAGTCGTCTTCGCCCGTGGAGCTTTGTCTTTCGGGTTCGTCTTCCTTGAAAAGCTCGAGAAGGTCAGGCGGCACTGAGTCCAGCCGAGCAATGGCGGTGTCGTCGGCAAGCAGGTCGAGCGCCTCTTGCCCCGGAAGGGTTTGTGGGGCGCCGTCTTCCTCTGGAGCCATGGGGGGCTCTGGGAGCTCAGACTTCGCTGCGGGTTGTGAACCGTGCAAGAGGGAGGAAAGGTCTGATTTCGGGGCGGCAGGCAGTGCCGCTACGGCGGAGCCAAGGCTTCGGAGCGCACTGAGAGTTGCCGATTTCGTCTGGGAGGCCAGTGGCTGCAAGACGATGGGGGGCTCGGCCCGAGGCGCTAACGAAGGCGCTAACGAAGGCGATTCGGTGGAAAAGGAAGTGTCGAGGGCAGGGGTGAGGCTTTTTGGGGGCTTGGCAGGGAGCGTCGCGAGCGAAGGGTCTTGTCGTCGGTTTGTGTTGGCGAGCGGTGCGCGGACAGTCCAAGCTCTGATTTCTTGCTCAACTTCAGCCAGGCCCTTGTGGGCATCCGTAAATTCTCGAGGAGAGAGGTTCGTGGCCATCAAAAAGGCGGAACGCGCCTTTTCAAGACTTCCAACGCGTTTGTAGGCCATTCCCATGTTGTGCCAAAGAAGGTAACGGTGATGGTCGGGAAATCCGACCGTGGATTCCAGCGCGTGAGCGTACAGCCCCAGGGCATCTTCAGCCCCTCCTGTGGAATCCCTGTGAGCGCGCCGCACCCCTTCGTTGTTCAGGCATTTCACGACCCTTTCGAAGGTGTCGAATCGCAGAGCAAAGGCTTCACCCGCGGCGTCCCTCTCGGTTTGCTCGAGCACGATAAAGGCTTGAGACACGTTTCCTTCGGCCACGTAGCAGCGTGCGGCAATATGGCGCAGGGGGGTGTAGCCAGGGTGTGAGTGGAGCGAGGTCATTGCGAGAATCAGGGCCTCGCGGTGACGTTTGAAGCGCATGTGGAGTTCGCATTGAAGTGTGACGTAAGGCAAAGCCTCGGGGAACCGTCGGAGTCCGCGGCGGAGAACGCCTTCTGCCCGAAGGAAGTCGCCTCCTTCGAGAAGCTCATAGATGGCTTCAATTTGGGAGTCATCGCGAGGATCGGCACCCGAGTCGAGGACAACTTGTCGAAATCGTTTTTCGAGCAGGGTATCGGAAAAAGGTCCAGGAATGACGGCATCAAAGCCAAGCGACTGGGCTTGCGACCGTTCGCGGGTGGTCGCAGCGTTGGCTGGCAGGAGGGCCAGCGTGGCAAGCCACCGGATGCGTTCCTCGGATGCCGACTGAATTTGCTCGAGAACGGCTCGGGCCGGTCCGTTGCCCAACCGGAGATCCACTGCGACGAGTTGGGCGTGCTTCATGGAGCGCAGGGCGGGGAGGGCTTCTTCAGAGGTGCCAATGGGGCGGATGTCGGAGGATCCGCAGAAAGTTGCCACCCTACGAACTTGATCGAGTGTGGCCAATTCGTTGGAAACGACGAGGACGCCCCCCATCCGGAAGTGCAGCATGGCGCAGCCCTCGAAGCAATGCGTGCAAGCGGAGCAGGAGTTCTCTCCTGCTTTTCGTCTATTGTAGCGAACCTGGACTCAGATTGTGAGGGTTGGACACTCTCGAATTGACAGGAGAAGGTCCATGGCTTAATGCGGGGTCTGCGTTTCCTCACCGGCAAAGCGCGCCTTGTGCACACCTCAGGTGCAGCCAGCGCCCCACATTTCAGGAGTTCGTCATGGCCCTCAAAATTCGCCTCCAGCGTCACGGGAACAAGAACCGTCCCTTCTATCATGTTGTTGTTACGGACTCCCGAAATGCCCGTAACGGTCGCTTCATTGAGAAGCTCGGCCACTACGATCCCGCTCCCGTGGAGTCGCTCATTGAGCTCCAGGCCGACCGTATGGCTCACTGGTATAAGGTCGGTGCGCGCCCTAGCGACTGCGTCGCCTCCCTTCTGCGCGCGAAGAAAATCGACATCACCAAGATGTGAATGAGTTTCGTGACACAACCCACTGCGGCCCGGAGCCCGCCGTGGAAAGGTCTCAGGGGTCCGGTTTACACCGATGCAGCGCCACTCCCCCGAGGCCTCGAGTTCCGCACATGCGGTGGCACTGCCTTTGAAAGGTTTTCCCTATGGCAACCCACAAGTCCGCCGAGAAACGCGCCCGCCAAACCATTGTTCGCAATCTGCGCAACCGTCACAACCTGAGCACCATGCGCACGGCCATTAAAAAGGTCCGTGATGCCATCGAGAAGAAGGACCTCGCGAATCTCAACGCGCTCCTTCGGACCGCTCAGTCGGTGATCGCGAAGACTTGCAAGAAGGGCACGATTCACCACAACACCATGGCTCGCCGCATTGGCAGGCTCGCCAAGGCTGTGTCGAAGGCCCAGGGCTACGTGTCGAAGTCGGTCTAATTCGCCGGAAAACGCGAAGGCCGTGAGAAAAGGGAACGCGACCTCTTGGCTGCGTTCCCTTTTTCTTGCCTGTTTTCTTGTTTTCGTAGGATGGGAATTAGTCGCGGCTGCCTGCGCCCAAACCGTCCACCCTCTGCCGAAGTTCCAAGCCCGTCTTCCAGAAAGGCAGCTTTTTCTCGGGCACTTCAATCCGTTCGCCCGTTTTGGGATTGCGGCCATCGTAGGCTTTGTACTTGCGCACCGTAAAGGCGCCAAACCCTCGGATTTCCACGCGTCCCTCGGTCGTCACCGATTCGACAATGGTGTTGAAGAACATGTTTACGACGTCTTCGGCCTGCGCTGTCGTGATGTCGGCCTTCGCGGCCATGAGTTCAATGAGTTCGCTCTTCACCATGGCGATTGGACTCCGCAGAAATTTGAGTTCAGGACAAGTTTCTTGTCAGTCTTCAAGCTACCGCATTTGGCGCAGCCGTGGGAGGGTGAGAGACGTCAAACTGCCGGCTCACGGACAGAAAGAAGAGTTCGCCACCAGCGAATCCAAGAGTCTGCACCCACTCCCGCCGGGGCTTGGGCTGGTGTGCGTGCAGGGGAAAGAGAATAGGCGACACGCTCGGCTCGGCCCAACACGTGGTCGCGTTCAATGAAACCCCAGAAGCGGCTTTCCGGGGAGTCGTCGCGATGGTCGCCCATGCAAAAGAAACGACCGGGCGGCACCACGAATTCACGCGCGTCGGGGAGGGAGCGGTGGGGGAGGAGCGAATGCTGCACGAGGTGCGGGGACGAGCCTTGCGGCGATTCCCAGGAAAGGCGCGCCACTTGAGCGGACACTTCATACCGGGCGTAGAGGCTTTCGTCGGTGAGTTCCACCTCCTCGAGCGGAGTGCCATTGAGGCGAATGCGTCCTGCCTCCACAGCGATACGGTCTCCCCCGATTCCAACCACGCGCTTCACCAGAACACCTTCGCCAGAGGGGTTGCGAAAGACAATGACGTCTCCCCGCGCGGGTGACGCCCAGGAAGTGAAGGGGCGTTCCTGGAACGGGAGGTGGAGGCCGTACGCCAGTCGATTCACGAGGAGGGTGTCTCCGGGCAAAAGCGTGGGCCGCATGGTGTCAGAGGGAAGGTAATAGAGGCCAAACACCGTGACACGCAGAAAACTCACGATGGCGACCACGAACGCAAGGGAAAGGCCTTCCCTCACGAGAAATCGTTTGAGGGTCAAAAGCCTTGCCCCTTGGGCTGGAGGTGACATAAAGAGAAGTATTGGTTCATATTTTGTAAACTTCACGCACTCGAGGAAGGTTCACGAAGCCTATGCGCGTCGACAAACCCGAGAAGACCATCGACTTTCCGGCCATGGAACGCAAGGTGCTGGAAACCTGGGACTCCCAAGACACCTTTCGGCGCAGCATCGAGTCTCGCCCCGCGTCTCGAAGTTACAATTTCTACGACGGCCCTCCGTTCGCTACGGGCTTGCCGCACTTTGGCCATTTCCTTCCCTCGTCCATTAAAGACGCGTTCCCCCGTTACTTTACCATGAAGGGGCATCGGGTCGAGCGTCGGTTCGGTTGGGACTGCCACGGGCTTCCCATCGAAATGCTCATTCAGAAGGAACTCGGCCTCAATGGCCGAGCGGACATCGAAGACTACGGCGTGGCGCGCTTCAACAAGGCGTGTCGGGAATCGGTGCTGCGCTACACGAAAGAATGGCGTGAGTACATGCGCCGCCTCGGGCGCTGGGTTGACATGGACAACGAATACCGAACCATGGACCGCGACTTCATGGAAAGCGTGTGGGCCGTGCTCAGCCGCCTGTTCGACAAAGGTCTTCTTTACGAAGGCTTCACTGTCATGAGCTATTCGGCTGCGCTGGGTTCGACATTGTCGAACTCAGAGGCTTCTCTCGACTACCGCGATGTTCAAGACCCTTCCGTCACAGTGAAGGCGAAACTCAAAGGGGTGTTCGCAGGAAAGTCGCTCCTTGTGTGGACCACCACGCCTTGGACGCTGCCCGCCAATATTGCCGTTGCCATTGATGCGGCGGCCACCTACGCCGAAGTGGAAGACCCGGAGTCGAAAGAAACCCTCATCGTGCTTGAGTCCCGGAAAGGCGACCACTGGAAAGAGGGCGCTCGCACCCTGCGAACGTTCCTTGGCCAAGAGCTCGTGGGTGTTGAGTATGAACCCTTTTTCTCCCACTTCGCAGAAAAAGCGGGCCAGGGTGCGTTTCGGGTCTACGGCACCGACTACGTCTTGCATGACACCGGAACGGGTGCGGTGCACACGGCCCCTGCCTTCGGCGAAGACGACTTCCGCTGTGCAAAACAGTACGGGCTCTCTGCCATCGACCACCTCGACGTGAATGGGCGTTACCTTCCGGGAAATCCGTTGGAGGTTGTGGGGCTCTTTTTCAAAGACGGCGACAAACCGCTCCTCGCCGACTTGAAAAAGCGTGGTCTTGTGTTTCGCCACGAGACGTTCGTGCATGCCTATCCCTTCTGTTACCGCTCAGGTACGCCGCTTCTCTTTCGCGCGAGTCCATCGTGGTTCGTGAAGGTGGAGTCGCTCCGCGAGCGCCTCTTGGCCGCCAACGAGCAGGTGCGTTGGGTTCCGGAGCACATCAAAGAGGGCCGTTTCGGGAAGTGGATAGAAAATGCGCGCGATTGGAATATTGGCCGTTCGCGGTATTGGGGCAACCCGCTCCCCTTGTGGAAGAACGACGTCACTGGCGAAGTGGTGTGCCTGGGTTCCGTGGCAGCGCTCGAAGCGAAGGCCGGCCGTGCCATTCCCGACATCCACATGGAATTTATTGACGACGTCACTTGGCCAGGTGAGGGTGGCAAGGGGACGTTCCGGCGTGTTCCCTTCGTGCTCGACTGCTGGTTCGAGTCGGGTGCGATGCCCTATGCGCAACTCCACTGGCCGTTTGAAAAGGAACAGGAGTTCGACGGCCTCTTTCCAGCAGACTTCATTTGCGAAGGGCTCGATCAAACACGCGGCTGGTTTTACAGCCTCATGAACCTGAGTGTGGCTCTCTTCAACAAGCCTGCGTTCAAGAATGTGGTGGTGAATGGTCTTGTCATGGCCTCCGACGGCCGCAAAATGAGCAAGAGCCTGAAGAATTACGCCGACCCCATGGAAACTCTTGAAACCTACGGCTCCGACTCCGTGCGTTTGTTCCTTCTCACCTCCCCGGGCACGGCGGCCGAGGAGGTTCGCTTTCAACTCGACGGAGTGAAAGAAAACACGAGGCGTGTTCTGTTGCCCCTTTGGAACGCCTATTCTTTCTTCGCGACGTATGCCGCTGTCGACGGGTATGATCCGGAAAAAGACTTTTTAGACAGCGACGATGAGCTCGACCTTTGGGTGAAGCTGAGACTCGAACGCATGCTCGCCGACCTCGATGCCGCCATGACCTCGTACCACATCGCGAAGGCGGCGCCGGCGGTTGTTTCGTTTCTCGATGACCTCAACAATTGGTATATTCGTAGGAACCGGCGTCGCTTCTGGGACTCCGACAACAAAGCGTTCTCCACGCTTTTCGATGTCCTTGTGAAAACGTCGCAGGCTCTGGCTCCGTTTGCGCCCTTTGCGGCCGAGCATTTCTTCCAGAAGCTGGCCCTGACGCCCGCATTGAAAGGCGTCGGGTCGGTGCATCTTTCTCTGTTGCCCGAGCCTCGGGCTCTCTCACCCAAAGAAGACGCCCTCCTTGAACGCGTGTCGCTCGTGCGCAGGGTGGTTGAGCTCGGGCGCAACATCCGGACGCAACACAAGCTGAAGAACCGTCAACCGCTTTTGCGACTCACGGTGGGAGTCCTGCACGAGACACAGGCCGCAGACATCCGTGCGATGGCCGATGTTTTGCGCGACGAGCTCAACGTGAAGGAAGTCGTCGTGACCCTGGAAAGCGCAAAATTGGCGACTGTGGTTGTGAAGCCGAACTTCAAGGTGCTTGGCAAGAGCCTTGGAGAGCGCGTGAAGGAACTTCAAGGTCTTTTAGCCACATTGTCGCAATCGGAAGCGTCAAAGGCACTTCGAAAAGAAACCCTCGTTGTGAAAGCTCCTGGCGGCGACTTCACACTGCCTCCCGAGGCTCTCACTGTGGAGCTACATGGCACCGGCAAAGAGCTCGTTGCCACCGACGCCGACATTGTGGCTTCCATCGACCCCACGGTGACAGAAGAGCTTCGGCTGGAAGGTTTGGCGCGGGAACTGGTGAGCCTCGTGCAAAAGGCGCGCAAGGCTGCCGGATTCGAAGTTGAAGACCGCATTCATTTGCGCGTCGACGCGAGTCCTGCTCTTTTGGCTGCTGTGCAAAGCAACAGGGCCTACATTGAAGAAGAAACGCTCTGCACACTGGTTTCCTCGCTGGAAGGTGCCGTGGTGTCTCCATGCGACCTCGAAGGTGAGTCGGTGACTCTTTATGTTCAAAAGCGGAACGTGTGACGCGATTTCTGCGCAAAACTTCTCTGACCGCTGCTCTCTCGAGCTCATGGTACCAGTCGGAAGGCCTTCTCCTCCCGGGCTATTCCCACCATCGAATCCACCACAACAGGCACAAGGCTTTGCGACAACCAGCCTAGCTGGCCAAAGCTGCTCATTCCCCAACACTTCACTTCCCCAGTTGTTTGCATCAACGCGCAGGTGTGATTGGCGCCTGTCATGATCCCCTCAACACTCGCGAGCCCGGGCACGTCAACCGGCGTGCTCGCGATTGGCATCTCCGCGCCAATCTGATTTTCGAGACCGGATCCCCAGCATTTGACGCCGCCCGTCTGCGTCACGGCGCAGGTGTGAGACCCCCCTGCCGCAATACGGGCGATGCCTGTGAGCCCTGGGACGTCCACCGGCGTGGAACTGTTCTCCCCTGTTCCATCACCAAGATTGAGAAAATCGTTTCTTCCCCAACACTTCACTTCGCCGGTTGTTTGCATCAGCGCGCAGGTGTGATGGCTCCCCGCCGAAAGGCTTGCGACGTCCGAGAGCCCCATCACTTCCAGAGGGATGCCGCTTTCCGTGACCGCGACATCGCCGTTGCCCAGCTGACCGAAGTCATTCTTGCCCCAGCACTTCACCGCGCCCGTCTGCAGTAACGCGCAGGTGTGGCTCTCGCCTGCCGAGAGCATCACAACAACATCCGAGGAGAGTCCGCCAACCACGACGGGGCCTACGCTGAGATCTGTCGTTACGTTTCCGTCGCCAAGCTGACCGCGATCGTTCCGACCCCAACACTTCACGCTGCCCTGTGACGCGGCACACGTGTGAGACGCACCGACCGCAAGGCTGTCGACATCCGACACCCCCGCTACACTCAAGGGGCTGGCGCTCACAGGCGTTGAACTGGGATCCACTCCGAGCTGTCCGTAAAAATTCCCTCCCCAGCACGTCACACCATGTGACTGGGTCAAAGCACAAGTGTGAGAGAGGCCCAAACCGAGGTCCTCAACATCGGCAAGTCCTGGCACGTCCCCTGGGAGCGAGTTCTGCCCCCAGGTCGTCAAGCCATCCCCGAGCTGGCCTGCGCTATTGTCTCCCCAGCATTTGACAGTGCCTGTCGGCGTGACGGCGCACGTATGATTGCTTGTGCTTCCTGTCACAATCCGCGTGACAGCGGGAAGGCCCACGGGGCTTTCCTTTGCGTTACCAACGGAAACAGATTGAGAGCCCAATTGTCCCAACGCATTGTCTCCCCAGCACTTTACGTTGCCCGCATGTGTGAGCGCACAGGTATGCCAGCGAGCAGCGGAAAGGCTCGTGATTCCTTCCAGCCCTGGCACGTCCACGGGGGTGATTCGCCCCAGGGTCGTTCCATCCCCGAGCTGGCCTGCGCTATTGTCTCCCCAGCATTTTACATGGCCTGCCTGGGTTGCGGCGCAGGTAAAATACCATCCCGCCGCGAGGCTCGTCACGTTTGTGAGTCCCACAACATCGACAACGGTGCTGCGGGGCGCGGTCGTTCCATCGCCCAGCCGGCCGTCCCCGTTGTATCCCCAGCATTTCACGCCACCCGCCTGGGTCACGGCGCACGTGTGGCCGTAGCCCGCCGCAAGGCCTGCAATGCCCGCAAGCCCTGGAACGTCGACGGGAGTACTTCGGGGTGTTGTCGTGCCATCGCCGAGCTCGCCGGCACCATTCTGACCCCAGCATTTCACACCACCGGCCTTGGTTACAGCGCAGGTGTGAGAAGCCCCTGCGGCCAAACTCACGACGTCTGCAAGCCCTGGCACGTCCGCGGGTGCGCTGATGTTCAACCCCCAGCATTTCACTCCGCCCGCCTGAGTGACCGCACAGGTGTGGTTGTAGCCGGTAGCAAGGCCTGTAACATTGGAAAGGCCTGGCACGTCTACGGGGCTTGAGCGGTCTGCTGTCGTTCCATCGCCCAACTGTCCGTATTGGTTCTCTCCCCAGCATTTCACTCCACCGGCCTGGCTGAGCGCGCAGGTGTGTCGATGCCCAGAAACGATCTGCGCGTACCGACCGGGTCCTGGCGAGACGCATCTGTTCGAGCCCGCAGGCGCCGCCATCGGCCTTTGGCGGCCCGCCTCCATTCCAAGCGACGGCGGGAGGAGGGCAAAGTCGAGCGGCAACACGGAGACGGAAAATCCCCGCGTCGCGAAACTCAGTGGCTGGCCCAGGGAGTCAAGTATGTTCCATTGGGCTGTGTGGCTTCCGTCCCCTGTTGAAAAAGGCAACGCAAAGCTGAGCCCGCCCGCATTTACGGTCGCAGGCAAACCACTGAATCCTGAGTCCGCGGCAAACGATGCTCCTGCTGGCTCCGTGCCGGTGACTGTGCCCAAAAAGCGGACTGCACAGTTGCCATCCATCGTTGGTGCAGCGAGCGAAAGTGCAAGAGCATCCGCCACGCCCTGCGTCTCTTGCGCCCCTTCAGAGGGGCTTTCCACAGGCGTTGGAGTGTTGCCTGCGCTCTCCCGTGGAAAAGGCACTTGAGCAGCCTCAAAGACCGTCTTTACGAGCTCCGCTGGGTCTGGGGGCCGGCGTGACTCCGGTGGGTTCGAAGAGAGCGCATCTGTGTATTTGACCACGGCTTCAATGACGGCAGCGAAAGCCCTGTTCAAGTTTTCTGCGTCGCTTGCTGCACCACTGTGCGCCGTTGCCGCGAGCGTCTCACCCAGACTGGTCGCGAAGGATTCTGTCCATTTCACGCCGTAGCTCTTTTCCAGAACACGAAAGGAGCCTGCGAGCCTGCGCTCGAGCGAACGTGCAAGAGTGATCCTCTTGCGAAGCAACGCGAGGTAACGGCTCTCTGCTTCTTGCTTCTTTCCTGTCTCTTTGGCAGGGGAAGCAACGGGCGGGGAACTGACCGCTTCCAGAGCGAGTTTACGATTGCACGCTGATAACCCGAAGAACAAGGAGGCAACGACGGTGCACAGGCATTTTGAGCGCGACCTTCGCATGCAACCTCCACGGACACTCTCAGCACAGGCGTCACCACCGCTTATAGTCCATTCGTTCGTTAGGCAGAAAAGTTGAGCGGAATCGTGTTCGGTTGTTGAGAGATGCCGGTAAACGCTGATGTCTTTTTGTTTTGGTCAACTTGCGTTTCGACGTGAAAGCGCTCCCTTTTGAGAATTAAAATATTGAATGCGACAGATGAGAGCTCTCGCCTGAGACTTCCTGCTGAAAGGATTGAGTTTTTAGAGCTACTCCTCGAGCCGAGGGCGGTCATCGAGGCGTAAACCCCAAACATTCGTTGAGCTTTGCCAGTGGAGTCCGAGGTTTATCGTGCTTGCGGCGGACAACTCCTCCAACGCGCTTCCGCGACTTGCGCTTTGCCTGCAGGGTAAAGTAATTGAGGATGTCGTTCAGGTGGTTGGTGCAAAGCGAGCTCAACGCCGAGAGAAGCTCGGGACTGTCGAGCCGGCAATATTGTGCCAGAGAGCAAAGCAGTGCAGGAAACCGGTTGCCTTGACCGTGCATGTGACTTTCCAGGCGAATTGCCCCGAAAGAGAACCGCCAAGGTGTGCAACCGTGTCGACGAGACGTGGCCTGGCTCTGAGACGTCGAGATGCTCAAGAGAAACCTAGACTTCTTCGCGTATATGTGAGGGCACTGTTCCCGACTGACCCGCTCGCCGCAGCTGACGCTTCAAACTTGCAAGAGCGCGTTGAATCGCCACCATAGACGCGAATGATGTGGACTGTCGTGAGTCCGGAAACAGGTGTGACTCGTTGAGCAGAGCGCTCTTGTTCTTCCGCTTTCGGGCCCCACTCTAGCGTTCCCATTGCTTTGGTGAGCTTGGACAGGTCCTTTTTCTCAAGAGATGCCCCCGTGCCGCGCTGCGCGCGGCCGGGGGGCGTGGCTTTCGGCCTGGCATGTTTTCAACGGCATTCTGAGCGATGGAACTCGGGAATTGGCCCCGGCGGTCACTGTGGTGGGTGATGGAGGAGTCCTCTTGACGTCCGAGGAGCGGCAGGCAAAAGCCTTCAGGCTTGCAGGTTTGAAGGGTCTGCTCCATCGTCTCTTTCCGAAATTTGGCCATTTTGTGCGCTGGATGATAAGGAGGGGGCAAAGTTTCGTTGATCCGTGGTCCCGACACATGTTTTGGAGGAAACCCATGCGTCGTTCTGCCGTGCCGGCTTTTGTTTCTCTCGCCGCGTGGCCCCTACTTATTGCAGGTTGCGGGCAATCCGCTGCTTCAAACGCTCTGTCGCAGCAAAGCTCGCTTCAAAGGTTGCAGCAAAGGTCGCAGCAAAGCCTGCTCCGTCAACAGCCTCCCGCCGCTGCTGCGCAGGCTCAGGCACGCACGGGGTCCCTCGTCCTCGGGGTGTTTGATCTTAAAATCAACACCCTCGAGCGCAGGCTGCGCCACAACGACGGCAATCAGGGGCCGACCCAAGTGGGCGTGCGTGTGAGTCAACCGGCGTCGACCGTGCCGGAAGGGGCGCTGAAGCTGCACGTCTTTGCCAAAGATGCCCCTGGCCGCACGGGCATCGTGCTTGCGGAAGTGCACGTCGAAAACACCCTCGACGTGCCCCTCGAAGGCGTTTCACTCACCTTTTCGGGACGAAAGGGCGGCGTGATTGTTCCGGGCCAAGACTTCGACTCCATTTACGACTACACCGTGAATCCGTTCAATGACGCGCCGACCAAGGCCCCTTTGTTTCTCGATCGCATTGCGCCCCGTGGACTTGCCACAGTGTGGGTGGGCATCCCGCATCAATTCGTCGGTGATGTTTCCATGAAACTCACGGTGAATGGCAAAACCTCTTCGGGTGTTCCCCAGGTTTCGCGCGCTTTGGCTCTGAGCCCCGACGACGCGGAATTGTGGAGTGCGTTTGCCGACGGCCAGGGGCTCGCCGTGGTCGACACCACCACCGAAAATGTGGTGGCCCGCCTCGCTTTTGAGGGTCGCCCTGCAAGTGTGGCGATGAGTCCTGACGGTGTTTTTGTGTACGTCGCCTTGGCGGATACGAACAAGGTTCTGGTTATTGACAGAGTCAAACGTGAGGTTGTTCAAACCCTCACCGAAGCCGATGGTGTGGGCCGGGAACTGCGCAACCTCGTGGTGTCGCCCGATGGCAACAAGGTTTTTGTGGCCGGTTACGTTTCCGACACCCTCGCGGTGTTTGAACGTGCGGGCACCGACGGCGTCTTGAAGCTTGCGGCGAGCCTGCCGGTGGGGCGCCGCCCAGGTGGACTCTCTGTTTCGGCCGATGGAGAAACGGTCTTTGTTTCCCACTTCCTCCCTCGGGGCGGCATCCGCGACAACGAATCGTGGGTCACCATTGTGGATGCAAAAGCGTTGAAGGTCGCGAAGGAAACGCGGCTGCGCGATCAGTTCAACCGCGACAACACGGCGTGCTCGCGCATTCCCTACGACAACCCCTTTCTGCGGTTGAAAACAGGCCCGATTTCCAGCGAAGACGTGGAAATGGAAGGTGTCTTTAGTCAAATGGCGGGGGTGTTTCTGACGCCCAATGGAACACAGGCATGGCTGCCCGGTGTGCGTGTGGCGGGCGGAGTGCAAGTGTGGGAAACAGGTCCAAACGCCCGCAAAGACGTTTCGGGTCTTGTGACTTTTCAGCCCGGTGAACTCGCATTGCCCATTGTGTTGCTTATGGACACACGTGGCAAAACGACGCTGGTGCCGCAGGTGCTCAATGGTTACGAGCGTCCGGTGGAGAAGACGTACTCGAAGTGCATGGCATTCGAGCGTGAGTTCGACTTCTCGCGTGGAGACTTTCGCAAAACAAAACCCAACGAACTCGTCAGCCGCTTGGCCTCATACCCCACTGGCATGACGGGTCTTTCCGAACTCGGGCTCATTCGCCATGTGGAATTCACGCGCGGGGGCCGTCGAGCTTTGCTGCTTTCGCCCATCTCCGATGAAATTGCGGTGCAAGATGCCGCCACGGGCCACCCGACCAGCATCGGGCATTTCGCACTGAGCGGATCGAATCCTCACTCCATGGTTGTGCGCGCTGACGGGGCGAAGGCCTACGTGAATTACCTGAATTCGGCTGATGTGAGTGTTGTTGATCTTTCCGCCTACAACGACGCCAAGAACCTTCCAGGCCCAAGTTACGTTCCCTATGTGTATAAGCACTCTTCCGACATCCCGCAGATCATCGGTGTCACGGGCCGCCCCAAAGAAAAGTGGCTGACCCGCGACATCACGGGCCTTCCTCAAAAACCGCCCTTGCGTGAGACCAATCGCATTGACACGGGGCTCGTCGACACACTGGACCCGGAAATGCGGCGTGGAAAAATTCTCTTTCACAGTTCGAATCCCGACAAATACCCTGTGAGCGTGAGCCGCGCCGGGGCCTGCGCGGGCTGCCACCCTGATGGGCACGCCGACGGCTCGGCCTGGTCCACCATGGAAGGCGAGCGGCGCACCATGAGCCTTCGCGGCGGCGTGGCGGGGCGTGGTTGGTTGCACATTTCGGCGACCCATGCCGATGCCGAGGAATTCGTGCACACGGTGGTGAAGGAGCGCTTGGGTGGGACGCTCGACAAAGCCGACGAAACGGCTCTGGCCAAGTACATTGCCTTTGGCATTCCGCGCCTGCAGTCTCCGGTTGTCGAGCCCCAAGCCGCGGCTCGCGGAAAGGCCCTGTTCGAAGCGTCTTGTCGCGGCTGTCACTCCGATGCCCAGGGCGGGAGCGGCAACGCCGATGCAAATCACCCCTTCGGAGGTGCGGGGGCAAACGAGCCCTTTACGTTCGACATTGGAACGGGTCGAGATCTTTCGTTTGTGACGCTCGGCCCTGTGTTTGAAAAACTCTTTCCCGAGCCCGAAGCGAAACTCCTTCGGAGCATCCGCGGCGACAAAGATCTCGGTGCTTCCGACTACACCCAGCAGGTGCTCGACTACCGTCCGCGTCCCGAGCGAAAGAAGGGCGCCTTCAAGTCACCGTCCCTGGTGAACGTGTGGGATCATGCCGTGTTCTTCCACCACGGGCATGTGGGCACTCTGAGCGAAGCCGTCAAAGAAATTGAGACGCGGCTCGGTTTGGAAATGAGTGAAAGCGAGCACGAAGACATGCTCGCTTACCTGAAAACGCTGTAAGCCATCGGCTCACTCAACGTCGGCGGCTTTCGAAGCTTCCGTCACGTCGGTTGCGGTTTCTTCAACGTCCTGGGCTTCGAGAGCGCAGCCGTCGGCCACATACTCCGCGTCTTTTGTAGTGCCGTCGGCGTAGGTGAATTTTACGGTCTTTGTTGCGCCCGAGAACGAGACAACGAAAGTCGCGCTCGCGGTTTCGGCATCTTTGGCGAACACGGACCCTTCGATGCTGCCAGAGCTCGCGTAGCAGCCGTCGCTTGCGGCGTACTTCACGTTCTTGAACACGGTTTCAATGCGCTCGCCGTCTTTGCCTGTCGCAATTTTCTTTCCCGACACAAGGGTTCGGGACACAAGGGCATCGTCATCAGCTTTGCGCTCGGTGACGATGATCATGGGCGCGGCGTCGTCTGTTTTGACTTCGGAAGAGAGGCTGACAGCATCGCCATTCATTTTGTTGGTGCTGATGTCGCGCTTGACCGAAGACCTCACCGACTTCGTGACCTTCACGATGTCGCCTGCGCTCGTCACGTCGGTAAAGGAAATGGTGCGTGTGCCTTCGCCTTTCGTTGTCGAGTCTTTTGAAAATTCCTTGCCGTTCTTTAGGGTGAATGAGGCTTTGCGAACGCGCTCCCGGTTGAAGGCAACGGTCAGAGAAAGTCCCTTCACGTCTTCGCGCTCAATGTCGGCTTGTTTGCCGTTAGAGCGGCAGGCCACCTCTTTTCCTTCCAGTGCCCACGTTCGCTTCCCGTCGAAGCTGTCGTTGAACACCAGGCTCCCCGTGCGGCCTCCCTTGTCGAACGTGCGTGTGCGGCTGATGGCCCGCTTAAATGTGACAACCGCTTTGTCACCGTCTACGGCACAAGCTCGGAAACGCTCAACAATCGCCTTTCCAGTGGGAGCCTCTGCCAATGGCAGCACACCTGCCAGCGCGGTGCTTTCGATTGTGCTTTCGGGTGATTCGGCAGCGTCCGCCAAGGCATCGTCAATGCTGGACGCGACACTTTCAGTGGCCAAGCCCTCGTCTGAAATCACGGGACTCGAAGCGGCATCACCCTCTGCTTCTTTCTCGTCCTTCTTGACGCCCTCTCCGCACGCGGTGATGAGGACAAAACTAAGCCCGAGAAGAAGAGGATTGAGTGTTTTCGTAGGTGGACTCCTCAAACGTACCCTAGTGGAAGAGAGCAGACGACCTCATCACCGCTCTTTTGAGGTCATCGTCCACTTCTGTAGCCACTTTGAAGGTTTTTATTTTCCCCAGTTCTTCCATTGTCTTGACGCCTCTTTTGCGGAGCGTCCTCGGCACTCAGACAAAAAAAACGGCGCCGCTCAGAAGAGCAACACCGTAAAGAGCAACAAAAAGGAGGAGAAAACTACATCACTAGAAATAGAACGACTGGCCAATGAAAGTCAACCCCCGGGAGCGGGGTGAGCCATGAGCGTGCAACTCTTTAGTGCTTATCGGCTTTGGGCACGAGCGTCACAATGAGTCGACGGCCCTCAAGCTTTGGCTGCGACTCAAAAGCCACGACATCTTCAATGCCCGCCATGAGCTCATGAACAACTTTGTAGCCAAGCTCCATGTGCGACAACTCGCGGCCACGGAATTTCACGAACACTTTGGTACGGTGCTTTTCGCCCGCCCACCGGCGAATGTGGTTCTGCTTCGTTTCAAGGTCGTGTTTGTCGGTGTTGGGGGTGAGCTGCACCTCCTTCACTTCCACCACAACCTGCTTCTTTTTGGCCTCGTGTGCCTTCTTGCTCATTTGGTATTTGAATTTGCCGTAGTCGATGAGCTTGCACACGGGAGGCTTGGCGTCCGGGGAGACTTCCACCAGGTCGAGACCCGCTTCTTCTGCTTTTGCTATTGCTTCACGCAATGGCACGACACCGAGCTGAGCGCCATCGTCTCCAATGAGACGAACTTCAAGGGCGCGGATTTGAGCATTGACGCGGGGGCCTTCTTGGACCTGCTGGCGGTTTTGACCCATTGGACGCATATCGGGTGGATTCCTCCTCACCGGGTGAGTGTTGTCGTGAGCGGGGTGCTTTGCAACCGACTCACTTGTTGCCAAAGGACGTCATACGAAGCTTTTGATGTAAACTCAATGTGACGTCGAAAGAACTTTGAACATATTCATACAAGGAAACAAAAAAATCGAGGGCCTGCCCTTCGGCAAATTGGCCCTCGACCGTCAAACTTTGATTACGAAGCCAAGGAAGTGGGACTCACTTCTTCTCATTCGGAGTCGGCTTGTTGAGCTCGAAAAGAGCTGGAGTCGAGCCCTTGATACGAACAGCATTCTTGCGAGGTGTTCCGCGCTTGGAGAGCTTGCGCTTACGAACGGTCTTGGTGATGTCGGACGGAGACGTCATGGCGGAGTCCTTCTTGGGCTTCGAAAACGGGCAAGGGCGCAGCACGCCACTCGCAGGCTCAAGACGGTCGACTACCACCGCAACCGCCTCATTGCAACCTTGTCTTCAGGGCTCGGGCTTCAAGCCGGCGCTAGGGGCCGTTTCGAAATTCTGGCTCCGACACGAGGGGCGCCTCGGGGGCTGGAGGGGCGCTGTTTTCCAGAGCTTTTTCTTCGTCTTCGGCTCCCTGAGGGTCCTCGCTCTCGGGAAGCAGCCCTTGTGGCACCAAAGGCGTGTCGTCGAGAAACTCGGCCGCTCCCGCCGAGGTTGCCTCTTCTTCGCCCGGTGCCGGGAGGGCATCGCTGTTTTCGGGTGGGCCTTCAGACGGCGCGCTGTTGCCTTCCTCTCTGACTTTCTGTGCCGCACTGCGAGCGCGGTCGGCCAAGGATGCACGGTGCCTTTCTCGCGAGAGTTCCTTGCGCACCGCCTCATCGACGCCGAGTTGGACAGAGTCCATGCGAGCCAAGATGGTTCCTGTCCGGCGTGAAAAAAAAGAGGTTGTCCTCTTTTTCACGAGCGAAGCATTCCAACGGTTTGGCGCCGGAAGAATGGCCACAAGCTGTGCGCACTCCTTCTTGTTTAATTCTCGAGCGTCTTTACGAAAATAAAAACGAGCCGCCGCCTGGATGCCGTACACGCGGGGGCCGAACTCCACAATGTTGAAGTACCAGGCGAGCTGCGAGTCTTTCGAGAGCGTTGCGTCAAGCAAAAGGCTTCCTGCAACCTCTCGTACTTTTCGCACGTAGCTTTTCTTGCGAGAGAGAAAGGCGTTCTTCACAAGTTGCTGTGTAATAGTGCTTCCGCCGCGTGCAATGCGTCCTCCG
The DNA here is from genome assembly GCA_020247005.1 of Silvanigrellales bacterium. Classification (GTDB taxonomy): domain Bacteria; phylum Bdellovibrionota_B; class Oligoflexia; order Silvanigrellales; family Silvanigrellaceae; genus JADCJN01. Next base: position 38,234 of record JADCJN010000015.1, read on the forward strand.
CGTTCATTCGCGCGGTAGCTTTGCTCCATGCTCTCGAGGTCGAGGCCATTGTGATAGAAGAACTTCGCGTCTTCAGAGGCCACCAGCGCTTTTTTGCAGTGGTTCGAAATTTCGGCCGAAGGCACCCAGTCGCTGCTCCATGCCGCGGTGATGGGCCCTGTGAGCCGAGCATAACGTTCGAAACCATCGGGTTCATATGGGAAATAGATAAGGAATCCTCCGTGGAAAACGAAGATCCACGGAAAGAACCAGGCGAAGAAAGTGAGGGTCGCAATGCCCACTGCCAAGGCGACGGCAACAGGGACGCGCAAGAGAAACAGCAAGGGCTTCATGGCTTGAATTCCAAAGTCAAAGGGGGCATTGTCCCGAATGAATTGGAAGGTTGCAAGCCTCCCCAGGGTCCCTTCTCTCTGAAACACACATCCAAGGAATCGTTTCCTATGTCACTCCCCAAGCTGAAACTCGTTTCCCTCGAGTTCGCGTCCACGTGGAACGACGCCCAGGCCGACCTCTGTGTCGTCATCGCCGACGAAGGTGACTTTTCCGAAGGCCGCGTGTCGTCTCCCGCTCTCGCGAAGCTCGACGCCGACGTGGGCCTTGTGATTTCCGAGCTTGCGTCTTTGAAAGACTTCGAAGGCAAGTGGCTCCAGGCGGCTGCCACTCTGTCGCCCTCAAAAACACTAGCCAAGCGGGTTTTGTGTCTTGGTGCGGGAAAAAAGACGGACCGCTCTCCGGCGCGTGCCCGGCAAATTGGCGTGCGAATTGGCGAAGAAGTCGCGAAGATGGGCGCAGGAAAAGTTTCGAAAGTTGTGGTGAACGGGTCGTCTCGTCTTTTCACGGACGTCGACCTCGCCGCGCAAATGGCTGTGGGTGTGCGTATGGGAACGTACAAGTACCCCTCCTTGAATCCGAGTGACGACGCCAAAAAAGATCTCGAAACTCCCGCAGTCGTCACGTTTGCGCACGCAAGTGCATCGGATGCTTTTCGAAAAGCGAACATTTTGTCCGAGAGCATTGACGCCTGCCGTTTGCTCCAAGACGGCCCACCGAACATCGTCACCCCCAAGTACGTCGCCGAAAACATGTCTGAGCGTGCGAAAGCCGCAGGTTTGAAGGTTGAAGTGTTTGGCGCGCAAAAGCTTCGTCAAATGGGCTTCAACGCCATGATGGCTGTGGGCGGTGGTTCCGCAAATGAACCCCAGCTCGTTGTCGTCGAATATGTGCCTGAGAAGTATACCAAGACCATTGCCTTTGTGGGCAAGGGCCTCACCATGGACACCGGGGGCTATTCTCTGAAGCCCGCCGCGAGCATGGTTGGCATGAAGTACGACATGAGCGGCAGTGCCATCACACTGTCGTCTGTCCTCGCCATTGCGGAGCTCAAACTTCCTGTACGCGTCATTGCCATTGGGGCTTTGGCCGAAAACATGATCGATGCGCACGCCTACCGAGTTGGCGATATTCTCAAAACACTTTCGGGCAAAACCATCGAGGTTCTCAACACCGACGCCGAGGGGCGTATTGTGCTCGCGGACGCCCTCCATTATGCGGCGAAAACATACGCGCCCGACTACATGTTCGAGTACTCCACGCTCACGGGCGCCATGGTGATTTCCCTCGGTCACGTTGCCGCAGGGGTGTTTCCTTTCCACCACGATGGCATTGGTGCGTTGGTTCAAAAAGCCAGCGATGCAACCGGCGAAGGTGTTTGGCTCCTTCCAACGTTTGAAGAATATGGCGACGATGTGAAGGGCACTTTGGCAGATCTTAACAATATTCAGAACACAGCGGGTTCGGCGGGCAGTGCCACTGCGGCCCAGTTCCTGAAGGAATTTGTCGACGGCAAGCCTTTTGCCCACATCGACATCGCGGGTGTGGCAGATGCCAATCAAGCGATTGGGTATCCTCGTAAAATGAGTTCTGGGTATGGCATTCAGCTCTCTGTCGAAATTGCGCGTCTGGTGGCCGACGAAAAATGAGTCTGAAGTGAGAGTGGGGGTCTCATGAGCCAAAGCAATGGTGACCTGGCCTCGCGCCCGCAGGCGCCCCTTCTCGTGTTCGACATCGAAACGGTTCCTGACATCGAGCTCTTGTTCGACACTCATGAACCTGAGCTCGATTTCCAAGTGAGTGAGTCAGACCGGTGGAAAACACTGCGCGTGGGCGAAGCCGCACTGAGAAAAGCAAACCAAAATTTCCCACCCCCCATGTTCCACGTGGTGGTCAGTGTTTGCGCAGTTTATGTGCATCCTGAAACCTACACCATTATGGACGGGTTCAAGCGGACCCTTGCCCTTCCGGGGTCTCGGGCCGAGTTCTTGGCACGAGAAAAAACGCTGCTGCAGGAGTTTTGGGCTTTCGCGGTGAAACACCGCGACTTTTCGCGAACCTGGTACGACGCTCTTGCCGCCGACTACCGCATGTCGGACTTTCAACGTCGGAAAATGAAGCCTGTACCGGTCACTTTTTGTGGGTACAATATTTCAGGCTTTGACCTCCCGGTTCTTGAGCAAAGGTCACTTCGGCATTTGCTCACGTGCCCGCTGGCCGAGTATGGACGCGAAACAGGCTACGACTCCTACCGCTCGCGCTACGCGGTCGATAAAACTTTTGATCTTTGCCAATACGTTGCCGGGGCCAGTTCTTTCCGCACAGGGCTCAACGTGCTGTCGCGTGCCATCGGGCTTGGCGGGAAGATGGAGGGCATGGACGGCAGCAAGGTTGCCCAAGCGTACTATGACTTGCATCAGTGGGACGCCATCGAGGAGTATTGCGCCGTTGACGTTCTTATCACATACGGAGTGCTCCTCGCTGTCCAGAAATTCCGCGGGACTCTTCCCGACGAGATTTTCCGGGAGGCGGTTGAGCATTTCGAGAGGTTCTTGCGGCAAGAAGGGAGGCCTGCGTCATACCGTCGCCTTGCCGAGACTTCCGACGATTTCTTTTCCACTGCTAGAATGTTCGAGCGGAGCGCCTCTCTCGGTGCTCCATAAAGCAAAGGAGACTCGCTGTGACACAAGATCCAGGCTTTTCAAAGGGACTCGCGGGCGTCGTTGCCGACGCCACGTCGGTGAGCCAGGTACAGGGCGAGGAAGGCCGCCTTATTTACCGCGGCATTCCCATCGAGGAAATTGCCGAGAAGTCGACTTTCGAAGAAATGACCTACCTGCTTCTTCGCGGAAAACAGCCTACAAAAGAAGAGCTCGCCAAAATCACCGCCGATTTGAAAGCGGCAAGGGCGCTTCCCAAATATGTGGAAACGGTCATTGATTCGGCGCCGAAAAGTGCCCACCCCATGATGATCTTGCAGTCGGCTATGGCCGCGCTCGCTTTTGAACAGGGGCCGGTCAAGTTGACGGATGTTGAGACCAATGTGGCCTCGGCGATTCGGCTTACGAGCCAGCTTGCCACCGTTGTCGCGCGCGCTTCACGCAATCGCCGTGGCCTTCCCGCCATCGCCCCCAAGAATGAACTCTCGCACGCGGAAAACTTCCTTTACATGCTTTCGGGCAACGTTCCGAACAAGGAAGAGGCGCGCATGTTCGATGTGGCCCTCCTCCTTCACATGGATCATGATTTCAACGCCTCCACATTTGCGGCCCGTGTCATCGCCTCGACGGAAGCGAATCTCGTTTCGTCGGTCAGTGGCGCAGTGGGTGCTCTTTCCGGGCCCCTTCATGGCGGCGCGAATGAAAAGGTTCTTGCCATGGCCGATTCCATTGGCTCCCCGGAAAAGGCCAAAGAATGGGTTCACAATGCCCTGGCCACGAAGGCAAAGGTCATGGGGTTCGGGCACCGCGTGTACCGCACCATGGACCCTCGTGCGAAGGTTCTTCGCGCTATGCTCGAAGAGCTTGTGGAAAAAAAGAAGTCTGACACGAAGGCCCAGGCCACCTATGAAACCTTGCGCATTGTGCACGATACGATGATTGAGGAACTTTCGAAGAAGGAAAAGGACTACATTTGGCCCAACGTCGACTTCTGGTCAGGGGCCCTTTACAAGCTCATGGGCATCGAGAGCATCGACTTCACGCCCATTTTCGCTGTGGCCCGCGTCGTGGGTTGGAGCTCTCATATTATTGAGATGTGGCAAGACAACCGCATTTACCGTCCTGCTGCGAAGTATGTCGGCCCCACGGATGCGCACATCGTTCGTTGAGAGCCTTTCGAGCAAAGCCTTGCTTTTGCGCGAACTCACGCGACTCGCACGGAGTGGCTGAGGAAACACCGAACCGGAATACGGGCTTTGAAGCCTGTGCTCCGGTTTTTTTTGCGGGACGTAAGAATCTCGACTTTGTCGACTTCGGTGCCTGTGGTAGCCTGCGCAAATCTAAGTACACACAATCAAAGGTTTTTAGGCGCAGTCCTTCTTCAATACGTGAGGAACATCTTATGCGAGCCACACAGGTTCTTTCTCGCACGGTGATGGTCTCGTATTCGACCCGTTTTCTTGCGACGGCCACTGGCTTGTCGTTTCTGGTGTCGTGGAGCGCGCTCCTTCCCCTACACACCCTGCTGATGGCATTGAGTCTCTTCAGCTCGTGCTTTTTTTCTTTTCTGATTTACGATCATGTCCACGCCAGAAGAGCGAATTCGCGAACCGAGAAAGCACGACGGCGTGAGGCAGAATTGGTGTAACCCCGTTTCTGTAATTTGCTCCCAGAGCCCCCGGGCAGTTTGACTCGGAAAATGCGATTTTTTCACAAATCGCCAAATCCGTGCCAGACGATGAACGGAGAGCCAGGGCAAAAGAAAAGCCCCTCTGCGA
>JADCJN010000150.1 GCA_020247005.1 Silvanigrellales bacterium
CCAGCATTTGACGTCTCCTTCCCCTGTCACGGCGCAGGTGTGAGCGCTGCCAGCGGCAAGATTCGCGACGCCGGAAAGGAACGAGACGTTCCCAGGGTTCAATTTGTTATTTGTCGTTCCGTCACCAAGTTGCCCGCTGCTGTTGAGACCCCAGCACTTCACCTCTCCGGTCGGACTCAGCGCACAGGTGTGATTGGAACTTGCAACCAGTTTCGTCACCGCATCAAGTCCCGTAGGGTTTGCCTTCGAGAATCGGTTCGGAAGCGAGGCATTGCCAAGCCCCCCGAGGCTATTGTCTCCCCAGCATGACACCCTGCCTTCCTGGGTCAGGGCGCAGGTGAAATATCCGCCGGCAGCAATGCTCACGACGCCAGAAAGACCCAACACATCAACGGGGCTTCTGCGTTCCACGGTGGTGCCGTCTCCGAGCTCACCCGAACGGTTTTCTCCCCAACACTTCACTCGGCCCGCTTGGGTCAAGGCACAGGTGTGCTTCTCGCTTGCGGAAAGTGCAGCGACTCCAGAAATCCCGGCAACATCGACAGGCAAGTTGCTGTTGGCATTCGCAGTTCCATCGCCAAGCTGGCCACCCGTGTGACGTCCCCAACATTTCACATCGCCCAATTGAGTTGATGCGCATGTGTGGTCGTAACCCGCGGCCAAACTCACGATGCCCGAAAGACCAGGCACACTCGTGGGGCTTCGAATTTCGCTTGCCGATCCCTCTCCAAGTTGGCCAATCCAGCCGGCCCCCCAGCACTTCACGTTCCCTTCTTGAGTCAGGGCACACGTGTGGGTGCCGCCCAAAGCAAGACTTGCGACGCTCGAAAGGCCGGGTACCGCAACTGGACTGCTTCTTTGCGTCGCTGTTCCGTCTCCGAGCTGACCATTGCCGTTGTTTCCCCAACATTTCACGTCCGCTGCTTGTGTCAATGCACAGGAGTGATTTGCCCCAACGCCAAGTGCAACAACACCTGTGAGTCCAGAGATTTCGACTGGGCTGCTTTTTGAGATGGTTGTTCCGTCACCGAGCTGTCCTTCCGCATTGCCTCCCCAGCATTTCACCGCGCCGGTTTGGGTGAGGGCACAGGTGTGGTCGCCATTGGCACTGGCAATGGCCTTCACCTGAGAAAGCCCAGGCACACGAACAGGCGCGCTGACGTGCGAGACGGTGCCATTGCCCATTTGACCCAGGAAATTGCTGCCCCAACAGGTGACTTCCCCTTCTTTCGAAAGCGCACACGCGTGCTCACGGCCTGAAACGATTTGCGCGTACTGCCCAGGTCCTCGAAGCAGGCACGAGGCTGTGGCAGTGGGCGCTGCCAGAGGCACTTGACGGCCCAGTTCCTTACCAGCCGACACGGGGCCCAGGGACAGTTCGAGGGGTCCAAGAGAAACGGCTTTCGACGCTGCCCCAAGGGGAGTGCTCATGGCGTCGAGCACGTTCCATTGGGCGGAAAAATTTCCAGCAGACGTCGAAAAGGGAAGCGTGAAGGCGAGTCCTCCGGCAGTTGCGTTTGCGGTTGCGCCTGGGGAGCCAAGTTCTCTCGCAGCCGAAGAAGGTAACGATTTTTTAAACTGTCTTGCAATCCTCTGTCTTTTTGAGACGTCGCACCGGGCCTTGAGGATTCGACGGCCACATTGACCGAGGGTTTGCGGGGAGTACACCCGACCGAAAGGGCCGCCAGAAGAGCTGCGGATCCAAGGAAAAACCGACTCAGCGCAGTGGACATCGCGGCTCCCCCAAAACCACTCCTGGTGGCCATTCCAGAACATCGGATTGGAAGAACAGGAACTTTAAAAGAAGCGTTCTTTGGACAGGGCCGAGGACCTCGGTGTCTTTATTGAAGACCAACGGCGCATTGTTCGTGGTCCGAATGCTTTCAGTGGGGTCGTCGGTACGATCCCAATCAGGTGGACCAAGAGGCCATTCGGTGGAAGTCAGGTGGTTCGCTGCCCAACTTCTCCCTATCAAAAGAGCAGCGCCAAAGCGCACGCTCAGCAGGACGCACCCATGGCCCTGCCTCTCTCCAATGACCTGTTCTCGGAGTCCAACCCATGAAGACCCTTCTCGCCCTTGCCGCCTCAGCCAGCCTGACCCTCCTGTCCCTTCCCGCGCAGGCGCAGTCTGTCGTCGATTCTGTGGGAAGTGATGTGTCCGTCCTCAAGGCCTACCTCACCGGCCTCAATGTGGGCACCACCCGCACAAGTGGCGCTTCCATCTCCCTGAACGTGGAGAACTGCGCGAAATTGGGAAATGACGGACTCCACGAGATGGTGAACTGCAACGCCGAATTCAGAACGCTTATGGAAGGCATCGCAGGTCACATGAATTATCCGCTCGCGGCCGACGTGCTGCTTCAGGTGGAAACGGCGAGTCGTTTTTCAAGCTATTATTGTTCCCTTATGGAGATTCAAACGGTCACACCGCAAGCGGCACTCCCCGGCCTCTCGGGCATCGGGTTTTCGTTCCAGGGAACCCTCAAGACGACTCCTGGCCATGAGCTTTCTCAGGTGAACACCGTGAAACTCAAAGACGGCCGCAGCGCCGCGGTGCACGCCTTTCTTGCGCCCGTCGGCTGTTGGGCCGGATCGGTGACGTCTTCTTCGCGCAGAGTGTACGAGTTTAAGCCGTTCGCTCTGTTCAATGGAATGGACGGCAATGCCTACAGGGTGTGGGATGCCGCGCAGCAAAATTATGGGGTGAGCCTCGGAGGCGTGCGCGGGTTCGATCGCTCCGCTGAACTCTTGGCCCCCTAGCGGCTCAGAGCTTGGGACGTTTCCAGAGAGTGCCTGTCGGACACGGAGGGCAAAAGCAGATCTTCCAGAAAAAACGCCGAGAGTTCCGAACGCCCCGAGAGTCCTGACTTGGTGTAGACTGCAACCGACTGCACACGTGCTGTTTTTTCACTTGTCCCACGCACCGAAGCCACCTCTTTGAGGCTCAAACCCTTCAGGAGCAGGAACGCGACCTCTTTTTCAGCAACGGTGAGCCGCCATTTTGTGAGCTGAGCGTCGATTGCGGAAGAAAGCCCCTCGGCGTGCCGCTTCGCCTCCGCTCTCCAAGTCTCCGCTTCCCTTCTCATTTCGGTCAGCGCAATACGGTGCTCTCGGACCTCGCGACGCAATGCGAAGTTGCCCGCAAAAAGCAGGAACACACCCAAGAGTGCGAGGCCGCTCGCGATGGCCTCCGCCAAAAGATGCCAAAGCGCCGCCCCTTCAAGGAAGTCAGTGACAACATCTGCGCCAACAACAAGAGCAATCACAAGAAGAAGACCGGCCAGCGAGTTGCGTTCTCGCCCCCGCATTTCAGAAATCTTCAATCGTCCTCCTGTCCTTCACCGAAAGTCTCGCTGGCTTCACCGAGCTGGAGCTGAGTCCAGGGAAGTTTGAGTGTGCCTTGAGTCACGTCATACCGGGTGAAAAGAAATGCCGCAAAGGCGAGGACGCTCATCACAAACAAAGCCGCAATGGCTGGTCGGCTGCCCGAAATGCCTGCAGAAGCAGGAGCGACATCCTTTGCACCATCAAGCATGCTCAGCGCAATGCTGTCTCGGTGGAGAAAAGAATGAAGCAAAACACCAGCCACATGTGAGAGCGCCAAAACGACGAAGGCATTGGCAAGGAGCTCGTGAATGTCTTCGAAGGCTTCTTCGGAACCCGTCGACATCAGGACACCTGTTCCCGCCAACCCAAGTGCCGTTCCAAAGAGCAGCATAGCCATCCAACTTGAGGCAGGGTTGTGACCAGCCCACCGTCGCCTCTCGCCTGTGGCCACTCCTTTCAAGTAGGCGAACAGGGCTCGGGGATGGAGCTCGAACGATGAAAATCGAGAGTATCGGCTCCCCACAATTCCCCAAACCAGCCTGAGCAACACCACAAACGCAAGCACAAGACCCGCCAGTTTGTGAAGGGCATAAAGGGGAACATCATCTTCAATGGTCTTCGCAATGAGGAAAGCAGCCGTGAAAAGAAAAGCGAAAAGTGCGTGAAAGAGTCGCAGTGGTGCGTCGTAAACCAGCGTGGACCTCATGGTGTGCGCCTCCAAGAATTGCAAGCGTGCAAGCAAGTCAGCCCATTGTGGGCCGCATTCCTGGAAAGCCTGATGCATGGACTGCAAAAGCACCATGGACCATTTGACCTATGCCCTGAAATATCGGCCGTCTAGGTCATTTGCTCAATTGTGGTGTGGGCCGTTCCTTTCTACGTTTTCCTGAGTCGGGGAATCTTCCCCGACCCGAACCGAACCGAACCGAACGTTCCCTAGAAGGAGTCAGACTCATGCTGAAGGCAACAACTCTCGTGGCGTCTCTCATGCTGTTCAACGTGGCCCTCGCCAAGAAAACCTGCACCGACGCCCCCAAGGAAAAGTGGATGAGCGAGGAAGCGTTCAAAAAGCAGGCAGAAGGAGAAGGCTTCAAAATCCGCAAGTTCAAGACGTCGGGTTCTTGCTACGAAATTTACGGCACGAACAAGCAAGGCAAAAAAGTTGAGGTCTACTTCAACCCCGTCGACGGCAAAGTGGTCAAAGAAGAGGTCGAATAAAGGCCGCCTCTAGAACTCAGCTCAGGTCCTGCAGCCTTCTCACTCTGCACCAGGGACCTTCTCATGCGCGCACCTGGGCCCCATCGACTTGCAGCCTGAGGCGAGTTCTTCTGCAGCCGCACGGTAGGGCGACTGCGCGAATTTCTCGAGGCTATCGAACGCACGCAAATTTTTCACTCCTTCTCCTTGGGCCATGTTTGCCGCGAAAGTCCCGTGAAAATGAGACACTGGGAAAACCTTCATGCGGTCCGTGAGCGCCTCTCGGTCTTTCAGGAGCTGAAAATTCTGGTCGAGGTAGGAAAGGGCAGTGTGCAGTGCCTTCTTCCCTTCACCAAGGCGGTGACAAGCAACACAAGGCCCTCCAGACTTCTGTGTCAGGGTGCGAGGCACCCAGTGGCCTTGCCGGCCCGAAGCCGCTTCCAAGGCCTGCCCAAGCACCACAAAATAAGGCGCTGAAAGAGCGTTGCGCGGGAGGTGTGCCTCTGCACGTGCAAGTGCTTCTTTGAAGTCAGCCTGGTAGGGCGACACGCCCAGCGCATGTGGCGTGGTGAGAAACGGATACGACGTGTGGCACGTGACGCACCGGCTCGCGCCTCGATTCGCCATGACGGCGGGATCTAACCAAAACGAGGAGCCTGACTCCGGCTTGGGGACCTCTCCTCCATTGAGGGGGGTGGTGCTCGTGCTATCGAAAAAACAGGTCGCTCCCGTTTTGGCGTTGCTGCCAATCATCCCGATGGCGTCAAACTCCTTCGACAGGGCGTCGCGCAATCGAAATTGCCGACAAAGCAGCGACCACGTCGATTCACCGCTTTTGTAGGTCGCCATGCGGTTGAAAGGAAGGCAGCCCTCTTTTGAAACGAGGCCAGGCGAGGGATTGTCGCACTTGATGCCGTTCTCGTGCGGCACATCAAGGCCTACACGTTTCGTTGCACCTTCATGCTCTGTCCATATCGTAAGCTCATGGGAGTGGACAGGATCAAAGCAGCTCATGGCCTGCGGAAGAGGACCGACGTTCCGTTCACACGCCTCAACGTACGAATTCATGGAAAGAGACGTCGAGGCATTGGAGGCTGCCTTGCCGTCGTTGTAGGTGCGGCTCTTGCACGCGGCAAGGCCGAGCCCCACGACAGTCGAAACAGCGAGAAGCGGAGCGGTCATCCTGCATGCGAACGAAAGCATCACCATGGAAGCCGTCCTCGTAAGTGCCATGTGTCCAAACCCCTTTGGAGTCTAAAGGAAACAAGGCGACGAAGATACGTGCAAGGCTGACGCGTTCATTTCACACCACAGGAATATTCCAATTTTCCAATGTGGTTTTCACGGTGGAAAGGAATTTGCCACTGTCCGAGCCGTCGATGATGCGGTGGTCGAACGACAACACGATGTAACAACAGGTGCGGATGGCGATGGCATCGTTCACTACCACGGCTTTTTTCTGCATGGCCCCAATGCCCATGATGGCAACCTGAGGCTGGTTGATGATGGGTTGGCCAATGAGCGTACCGAAGCCACCGAAGTTGGAGATAGAGAAGGTGCCGCCCTTTACGTCGTCGGGCGCGAGCTTCTTGGTGCGCGCCTTTTCGGCCAGGTTGTTGAGCTCGCGCGCGAGGCCCACGAAGCTCCGTTCCGTGGCCTGCTTGATGACCGGGACAATGAGGCCCCAGTCGAGAGCGACCGCAATGCCGAGGTTGATGTCTTTTTTGTAGACGATGGTGTCGCCATCGACGCTTGCGTTCACCACGGGAACCGCCTTGATGGCTTCCAAGCACGCGTGCATGAAAAACGGCATAAACGACAGTTTGAAGCCGTTGGTGGCCTCGAACTTGTTCTTGGCCTTGTCACGGATGTCCACGATTTTCTGAAGGTCGATTTCAATGACGCTCGTCACGTGTGGGCTCGTGCGCTTGCTCATCACCATGTGTTCGGCAATTTTGCGGCGCATGGAGCTCATTTGCACGCGCTCAACACGCACGCCGTCGGCGCTTCCGGCCACGGTGCCGCCCACGGCTTCCATTGCCGACCCGGAAGCCGTTTTTGTGGCTGCGGTCGCATTGGAAGCGGCCGAGGCCACAAGCTTGGGAGCTGCTCCCGTGGAGCCTCCCTTTTCGAGAAACGAGAGGAGGTCGTTTTTGTTGATGCGGCCCGACTCGCCGGAACC
>JADCJN010000151.1 GCA_020247005.1 Silvanigrellales bacterium
ACTCGGCTTCAGCGCTTCGCCTCATGTCGTTCGTCCTCATGGAGCGCGGCGACGACTGGGGCAGCTCGAAGCGTTACGTAACCTTTAACTGAACGACAGCGGAGGGATGGCGAAAGTACAGACGCGAGGTTGCACTATCTTCATTGTTTTCTACTACGTTCATGTCGCCAAAAGCTTTCAAGGCGAAATCTTCGTCAAAATCAATGTAATCGTAACACTTACGCTCAAAATTAATGCACCGATCTCTCGAATTCTCGATGCGTCCGCCCCCAACCCCGCGCATGCCATAATACGAATATGACGCGAAACTAAAACTGCCATGTGACTCGCGATTGTATGCAGATGGAAGATCTTTCGCATTTCTGATCTCCAGGCCATTCTCGTATACAGCGATAACGCACGTTTTCAGCTCGCTATCCGGTTTACCATCGACAATTGTCTTACCTTCAAAATATTTTCCCTGATTTGCAATTCGAAATTTGTCGAGATCTTTAGCTCCCCGCAGCCAACCGATAAAACTCTTTGATTCAGAGCTTTCATCTTTCGTTTTCGGAGAACAAGCAACTGCACATATCCCTAAAGCCATCAGAAAAGTTGCAATAGGAAAGTAACATTTATGATTTTTATTCATAATTCAAAAAACTCCAAAAATAGGACTTCAAAAACCACAATTCATCAAACGACATCGTGTCACTGCAGAAAATCGCTTTCAACGACCGGAAATTTGACGTTGATTCAGGCCTGTGCAAACTTGCCGTCCGCGCGAACCTGAGCGCTGTGGTGTGCTCGATTCACAAAATCAGCTCTCCATTCTCGCTCTGGGAATTCGAATTCCATGGAATGGCTCACCGAAAAAGACGAAAATTTTCATCTCACTTAAGAAGCATAATCTCGTCAATAAATTAGACTTTACCTGCTAAACGCCTGCGTACTCGCCTGAGAGAAGCGACATGTCATGGAGTCACTCAGTCTGACGGCTGGTTGATTTCTGAGCCCCGCCTTGCGACAAGGGGGGAGGTCATTCCTGCGGAGTCACTGCGCATGCTGTCGTTCCTTTTGCTCGTTGCATCGCTCGGGGCTGGATTTTTGGGGGCCATTTTGGGCTTGGGTGGCGGCATTATTGTTGTGCCCGTGCTCACACTTGGGCTTGGCGTTGACATCCGTTACTCGATTGCGGCCAGTCTGTTGTCCATTGTCGCCACGTCTTCGGGGGCGGCGGCCAGCTTTTTGAAAGACAACCTCACGAACCTTCGCTTGGCCGTGTTCCTGGAAGTGGGCACCGTCTGCGGTGCCATTGTGGGGTTTCTGCTTTCGGGGCTTGCCAACGCAAACGTTCTTTTTCTTTTGTTTGGCTCGTTTCTAGCTTTTTCGGCGCTCATGATGCTGCGCCCGCGGCGCTCTGTTCGCGCCGCCCGCAACCACCCTTGGGCGGCCAAACTAAAACTCGACAGCACTGTGGCGCTTCCTTCAGGCGAGCGCGTTTCCTATGCGGTCGAAAATGTTCCCTTTGGACTTGCTGCCATGGGCGTGGCAGGCGTTCTGTCGGCTTTGCTGGGAATAGGAAGCGGGCTCTTCAAGGTTCTTGCCATGGATGGGGCGATGAAGTTGCCTTTGAAGGTTTCTTCGGCGACCTCGAATTTCATGATTGGCGTGACCGCGGCGGCGAGCGCGGGTGCGTTCTTTCTCCGCGGAGACGTGCGGCCCGACATTGCGGTGCCCGTGTCGCTGGGTATCTTGGTGGGAGCGTGGCTAGGCGCGCGCGCCCTGGTGCGACTGCCCGAAACCCTCATTCGACGCGTGTTCGTTTTGGTGCTTCTGGTCGTGTCGGCGCAAATGATCCGAAAGGGACTCGCATGACCTCTTCCTTGCCAAACGAGCCCAGCACCGGGGTCAGACGCCTCGAACTGCGGATTGCCGTGCTCCTGCGCGCGGGCGTGCTGGCTTCCGCAGGTCTAATGGCCTTCGGGTGGGCCTGGGAGTGGGTGGCGTCTGCGGGCGATGGACTCGGTTCCGCAGAGGCTTTTGCTGCGCTTGGCAACTACCAGTCACGCCCCTTGAGCGCGGAACTCGCGTCGCTTGTGGCAGCGCAGGCCTGGCCGGTTCTCTTGTGTTACTTTGGATTGTTCCTTCTCGTCTTGCTCCCCCTTGTGAGGGTTTTCCTCACGTCGATACTTTTCGCGAGGCAACGCGAAAAGCTTCTTTCCGCGCTCGCCGCCGGAGTCTTTTTGGCTCTCATTGCGAGTTTCTTCCTTGGTCTGGAGATCTGATGCTTTCCAAACGCTTCGAAGCCCTGGCAGATCTCGATGCCAATGAGAAGATAACTTTGCGCCGCCTCGAAGAAATTTTGGGCGACGACGGGGCTCCGCTCGTCATCGTGTTTCTGTGCCTTCCCTTTCTCTTTCCGATGCCTCTGCCCGGCATTTCCACCGTGTTCGGGTTTGGCATCGTCGTTTTCACACTTCGTGTGTTTCGTCCGGGTCGACTTCACCTGCCCGACTTCCTAGAGCGATTCACGCTCAAGGGTGAGTCGGTGTCGCGCATTGGCGAAAAGAGCTTGCGCTTCATTCGGCGGCTCGAGCGCCTTTTGCGCCCTCGGCTCACCATTTTGCTCACTCAACCGGGCCGCGTTTTGGTGGGGCTGGCCATGCTGTCGTCCGCCTTCGCACTCGCCATTCCCATTCCCCCCGTCGTGCCTTTCACAAACACCCTGCCCGCGCTCGCCATCACGTTTTTCGCACTGGCTCTTATGATGCGCGACGGTGTGGCCGCCATCGTAGGTCACCTTTTCCACATTGCGACGTGGGTTTATTTCTTTTCTATCGCCACCGTGGCCTTTGCTTTCGCAAAGGGATTTCTTGAAAAACTTCCAGAAATCATCGAGTGGCTGAAGAACGTCATTGCATGACATCAGCCCCATGCAACGCCTCGTAAGCCTTGTAGGCCGCATGGTTTTCGGGTGTCACGGCGAACCCAGAGCCGTGACGCACGAAGGTGAAGGTGTAGAGCTTCTCTTGGCGTGGAAAGGGTGTTGCGCACTCGCTCCGCTCAGCGAGTTCGACAAGTTCTGAAGAGGCACGTGACTCGCTGAAGGTGACGTGGAGCTTCGGGCCTTCGAACCTCCAGGTGATGGTGTCGGCATACGCATGGCACTCAGAGGCGCTTTCATCGTCGATTGCTTCAACAATGAGCTGGCTCTCGGGTGCACTCTCGCCCGCCAACGTGACGTGGTTCAGGTGGGTCGTCGTATGGCCTTGAAGGGTGGTGCTCCACTCACACACCAGTGTTGTGCGGCCAGAGGCCTCGTCTCCCCAGGGGCGGCACTTGCCAGGCCGGCCCCCTGCCTCGAGCAACACCTTCTTCCAGGCACCCTGCTCGCGACGCAAAAAGGCAAAACCTCCCCAGTCTTCGGTATGCGTTGCACAGTCGAGCCTCAGATCCACGAAAAGCTCTTCGCGCCCCGGTCCGGAAAAGCTCCCCGCGTAGGCTTGCTCGAAGCTCGCCTGAGCGGAAGGAACACCTTCGCACGCGTGGGCAACAGCACACGTCCAACCCCCGTCTTCAGCGCGCACCGGGGCAGTGGTGCAGACGGCATGGAGGATGCTTTCGTCGATGGCCTCACCTTTGTCGGGGAGCTTTTCGATGTGGGCGGCCGAATCGATTTCCGATCGCGTGACAGGCGGAACAACGATGAAAGCAAGGACTCCCATGGCCACGCTCGCCCCCGTAAGAAGTGCGACCAAAAACGTCTTTCCCACTTTTCCACCTTTGCTGAAGAAAAAGCGCTCTATTTGAACCGCATCGTTTTCAAGAGCAAGGCATTTGTCACCACACTCACGCTGGAAAGCGCCATGGCTCCTCCCGCAAGCACCGGAGACAAAAATCCAAAGGCCGCCAGCGGAATGCCAATGACGTTGTAAATGAAGGCCCAAAAGAGGTTCTGGTGAATTTTGCGGTAGGTGCGCCGCGAAATTTCAATGGCGTCGACAACCAACAGAGGTTCGCCTCGCATGAGCGTGACTCCCGAGGCGTGCATGGCAACGTCGGTTCCCGTCGACATCGCCATGCCGACGTCCGCAGCCGCAAGCGCAGGTGCGTCGTTGATGCCATCGCCCACCATGGCCACTTTGTGGCCCGCCGCGCGGAGCCTCGCCACCACGGCGGATTTGTCGCCTGGCAAAACACCCCACTCAAAATTTTCTAAACCGATTTCCTGGGCCACACGTTTTGCAGCCCCCTCGTTGTCGCCTGTCAACATGAGCGACGCAACGCCACGCGCTTTGAGCTTGGCGACGGCGCTTGCCGCGTTGGGTTTGACGGCATCCGAAAATCCAAGAATCCCTTTGCACGCCCACGCACCTCCCGCCTTCTCGAGAAGAAACGACACGGTGAGGCCGTCTTTTTCCCACACGTCCGCCGTCTGCAGTGTGCCTTGGGGCACCTGCATGCGTTCCGATGCCAGGCGGCGGCTTCCGAGCGCCCATTCCGTTCGCGCCAGGGGGTCGCCTCCCACCATGCCTTCCACCCCGCGCCCCGGAATGGCCCTGAGTTCTGCGCAAGGAAGCGCCTCTACGCCACGCACCAAAGCGGCGTCTTCCACGGCCTTGGCCAGGGGGTGCTCGCTGCCTCTTTGCAAGGAAACAGCGTGCCGAAGAACATGTTCTTCCGACGCTGCGTCGGAAGCTGCGTCGAACGCTGCGTCGAACGCTGCAATGCGGACGATTTTCGGTTTTCCTTCGGTTAGCGTGCCGGTTTTGTCGAACACAACGGTGTCGATACCCTGCGCCAGTTCTAAACTTTGTGCATCTTTAATCAGAATTCCTTGGCGCGCGGCAAGCCCCGTCCCCACCATAATGGACGCGGGTGTGGCGAGTCCCAAAGCACACGGACAGGCGATGACGAGAACGGCCACGGCATTGAGAAGTCCCTGCAGTGCGTCTCCTTGAAACACCCACCAACCCACAAACGTAAGCACGGCAAGAACAAGGACGACGGGCACAAAAACGGCGCTCACCTTGTCGACCACGCGTTGTATGGGAGCTTTCGCTCCCTGAGCGTCCTCGACGAGACGTATGATGCGGGCCAAAGTCGACTCCGCGGCAGTCGACGTGGTGCGCACGCGCAGGAGCCCTTCGCCGTTCACGGCCCCGCCCGTCACCTTCGCGCCCGGCTCCTTCGCCACGGGCATGCTTTCACCCGTGAGGAGCGACTCATCTGCATGACTCATGCCTTCGACCACCACACCGTCGAGCGCAAACCGTTCGCCGGGCTTCACGACGAAAACCTCTTGCAACCTCACGTGGGCAGGGGCCACCGTGACCAACGTTCCGTTCCGCTCCACAGTCGCGACATCGGGACGGAGCGCATGCAGCGCACGGAGCGCCGATGTCGTTTGTTTCTTTGCTCGCGCTTCCAACCATTTTCCGAACAGGACGAGGGTGATAACCACCGCGGAGCTTTCAAAATAAAGATGCGGATGTGGTCCATTCGCGCTCACGAGAAGAAAAACGCTCAGCGCATAGGCCGCCGTCGTCCCCAGAGCGACAAGCAGATCCATGTTTCCACTCAAAGCTCGAACCGCACTCCAAGCGGCTCTGTAAAAGCGGGCGCCAAGCCAAAATTGCACCGGTGTTGCGAGGGCAAGTTGCCAAAGGGGCGGCAGTGCAACGCCGCTTTCCATGGCGCCATGCAAACCCCCTTCTAAGAAGGGGCCTACGGCCATGGGCAAAACCAAGGGAAGGGAAAAGAGGCTTGCGAGCAGAACACGGGCGCCCTCGCTCAGCCCGCGAGGCGTCTCGGCAGCGGGGCTCGACTGCTCGGTAGGCCGCACCATGACGCCGTAACCCGCCTTTTCGATGGCGGCCAGGGCCGCAGCTTCAGCTGCGGGCGACTCCGCCTGAAAGGTCGCTTCTTCGGTGGCAAGATTCACAGACGGGGTGTGCACACCGGGGGTCTTCAAAAGAGCTCGCTCAATGCGCGCTGCGCAGGACGCGCAGGTCATTCCCGTGACGCCCACGTGGTGAGTGGGGAACGCATTCGCAGGGGAAGAGTTCATTGGTGTGTGCCTTTGGGCAAAGGGGCGGTGTCACAATCCCGCTCGCGGGAACGTAGAGGCGGTGCCAAGCCCCACAGGTGCGAGGGGTCAATCTGTGCGTTCCCGAAACGGAGAGTGAGCAAAACATGGCTTTCGACCTTTTCCCAGTCTCAATGCCCACCGGCCTCCCCAGAGCACTTTCGAAAGGTGACCTGCCTCGCTTGTGTGCGCAAGCCGACAGCGGATTCAATTTCGAAGCGGTCCCGACCCTTCAGCCCCGTTCCGACGACTCCCCGTCCACGCAGCGGGCCCTTTTGCCGGATGGCCTTGCCATCGGACTTTCTATTGCCTTGAGCTTGCTGCTTCTGGGGGCCTCCGCTGGGGGAGCCCATCGTCTCACGCGGCGAAAGACAGGCGTGGCAAGGGGGAGCACGGCGGTGGGACATCCCCCCTCAGAGTCCCATGAGCCCGTTTCGCACCGGCTGGGGCCGTCGTGGCACGCACTCGCGCTTCTCGTTCTTGTTTTTATGGCGGGCAATGTCGCTTTCGGTGGGCTTACGGCCTGGCTTTTGGCAGGGAAACCAGAAGATGCCATCGGCTACTTTGAAAGTCTGACGGCACTCAAACTGGCACGCCTTTCACACGAACACTTCTTTGGCTAAGGCCTGCTTTTTGGAGCCACAAGCGCATTGGGGCTTCTCTTCGTGGGACCCCGCAAAAGGGTGCTCTTCCCGTGTTTCGTTGTCTTTGGGGCTGCCGCACTCGACACGGCATCGTGGTGGCTCACCCGATTCGTGAGCCCGAGCTTCCACCTCTTGTCTTACATTACTGGCGGTTTGTTCGCCTTGGGTTTCGCTGTTCTTTTTGTTCAAATTGCACGCGCGAACTTGCGGGGCCTCGGCGTTCTGGCCACCGCCCTCTGCGCGCTGTACGCGAGCAACCTGACGCATCCTTCGCTCGCGCTGGCCCAAGACCTCGATTTCGACGCGCCCGCGGTGCAACCAAAGAAGGAGCTCGCCCTTCCCACCCAAGTCGGCCCGCTTTCAAACCTCACTCTGGGTGGCGCCATCGATTGGCGGGTGACACACGTGAACGGGCAAAAACGCCCCGTGGCCTTCATTCACGTCAATGAATTCGTGGTGGGCGCCAACGTGGGCAACCACATCGCTATTTCCGCAGAACAGCTCCTGCTGACGAGCGAAACGGGCACCGTGGTGGGTCAAGATCACGGGTTTGCAACCGTGAGCCTCGTGCAACTTCCCTTCCTTCCCACAGGCATGACTGTGAAGCTCGGTCGCTTCCGCGGGAAATTCGGACTCGATGCGCAGGTCGATTCCCCTGCCAACATCTTTCCTTCGCAGGCCGTGCGCAGCAATGGCTTCATCACCGACGTGGGCGTTCATCTTGACTATGCCTTCGGCGATTTCGAAGCCATTCTTGAAGTTTTCAATGGGCCTGATTTCCGTACGAGCCGAAATGGAAACGGTGCCGATCGTGAAGCCATGCTCGTAGAAAAAATGCCTGTGCAGGCAAGGTTCGTTTACCAACCCACAAGCAACGTTAAAGTCGGGATGTCGGGAATGGTGGGCGAGACGTGGGACAATCAAGTTTCCCCCTCCGAGTTCGACATGTCGATGCTCGGTTCGCGCCTCGATCGCACCCGCACCCTGGAACGCCGCAGGGTGGCTGCCGACCTCGTGTGGCGAACGTCCTGGGCCGAGTTTTTTGGCGAAGGCATTTTCGGACACGACAAGGGCCGCTTGTCTCAGGCGCCAGGCAAGAACCACACTGTGGCCAAAGGCGCCCTTGCCCGGGTCGACGTTCCCTTATTTGGCATCAACGACGAAACCCGAACGAAATGGGCCGTGCAGTACGACACGTGGTAAGACGCAAGCTACGACGGTCGCGTGGCCTTCTTGTCCACCGCATTTTCGGTGCTCAATGACGAAGGATGGACCGTGCGTTTGGGCGGCTCCGCGAGCGACGTGGTTTTTCAGAAGAAACGGCCCAGCACACTCGAACATGCCCCTTGGAGCGCCACAACGCAGCTCCTTGTGACCTTCTAGGAGACGACGATGAAACAAACCCTTGCCGCCACTGTCCGTTTTGTCGTGTGCCTTGCCTACCTGGGGGCCAGCATCGCGGTTCTGCAGGCATGCGGAAAATACGCCGATGGCGAAGCTTCGAACAATGACCACGGCGCTCACAGCAAAGTTCAACCCGGCCAGGCTGAATTGACAGGACTTGGCTATGTTCCTGCCTTTTTGGCTGCAGGCTACCAGACACGGAATGTTTCTTTCGAGGTGAAAGAAACACTGGTCGACATTGGAGGGGGGTACTCGTACCGCGCTCTCACTTACGACGGCAGTTTTCCGGCACGCCCTTTGGTGGTGGAACAAGGCACCCTGGTGCACATCCGCCTTTCGAACAAATCGTCTTCAGAACACATCATTCACACGCACGTGGTGAAATACAAACCCCAAAACGATGGCACCGCATCAACGGCGGTGCCTCCTGGGGAATCGCGCTCATTTTTCTGGGAAGTCACCGATGCGACGCCACCTGGATTCTATCCCTTCCACGACCATGGTGGACAGGGTGAAGGGGCCCTGGCCAGGGGTCTCGTGGGCATTTTGAACGTTGTGAAGAAAGGCGAAAGCGCGAAAGCGGGCTACGGAATCCTTTTGCATGACCTCGATCCTGCGTTTCTGTTTTCACGCAGTGGGGCTCCCTTGCCGTCGGGCGCCATGGCAGGCGGCCACGGCGGCCACGGGTCAGGCACTGCTTTCAGTTCTTCTGGCAAAGACGCCTCCATGCCCATGCACCTCATCAACGGTCGTTACGGCGAAGCCGACGAAAACCGATTTTCGCTCCGGAAAGGGACGAAACTCCGTATTGGCGTGGTGAATCTGGGCGCCAACATCCACTCCTTTCATCCTCACGGAAACAGCTTCCAAGACGAAGCTGGACGTACGAGCGACGTTCTTGAGCTTCAACCCGGCGCCTTTCGGACGGTTGAACTTGACGGCCAAGCTGAGGGCGATTGGAGTTACCATTGTCACGTTCCCGGACATCCCGAAGGTGGCATGGTGAGCCGCTATTCAGTCAACTAACCTCCCTCAATGGAAGGCGCCTCAAGCCATGATTTTTCGTCCTCCTTTTGCTGCAGGTATGAGCCTGCTCCTGTCTTTCCTTGTGTTTTCGGTGTTTGGGAAGGTTTCGACGTGGCCTCTTTTTGCGACCGAGGCCCTTGCGCACGAAAAAGGCTTTCCCGCGCGACAGCTTGCGGCCCTCACGCCCACCGACGCTCGCGTCACTTTCAAAGAGGTGAATGTTCCCCAAAACGCTGTGCGGCTCAAAGAATTCGAAACGAAACACACTTTGAAATTCGGGCGCGGCGACCTGCTTGGGAACCTTTTTTTGGGAGCGGGAACCGACGGCAAAACAAAGGTGGTGGGTGTCTTTCTCGACGGAAAATCTTCACGGGGCGACACGGAATTCGGCGCCACCGTCACCCCGCAAGGACGCATTGCTGTGTTGAAGGTTTTTTCAACTCCGGAATCTGCAGATGCGACCTCCGACGCGTTTCTTTCCACACTTGTGGGCAAGTCGGCAGACGAATTGTCCGCGCTTCGCAAAGACTCTCAAGGGAACGAAGGCAAAGTCTACATCATCGAACTCGCCATGAAAGCCATTGGCCGAGTGGAAACCAGTTTTTCGCGCAAATGAAAGTCGGGGGCCACGATGACATCGACTCCAACACCTCTTCTGCAAGCCGTTTTTGCTTCAGTGCTGCTTGCCGCTTGGACGCCTTCCGCCGCCTGGGCCTTGCCTCAGTACCAGCGCCTCATTCGGCAGGAATATGGATTCAAGGCGCCCTGCGCCACGTGCCATGCCCAAGGCGGCGGATCGTCGCTGAGTGTTTACGGCAAAGCCTTTGAACGCGCTGGAAAGAGCCGGGGTGCCTTAGCGAGCATCGCGTCCATTGTTCCCAAAGGAGACACCTTCGATTTTGGCACGAAGCTCAAAGCTCGTGCGGATCCCAACGACCCGACAAGCACACCAAAGGCACCGGGCACGTGGGCGGGAAAGGGAGACATCCCTTCCGACGAGCTGAAAACGTTCGTTCCCTCCGACGCCACCGCGTTTTCGATTCTGGAAGGGGAATTGAGCGCGTCACAAATTGATGCCTTGAAAGCAAAAGTGGGTGCGTCCTTCCAAGAAGAAGACAAGTCTCCCACGTTCTATTTCGCAGAGGTGGCCGGAAAAAAAACTTATGTAGTGCAGTATGTGCATTTGCCCTCCTCCAAGCGAACCTTAGGCTTGGTTGTGAGCACAAAAGGACAGATTTCGTCGCTGGTGTTCGTGGGCGCAAAGGCGGGTCCTGTTTCGGCGAAGGCGTCCAACACCTTCGTCGGCAAAAAGCTTTCGGAGGTCGAATCCACAACGGGACTCACAGGAGAGGAGGCCGAAGTGGGAGAGGGCGTTCGGCGGGGTCTGAACGTGATTTCCCTTGTATTCGCGTCCAAAACCGAATCTAAAAATTGACCCCGGCGAGTGCCAGCGCTATGGCAGAGGCCGAACGTGAAAACAAGGCCGACCTCCTGTTGAAGAAGGGCAAATCGTGAAAAAAAACGCTGTCGTCATCCTCTCGCGCATGAACGAGGTTCCGCCTTCAGGCCCTCATGCCGCACGTTCGGGCGACAACGAGATTGTCGCCTGGTACGGCCAACCGGGCGCCTCGCCCCAGGCGACACTCGAGGCTGTGCATGAAGCAGAGCTCGAGGGTCCCATTGTGGCCGCAGTGACCCTGGTGGATGTGGGAAGTTTCCTCCCCCTCCTCGATTCCGAGGAAACACTGGGCGACAGGGGCTTTGGCGACGAGCAGGAGTCCGACAAAAACCTCTCGGAAGCCTTGGTCGATCAAGTGGAGTCGGCCGACATCATTGTTCTGTTCAACACTGAGACTGTTTCTTCTGCCGACCGCGCCAGCGTGGAGGCTTTTGTGCGTCTCTTGAACCCTCGAGCCGTTCTTCGCGAGTCGAAAGATGGCCAGGTGTCTTTCGAAGGCATGGCGGATGCCTCACCGTTCGACGAAGAAGAAACGTTCCAGGGTTCGGGCTGGATGTCGGCTTTGCGCGGGGAAGGAGTGCCCAAAGCAGCTGTCGGGACCGACGTCTCCGCTTTCGTTTTTAAAGCGCGCAAGCCTTTGCATCCCGCACGTTTTTGGACGTTTTTAAATGACGACGACCATGGTCTTCTGCGCACCAAAGGCTTTCTTTGGCTCGCTACGCGTCCCGACTTCGTGGCGGAGTGGTCGCAAGCCGGAAATGGCTGCCAGCTGGAAGCACAAGGCACCTGGTGGATCCACACGCCTGCGTCGGAATGGCCAGAGGAAAAAGACGACCGTGACGAAATTCTTCGCGACTGGCACGAAACTCTCGGCGACAAACGTCAGGAGCTCGTGCTTTTTGGAAGGGGCGTCGACGAAGTGCGCGTGCGCGCGGCTTTGGAGGCCTGCCTTCTGACCCCAGCGGAGTTTGCACTTTCGGAAGCTGACTGGGCACTGTTTGAAGACCCCTTCCCGCCCTGGCTGGCCCATGGTGATGCTCATGGTCACGATCATGAGCATCACCACGAACAGGAAAAGGGTCACGTGCACGGACCCGATTGCAATCACGATCACGACCATGACCACGTTCATTCCCATGGCCATGATCCTGTCCATGCGAAAAAACACGTGCACGGACCCCACTGCGGCCACGATCATGAGCACGGCCACGATCATGACCACGGCCACGATCACCACGATTGCGCCACACATGAACGCATAGCACTCACGGACGCAGAACGCTTGGAAGCCGCCTCCTTGCCCTTGCCTGAACTCGATGCGCGCATTTCTCAGTGCCTTTCGGAAGGAAGGCCTGGCGCAGCCGTGGAATGGCAGGAATCCCGAGTCGCGAGGACTCCGGAGTCCGACACGGAAGCAAAAGCCTTCGCGCGGTATGCGCTCGCTGCCGTTCTTGGAAGCGTGGGGGAAGTGCACCGTTCCCTCCCCCTTTTCCGTGAGGCCATTCGCGCACTCGAGGCCCTTCCCCCCTCACCGGACTCACCTCTCGCCGAGGTGGTGCACGGTTACGGCCTGGCTCTCCGATCGGTGGGGGAGTCGGCGCGGGCTTTGGAGGTGTTCACACGGGGTGCCGACCTCGCCACAAAGCGCGGAGAACCCGAAGCGTTGGCTCGGTTCGAGTTTGAAAAGGGCCGCCTGCTTTCAGACGCCGATGAAACGCAAGAAGCGTTGAAGGCTCTGAGCGCGGCCAAAGCTGCTTTGCCCTCGTCCTCGCCCGACGCGGCCCTCCGCTCTGCTCTGGAGGCTCTCTTCCTGGAAGTCTCGGCGAACGTGAAGGCGCTTTCGTTGCGTGAGAAGCTGAAACGTGGCTTCTGAGTTCTTGAGAATTTCGAAAAAAAGCTTCAACAAGGGCCGCGGTCCCTTGACCGCAATGAACGGTGACCATTAGAACGGTTGTGCCTTGGAGGAACCACTCGTTCATGCGTCACGTCTGTCTCTCATGGGTTGGCTTCGCGTCTCTCGTTCTCACCGGAGGTTCTCTTCTGGCTTGCGCGCGCGTTGACCCGCCTCCCAATGAAAGCGCGTCTCGGCTTCACATTTTCGGCGGGAGCCGCGTTGACGAATCGGACCCTCTTTCGGGTTCCACGGTGGCTCTCATCCGCTCGAATGGGTATCCCTTTTGCACAGGGTCTTACATGGGCGGCAACACGATTCTCACGGCAGCACACTGTGTGACCGGGCTCGCAAGCCCTCTGATGTATGTGAGTTTCGACCTGGAAACGCCGACAGAATTCGACCCCCTTTATGGCGACCGAGGCGCTCAGTCGGAGAAGTCGCGCAGGGTGTCGAAAACGCTCGTGCATGCGGGCTTCGATAGCTCCCGCGTATCGAAACAGAACGTGAAGTTCGAACCCACCGAGCCCATCAACGATGTGGCCCTTGTCTTTTTTGAAGGTCCCCCTCCCGCAAACTCGCGCGTTGTCCGCGTGATTGAACCCGGTGTCGATCTTGCTCAGGGGGCCGACATCACCCTGGCAGGCTTCGGCTACTCCGACGCGGGCGGTGGAGACTACGGGCGCCTCTACAAAGTAAATACGCATGTGGGTGGTATACGGAACACGAGCCTCGAGTTTGTCGATGGCCCCAACGTCGACAAAGGGTCGTGCCTCGGAGATTCTGGCGGTCCTGTCATCGTAGGCTCGACACATCCCGACAGTGGCCTGCCGGTGCTCACCGTCACAGGCATCGTGTCCTACGGACCTTCGGAATGCGAAACAGGAACCGGCATCAACACCGACCTCCGTTTTTTCCACGAATGGGTTTCGAAGAATCAAGATGCCTCGCATTCGAATTCACCACAAAGTGGTCAAATCAACGACCTGCGGAGTTTCGTTCCTACGGCGGAGGGCTCATTCTACCAATTGTGCCGTGACAAAGAGGCCCTTCCCGATTTCAAGCACACTCTCGAAGTTCTTCTCGAGAAGCTCGGAGAGTCCGACTGCCATGCCGCCGCTGCAAAAGCGCTCCGTGTCCGCGAACTTGACCTGAGCCATCATGCCATTCAAGACATCCGCCCCTTGAGCCATTTCGTGGCCCTGGAAAAGCTCGACCTTTCCTACAACGACATTCAAGAGCTTGCCCCCATCAGCTATCTCAATTCCCTCCAGGAGCTGAACCTCGAATACGCCGGGGTGCAGTGGGACGATGACAGGCGTTTGCGTCGTTTGGGGAGGGCCGCTCCCTGGATGCACCGAGCCGTCGACGTTCTGGCTCAGCCGGCGGGCTGGACCCCTGGCGTCTGGCTCACGGCGTTGAAGAATCTGAAAGTCCTCAAAACCTCTGGACCACACACCCCCGACATCACACCACGTTACGCACGCAACGCCCCTTCCTCCCCGCGTTGAAGCGCACGACACACCGCGGTCTCTTTTTTCTCTCAATACAGAGGTAAGGTAACCGATACACTCCCTGAGGACGCCTCTGGCCGAGCCTCACGGAGACCCCCCATGGACGCGCAGCGGAACGGATCCACCGTCTTTTTCAGCGGAATCCTCGACGAGCACACAACGGCCGAAGCGTTGCGAAAAACAATGATGGAGGCCATGCACAGCGTGCAGGGTCGGCGCTTGAGTCTCGACCTCTCTGAGGTGCGAAGAGCCAACAGCGTCGGTATTCTCACGTGGTTCAGGCTCCTTGGAGACCTCGCACCCTGCGCGAGCTACGTGAATATGCCCGTGTGGCTGGTGGAGCAGTTCAATTTTAGCGAGGGGATCCGCGGAGACATCGACATCGAAAGCTTCCAAGCTCCTTTTTATTGCCCAGAAAAAGACACGCACGCCATTGTGAGTCTCGTGGTGGGCCGTGACGTTCCGATTCAAGCCCAATATGACGATTTCGAAATTTCTTTGCCAAACCCCGACGGAACCGTCTTCGAAGCCGACTTCGAACCCTCGGAGTATCTGTATTTTTTGGTCGTCAACCACGCCAAACTCAAGAGCCTGAGGGAGGGATGAAACTTGTCGCCCTCCTCCCTCAAAACCTTGCCCTGTGCGAAACGCTCCGCCGACAGGTGGAAGGTCATATGGTCACATTCGTTGCGTGCGCCGACGTTGAGGCCTTCCGTCGAGAAGCGCACGAAACCCTTGAGCCCCTTCTTCTTTTTACCGAAGAAACGGAGCTTCAAGCCCTCACGGAGAGAGACGTTCACGGTCCTCTTGCCGTCTTCGTAACAACCGCCGTTCCCGAATTTCTTGGGGCTCTGCCTTCAGGAACTCACGCGCGCCATTTCCTGGCATTGCGCAATGGCAAGCCCGACGAAAACGAACTTGCCGCCCTGGTGAGGAGGCTGGTGCGCCCGCTCGTGCCGGCCATGGCCGGGCCCCACGACTGGCTTCATGCGTACGGGGCTTTTTCTTCCAACGTCACCCCGACCCTGGAACAGAGGGTCACGAGTCTGGAGGAAAAAGCCCTCGCACTTTCGCGCCTTCGAGAAACTGTTTTGAGTCCTGCCGCGACGCCTTCAAAAGACGTTCGAGCCTCCGAGTACGCTCGGAAGGCCGTCGAAATTGTGGATGAACTCATTCTCAACGCGGTTTTTGCCGCGAATCCCCGGATGCAGGGTCTGCGCCGAGGACACCCGTTTGTCCTCCCTCACGAAGAAGCCGTGGTTGTGAAGTGGCGTCGAGAGGACAATTTCCTGGGTTTGAGTGTGAGCGATCCTTTCGGAGGGTTGCGTTTCCCCACGCTCCTTTCGCATCTGAATGCCGGAGCCCTGAAAGGTGATGTTGCCTTTAAAGCAAGTGCAGGGCTTGGGCTTCGCATGGCATTCGACCGTTCGCATGCACTTTTTGTTGACGTGGACACAGGCACGCGCACCGAGGTCGTCGCGTTTCTTCACCTCGAAAAAACATCCCGCGAGTTCGACAAGCGTTTGCGCAGCCTCTCTTTTTGTGGGGGTGAAGCGTGAAACCCCGACTCGAAGGTCTGTTACCTTCGTCCATTCTCAAAAACGTGTCGGTGGGACTCGCTCTATTTGGGGCAGATGATTTCAAGCTCGAATGGTGCAACCAGTCGTTCAAAAAACAGACATGGTTTGGTGGAGCTCAGGGCGGCAAGAACGCCAAAGAGGTCTCTTTCTTCGATCTCTTCGAGAAGAAAGATCATCCTGCGGTGGTGGAGCTCTTCAACATCACGCGCTCTTTGGGTCAAGCATACGACTTCCACCGGGTGGTGCGCCGCGGACCTGTGGGTTCGTTTCCCGCGGAATTGCGCTTCCACCACCATGCGGACGAAGAGTCGCCGACACGATCATGGGTGTGCCTCGAAATTCGCGATCTTTCGCTCAACAAACAATACGACGCACTGGAGGCTGCACACTCGTCCATGCGCGAGCGCGTTTCCGACCTCATGGCGGCTCAGGCGGAACTTCATTACTCAGTGCGCATGAGCACCATTTCCGAAATTGGTGCCGACATGGCACACAGCCTCATCAACCCCGTCACCATGTGTCGAGACATCGTTGTGCGCGAACTCGCGCCCCTCCTGTCGGCTCCCGAACAAAAGACGGAAACGGAAAAGCTCCTCAATTACCTTCGCAACATCGAAGATCTCGCAGTCTGGTTCAGAAAGTTCTCGAATCCTCGCCTTGCCGAGATGCAAATAACGAACGTCGCGAGCCTCATTGAAGACGCACTTATTTTGAACATGAGCCGCTTCACGAAGCTTGGTGTCAATACCCAGGTGAGCCGACGGCCAGGCTATAACCCCTTTGTTCTTGCGGTTCCCGTAAACCTCATTATGTGGCTCAATGCCGCCTTTGCCGAAGTTTCAGGAGGACTCCCCCAAGGCCGCGGTCTGCTTTGCATCCGACTCGACGGCAACGCCGATACCGTGTTGTTGAAAGTCGAGGGCGAACTCACTCCGGGAGCAACGGAACGCCTTTTGCCGCACACCCTCGAAAAGTTTGCCAAACGCCTTCCTGCAGGAGCCCGTTTCGTCTGGAACATCACCACACAAAAGGCCTCCTTCGAACTCCAACTCGCCTGCTTCGCCGAAAATGAAAAAGAGGAAGCTGCCCAGGCGCAACCTCGGCGTGACGGTGGCGTTTTTTCGACAAGAAACGAGTTGCCCCTTTCCTCGAAGCCATCCGAATCTCCCAAGCCCATGAAGGAACAAAGAGTCGACGGCCAGTGCGTTCTCATTGTCGACGATGAAAAAGACATCCGGCGCCTCTTGAAAAGAACGTTCGTCAACCTGGGTGTGGAAACTCTGGAAGCCTCCGACGGTCAGCAGGCGCTGGACATTCTCACCGCGCCCGAGAATGCCGCACTTGCAGCGAAAGTCCGCGCCGTGGTGAGCGATGTGCGTATGCCGGTGATGACGGGCATCCACCTCTTCCAAGAGCTCCATGCGCGAGGAGTGAAAAAACTCCCCTTCATTTTCTTTTCGAGCAACATCATTGACGCCCAGGAGCTTGGGCTTCCCCCAGGGGATCCAGGCGCCGGAGACCTTGGCGAGAACGTGCACTTCCTCACAAAAGACTCCGACCTCGATCGCCTCAAATCTCTTGTCCTTGGGATTCTGGGCGGAGCCTCATGAGGGTTTTCAAAGCGCGCGCCAGCACACCCAATCCGGCTTGAGTCGCCTGAGCGCGCCATTGGGGAGCCACGGGAAAGAAGTTCTGCAAGAGTGCGGTGCGGTGCTCGAAATTCGCGGCCACGTCATCGCACTGGAAACTGTGATTTTCTTGCAAAAGAGAGAAGAACACACGAAGCCCAGAGACAGTTCCAAATTCCAGAACGGCCCCTTCGTAAGGGCTCAACGCACGTTCCACATCCCCACGGCCGCCACCGATCTCGCTCCAACGCCTGCGCTCGCCGTCAACGAGGGTGCCTGGTGCGGCATAGGCACTCCCCAGCTCGCCGCATGCGGCCACGAGAGGACCCGTGGGCGCCAGGAGCTTTGCCTCGCCGGCGCGCCCAAGCCCCGTGTGGAGGTCGATGTGCAAGAGCTCAGAGGCACCTGCAGACACTTCGGCCAACCGTGTTCGAATGGCTTCAACGCCAACGGCGCGAGCCGGATCGCGAAAGAAAATAAAGTCGGGGTAAACATCCTGACCTTGAGGGAGCCCTTCAAAAAGGTTGCGCCAGCCATAGTGGAGGATGTTCTTCACACTCGCCCCCAGGAATCTTGGAAGAGAGGGGGAGGGCGCGGCAGGGCCGAACGCTTGGTAGAGCGACTTCCAGGCCCCATGGGTGCCGGCACTTTCGTTGCCTGTTGTTTCTGAAGTTTGAGTTGTGGGCCGTGCGAAGGCGCGGTTGAGATCGGTATTCGCGTCACACCAACGGCGTGCGTTCAAAAATCCGGAACGGTTGAGAGCAAAAAGCACAACAACGGCGACATCTCCGCGCTCCAAAGCTTCGTATTTCGCGAGCTGCTCAAGGAAACGCGCCTGCAAAAGCAGGCCGAAACGACCTTCCACACCGTGCAGTCCGGAGGTGACCACGAGCCTCCGTGAAGCGCGGGGAGAACCCACCACCACGCCGGGCGGCAGGCCCTCGTGTGGACTCAAACGGGCGCACTGAGCTGCAAGGGGGCCTGTCACGCTGGCACACAGTGCGTCGGCGAGGCTTTCGAGCCTACCGCAAGGAAGGCTCGTGGTGTCGAGGAGGTCCCAGTTGGGAAGAGTCATGCCGCGTGCCTCAGCAAAAAGGGATTCTCCGGCATGGGGAGACATGACAACGCCGGCGAGCCCAGAGTAGCGTGTTTCGTTTCTGTTTCGCAGCGTCAAGGCCGCTTGCGAAGGTCCACCTCTCACAGGAGGCTCTCATGCTCACCTCTCTGCTTATGGGCCTCGCCATTGGAGGAGCAGGAGGCGTTCCCGTGGGCCCCATGGGCGCGTTGGCTTTGGAACAAGGGCTAAAGCAAAAGCAAGGCCACACCGCAACAACGGGGGACGTCGCCCAAAAAGGCTCTGCCAACCGTTTTGGGGCTGCTCTTGGCACAGGGCTCGGCGCAGCCTTGGGCATGGGCGGCTGGGGATTCGTGGGGGTTGTGCTCGTGTCGCGTGCAGGACCCTTCATTGAGCAGTATGAAAAGCCCCTTCAAATGCTCGTGGCGGGGCTGTTTCTTTTCATCGCGTTCTCGGGTTGGCGCGGCTTGCGCCACAAACGAGTCGATACGTCGGAACTCAATCTGTTTACACCGGCATTCGCAAAAGCGAGCCTCATTTCCGCTTTGCGTCCAACCACCGCGCTTATTGTCGCCGGCCTGTTGTCGTCCTTTTTTGCAGGTCAGCCCGTGGAGCATCCTGTTGCGTTCGCCTTTGCGGCCTTTCTAGCGAATTTTGCGTGGTTCCTTGTTCTTATAGCGCTCGCAAAGGTCATTTTGGCAAAGTTTTCTGCGCGCGCGGTGGTTTGGGTCCGCCAAGCACTCGTGGCCATCATCGGCATCTTTGGTTGCGCCTTGCTCGTGCGAGCACTTGTTTGACGCGCAAATTTCAATACCCAAGTCTCACAAGAACCTCTTCCACTTCACCACGTGCTTTTCCCACAGAATTTATCGCACGGCGAGCGCGTATCACGTAAACATCTTCGCCTGAATAGAGGTCCCGAATAAAGGGGGCCGAAGAATTCGAGAGCGCGACTTTCGCCCCTCGTGCCACGGCGCCGAGGCAAGCGTCTCGAAGGCGCCTCTGGGCATCGCGGGAAAAGCCACCCGCGCTGTATGAATTGAAACGCGAGGTCTCGCTCAACGGTTCGTAGGGAGGATCGCAGTAAACAAAGTCTCCTTCGCCGCAGTCTTCCAGCACGGCTTCGAAGTCGACATTGGAAATGTTCGCGCGCTTTAAACACGCCGATGCTGCCAGAATATTTTCTTGGCTGTAGAGTTCCGGGCAGCGCAGCCTCTTGCCAAAAGGGACGTTGAACAGCCCTTTGGCATTCTGTCGGTAGAGCCCGTTGAAGCCGGTTTTGTTCAAAAACACCATGCGTGCGGCGGCTTCAACCGACGAATCGGACACCTGGGCACGCAGGGTGTAAAAGAAGTCTTCCGAGTAACAGGCCGACAGCGCGTCGAGTGAGGCCATGAGCGCGAAAGGATCGTCTCGCAGAACGGTATAAAGATTCACAAGCTCAGGATTCAGGTCGTTCACCCACGCAGACACCCCGCCTGCGTGAGCGAAGAAGACCGCACCTCCCCCCACGAAGGGCTCGACGTAGCGTTCGCACGCCGAGGGGAACAAGGGAATGAGCTGGGGGAGAAGCGCCCTCTTGCCACCGGCCCATTTCAGCACAGGACGGGCGGCATGCGAAACTTCAAGGCTTTGCTTGGCAGACATGCGGACGCTCCCTCCCACGCGAGGGTGTAGCAGAGCCTCCGGCTTAGCGCGAGGCGCTCGACGTCCAGTTGGCCTTCGACTTCGTGAGCTCAATGGCATCCACCAGAATTTGCGCGGCCTCCTGAAGCTGAATGTCGCTTTTCCGCACCACAACATTCTCGTTGGCTGCCTCACGCGCTTCCTTTTCTTCCTGCTCACGCTCTTTCTTTTTGTCGACGTCTTTTTTGCTATCTTCTTTCAACGACACCGTCGCCTTGTCTTTTTCCTTCTTCGACTTTTCCATTTGCTCGCGGAGCTCGGCAAACTCTTTGCTCTTCGCAACTCGCTCGGCGCTTTGTTTTGTGAGCGTAGGAATGAGTGAGGCAATGCTTTGAAGAGGACGAAAATCGGGGGCGGGCTTAATGGTGTCGGCCCGCAGAACGAAATCGTTCTCTTTTTCACCCACATCGTAGACTTCCAGGAGAGAGGGAACCTGGATGTCGGAAGCGACCCCCTTTTCTTGGTTCGTGCGCCCGCTAGGGCGATAAAACTTGCTTTGCGTCACCTTAATTGCGCCATCGGACTTGCGCCCGTCGGTTCCCGGAATGTCTTGAACGACCTGCACCGTGGCTTTTCCGTAACTGTGACCATCGCCCACTATCACCGCACGGCCATAGTCTTGCAGCGCACCGGCAACGATTTCTGAAGCCGAAGCGCTGTACTTGTTGATCATCACTACCAGCGGACCGGCGTATTGAACGGAAGGGTCTTGGTCTTGTTGGGTGCGTGTGATGCGCCGCCTATCGACAGTCTGAACAACAGTCCCTTCGGGAATAAAAAGACCCGAAAGCCGGATGCTTTCTTGGAGGTCTCCTCCTCCGTTGTTTCTGAGGTCGAGAATGACGCCGTCCAGTTTCGGGTTCGCTTGCAGCTTCTTGAGTTCACGGAGCACATGATAGGACGCTCCATTGCAGTCGGAGCCCGGTCGCATGCGGCACGCAAAGTCGGTATAGAAGTTCGGCAAACGAATGACGCCAATACGCTTGCCACTCACGTCAATGGCTTCGCCCTTTGCCTCGCTTGCCGTCAGCTTCACGGCGTCTCGAATGATGTTGAGTGAGATGCGCTCATTGCCGGTCTCGGATTTCCGGAGGACGACAAGCTTCACGAGGGTGCCTTTTTTGCCCCGAATCAGACGAACCGCTTTCGAGAGATCCATATCAATGACGTCCGTGGGACCCGAGCCGTCGCCCGAGTCGACGGCAATAATTTTATCGCTGGCTTTGAGACGTCCGTCACGCGCCGCGGCACCTCCCGGAACAATGGCCTGAACAGTGATGTAGCCGTCGATTTCCTGAAGAGTGGCGCCGATGCCTTCGAGCTGATTGCCCAAGCGGATGTTGAAATCTTCCTGGTCGGCGGGAAGGAAGTGCGTGGAGTGGGGATCGAGCGCCAATGCGAAGGCATTGATGAGGGTGTTGTACACGTCGTCGGAGGTTTGCTCGGCGAAAGCCTTTCGCGACTGCTCATAGCGCTTTTTCAAGCGTTCCCGAGCTTTCGCTTCACCCCCGTCGGCGGCATCCTTCAAATTGAGAATCTGAAACTTGAGTCGTTTGCGCCAGCGTTCATTGAGCTCAGAATCGCTCGCGGCCCAGTCCGACTTGCCCACGGGCATCTCTTCTGCCGCAGTGAAAGCAAAGGGCTTGGCGAGCAGAGAAAAGGCATAGGTGTTCCGCTCGTCCACACGTTTCCGGTACACGGCGGCAACTTCGTCGAGGAAGCGGCAGTCGGCCCGCGCCACGAGGTCGTCGACTTTCTCTTCATACGCCTTGAAGCTCGCAAGATCGCTTGCAAGGAAATAGTTCTTGCCCGGATCAAAGCCTTCGAAGAGCTTTTTAAATGTCCGCCGGGAAATTTCATTGTCGAATGTACGAAAAACATAGTGAAGGTCGAGAAACTGACCCATCCGCGCGCGAGACTCGGCACACGAGAGCACAAGTTTGCGCGTCTGAGTGGCACTTTGCACGGCCTCCGGTGCGTTTTGCTGGGCCTCAGCGAAGCCAGGAATGACGCACAAAAAAGAGGCTCCCAACAGGAAGGCGAGCGTGGAGGGCAGCGGAAAATGAGCTGGCATATGAACTTCCTTCGGCATGCGAGCGCCCAGAGGGGGCGCGGCCTCTCTCCGAGGCCGCTAAACAGTCAGAGACTAGCAGTTTGAGCGGTGAGTGTGTCAGAAGTGTTTTCAACAATTGTCAATTGTCCTACCATCCCGGCCGAGCTTGCCACCCCGGCCGGAAAATATCTGCAGGGCGGAATGTCATGACAGAATTGACCCCTCATAAGCGCACGGTTGTTGAAAAATCGCGCGCACACGCTGCTTTCGACGCCTACCTGCTGCAGCTTGGCCTCCGTCAGACGAAACAACGGCGCGCCATTCTCGACGCGGTCTTGGTGCTTGGGCCCCACGTCGATGCCGAAACAATTACTGCTCAAGCGCGGAAAATTGACACCAGCATCGGTTTGGCTACGGTCTACCGCACTCTGCAGCTCATGACCGATGCCGGCCTTCTTGTTGAAAGGCAGTTCGGGAAGGAGCGCACGCAGTTTGAATTCGCCGACGAGGAAAACGAGCACCACGATCATCTCATTTGCAACCGCTGCGGAGCCATCGTCGAATTCTACGACGCCTCTCTGGAAGCGCTGCAAGACCGCATTGCCGGCCAACTCGGGTTCCGCCTGACGCGCCACCGCATGGAGATGTTCGCCGACTGTTTGAAAGGCGAAAACTGCGAACGGAATCCAAAGGCCAAGAAGAAGACGAGGTCCCCATGAACCAGGCGACGCCACACTCCCTTGAAACGACTGCCCAGGCCGGCTTCCCCCACGCCGAGACGCGCACCAAGCTCATTTGGTCGGTGTCCACGCAGTCGTTCGCCGCGTTTTCGGCGGCCGACCTCGCGCGACGATTTGCCCACTTTGGCCTCGACGCCGCAAAAGTCACTTACACCCTAGAAAACGCGCCCCTCCTCAAAAAATTCCGCTACGCTTTGGCCGCCGAAATGGAAGCCAATGGCAGCCGGAGCGCGGCCGAGGGCTGGTGCCCCTTCCTGGTTTCGCCTCTGGGCCGTTTGGCGCATCTGTTCCTTGCGAACGGCACACGCGAAGTGAGCGCGGGCGAGAATGTGAACATCGAGATTATGGTCGATGCCGCGGCTGTGGCGGGCCAAATTCCCAAGCTCGAAGGCGACACGCTCTCCATTCGAGTGACTTCGCCCGACATGATTTCAGGCCTGAAAGAAGGCAGCCGCATCGTCATTTCTTACCAACAAACCGAATTCGTGGTGGAGTCGGTGAGCCGGAAAAGCAACGACGTGCTGGCAGTGAAAGCCAAAGTTGTGGAGTCGGCACTCCTCCTTTCGGGAATGGACGTGCACTCGTCCGACATCCCTCGCGACCTCTTTCCCCTCACCCATGCCGATGCTCAAGCTTTTGAGCGCCGCTTCGACGACCTCGCGGACTATGTGGTTGTCTCGGGCATCCGCACTGCCGACGAACTGACACGCGTGCGCCGCATGATTTTGGGCGATGCCGCAGCCAGCGGCACAAGCAAGCGCCACCCCACCGTGGGTATCAAAGACGCGATTCGCGAACGCAGCTCTTCCGTGCCGCCGCGCATCCTTCTGAAGGTCGATTCGCGCGCGTCGCTCGAGCTTCTCGACACCGTGTTCGACGACGTCGATGGCCTCATCCTCTCGCGTTCAGAACTCGGCCTTTCCATGCCGGCACATGAGCTTCCCATCATTCAGAAAAAACTCATTGCGCGCTGCAATCACCTTGCAAAGCTTGTCATCGTAGCCTCGGAACTCATGTACTCAATGCGCGTGAATCCGAACCCGACACGCGCGGAAGTGAGCGACATGGCCAATGCCGCCGCCGACGGCGCGGATGCCTTGTTCCTGGCCGAAGAAGTGACAGAAGGCCCGCACGCCGAGCTCGTGGCCGACGTGTCGAAAGAAACCCTCATCAACTCCGAGCACCTCCACGACTCCAACTGGCACCGTGTTCCCTTCGAAATTGCGAACGATGACGATGCCGTGGCCTCGGGAGCCCTTGAAATTGCAGAACACGCTAAGGTCAAAGCCATCGTGTGCCTCACAGAGGGAGGCTACACCGCCATGCGCCTCTCCTCGCTCCGCACGCCAGTCGACATCATTGCGGTGACTTACAACCACAACGTGATGCGGCAGCTTTCCCTTCTGCGCTCGGTGAAGGTCCTCACGTTGGAGCGTGCCCCCGCCTTCGACCAGGTGTTGCAGGAAACAAAGAAGCTTCTGGAGCGTTACTGCGGCTTTGCGCGTGGCGACCGCTTCGTGTTCGTGTCCCTCACGGCTTCCCCCATCGCCGCCCGCAACTCGAACATTTTCACACTGCAGGAAATCGACTAAGCATCTCATTGATTTTGTTTATATTTATTAATTTATTTGAACAAACTCAAGATTTTTAACTTTGCACTCGATCCCTCTCTTTGGACGCAGTCTCCTTTTTGGAAGACTGCCGGCCCGGTTCAATAGAGGAGAAACCGTTATGGCTTCCATTTTTTTCACGCGGGGCGCTCTTGCCGCTGCGTTCACAGGGTGCGCGCTGCTTGCCGTCGGATGCGGGAACGCCCCGGTTCGGAATGTGGGAGGCGCGAATCCAAGCGAAAAGGCCCCAGGTTCTCTTGGGAAGATCGATGACAAAGGTGCGGGCGCCGACGCGAACTCGCGCGGCATTTACGACGCCGAGGTTCAGCTTCTTGCCGCGCAATTGGAGCTCGACCTTGTGGCACAAGGCATGTTGCCTTCCGATGCGCGGACCATCGCTTTGGGCGGACTGGAAGGGTCCCGCGCAGAAGTGAGCGATGCCTCATCACCCACCCTGGGTCTTCTCGACCTCAAGTCGCTCATTCCGGGCTTTCTGAAGGGAGCCTTGGGGGTGGCGAAAACGTTGTTCGCAGGAACGCCCCTGGGCGTGGCAGGAACCATTGTGGAAAGCGTCGTCAAGGGCGTGTCGAAAAAGGCGGACACACCTAAAGACGTCCTCAGCACTCTTCCCGCGGTGGCGCTCGAAGCTCTCTTGGGGAAAGGGAACAGCGCTGCGGGTTTCGACGCCAAAGAAGCCCTCGTCGCACTCCTTGCTTCAGGTCGTGGCATTGTCGCGCTCCCCGAGGGCAACGCGCAAAGCGGCCAGAGTCAGGCGGCACCCGATGTCGCTAAAAACATGATGCAAGGGCTCGTGGCCGCGCTCGCCAACCGCCCGGGCGCGGACGCAAACCAATTGGCGTCTCTTTTGCCCGCCCTTCAAGACAATCTTCAAAGCCGCATTCTCGCCTCGAATCCACAGGCGGCCGATGTCTTGGGTGCCATTTCGGAAGGCCAATTCGCAGCTCTTTTGGGTGTGAAAGGCGAATCCTCCAACACCCAGGCTCTAGTCAATCTTCTGTTGAAGAAAGGGGCAGATGCCATCCTCACGAAGGTGGGCGTGGGTGACGACGACACCCGTTCAAAACTTCTGGGTGTGCTTGCCCAGGCTGCGGCAAAGCCGATCGATGCGCTGAAGTCGGGCACGGCGCTTTCGAAGCAAGAGATGGTCAAGACACTGGTGCAAACGCTCACCGGATCCATCATGACGCTCGACGCCCGTGTGGAACCTTTGAAGAAACAAGCGCTGGAGGCCTCTCTTTTGGGCCTCTCGAAAGGTGTCTTGTCGACCAACGCCGTGACCCGCGAAGAACTCGCCGATGTCTTCGCCAATGTGTCCAACTCCCTGCGGGAAGATGCCAAGGCGAAACCTGCTGCCAGTGCCGACGACGAGCTCCTAGAGGAACTGCTCGCCGTCATCGCGCGCCGCGGGAAGGAAAGCTAACGCGCCCCTGTTGGGAAAGGGGGCGTGGTGGCGGCGCTCCATGACACTTGGAAAGGCGTCTGTTAAACCATTCGGAGACGTGACGAGGAAAACTTCATGCCGAATGCAAACACGCCGCGCCCCCCCGCGCCCACAGCCCACCTTCGCGAATTTCTTTCCTATGAAGCCATGCGTTTGGAATGCGATGCCGTCAAGGCGACGTTTCCTTCTTGGTGCACTGTGGAAACGAAGGTGCTTGGCCATAGCGAGGAAGGACGCGAGCTGGTGGCCTTTCACGTGTGGCCGCGAGGAAAGGGAAAGGCGCAGCCCACTCTTTGGGTGGACGCCAATATGCATGCGGGCGAGCTCGTGGGCACCAATGTTGTTGTTGCCCAATTTTCAGAACTCGCGCGCCTGCTGACTCAGGGCACTCCTGCAGCTCAGGAATTCCGGGACGTCAACTATGTCTTCTTGCCTCGCGTGTGTCCCGATGGCGCAGAGTGTGCTTTCAGCAATGGACTCGTGAACAGAAGCAACCCGCGCGACGCGCGCGCCGCCGACGAACTCGGGCCCCACTGGAAGCGCGCCTGTCTTGTGGAAAAGCGAGCCCGGCCCGAACACCGCCTTGCCCTCTTGCAGTCCCCTCGTCGCGTTGGCGTCATGCGCAGGCGCAACGCCGCTGGCGTCTGGACAATGGACGACGAGCACCCCGCCCTTTTGCGACGCCGAACGTGGAACGACAAGGGACCTTTCTTCGACGTCTTTCCCGAGGGACGAATTGAAAACTTCGACGGTGTGAACGTGCCCCCGGCGCACCGCGTCGATCGCAACGAAACAGACCTCAATCGAAATTTTCCTTATTTGTGGGAGTCCGACAGGCCCGGTCATCGCAGTGGGCGGTTTCCCGGCTCCGAGCCCGAGTCGCGCGCGCTCATTGAATACTCTTCGCGCCTTCCCCAAATTTATTTTTGGATGAACTATCACACCTTCGGTGGGGTTTATATTCGTCCGCCGGAAGACAAACCCGACTCGTCGCTGCCGCGCCTCGACGCGAGCATTTACGAGGCTCTCGATGCCGAGCTGGAACGTTTGACAGGGTACCCGGCCGTTTCGGGATATTCAGAATTTCTCTACGAACCTGGCGTCCCGTTGCCCGGCACGCTTTCCGATTGGGCCTATTTTGGACTGGGAGCCTACAGTTACGTTTGTGAACTTTGGGACCTCCCAGCCCGCCTCGGACGCTTGGAAAGGCCCTTCATCAAACGTTATGCTCCATGGAGCACCGAGCAATGGCGGAAGCTCTTTTTGTTCGACAAAAACTCCAATGGCGGGCTTCTTTTTGGTCACCCTTGGCTTCCCTACGAGCACCCGCAGCTCGGCGCCGTTGAAGTTTCGGAACTTCCTGCGGTCTTTGGCATCCAAAATCCGCCACAGTCTCTGATTGAAGACGTCATCGCTCCTCAGCTCGAGGTGTTTCGATTTCTTGTCCGCATCGCACCTCGCACTTCCCTCACAGCGCGCGTGCGAAGCGAACAGACAACCACCCTCACGCTTGCGAACGAGGGCTTCCTGCCTTCCTTTATTTCAAAGCAGAAGAACAAGGCCTTCGGGCCACAGTCCATTCTTGTTCATGGTGCCAAGGCGACACTCGCCTTTGACGACCTCGATGGGTATGCACCTCTGAACACAGGGTGGCTCGACTTCGCTGCCAATGGGTCGGGGATGCGCACCTCCTTCCAGCTCGACATGTCGCATGCCGACTTCGCTCAAGAAGTCCGTGTCGTCTTTCCGCGGGGCGCCACGCACGTCCTCTCGAGGCCCTGACGTGAGCCGAAGCGGCGAAGAAAAACCCATTCAGACTCGAGGTGAAGTGAACACGAACGAAATTGAAGTCACGGTGAGCGGTTTGCGCCTCGCTGGATGGCGCCAGGTGTCTGAACAAGTCGACAAAGAGGCCAAGCTTCTTTTTGGCCTTCATGGCTGGCTCGACAATGCGGCGAGTTTTGTGCCGTTGGCAAAGAGCCTGCCCTCCCACAGCTGGGAGGCCTTCGATCTCTCGGGTCATGGGCGTTCTGACCACAAAACCAGGGGTGCTGCAGAGTACACTGTGGTCGACTGGGCACTTGAAGTCTGCCTCCTTCTCGAATCCTTGGGTGGCCCGAAACGAGTTCTCGTGGGGCACTCGTTGGGCGCCGGACTTGCCGGAATGGTGGCTGCGTTTGCGCCCGAGCGGGTGGAGGCTTTGGTTTGCCTCGATGGACTTTCCCCCCTCTCCGACCCCCCTTCGACGCTGGTCGACAGAGCACGCACCTTTCTTGCAGAAGCCCGCGCTCCCCGAACCAATCGCCTTTTTCGGACGTTCGAATCACTTGTGGCGCAGCGCGCCGCCAATGGCGACATGACGCTCGCGTCTGCACAGCTGCTCATGGAGCGCGCCCGCCTCGACGTCCACACCCCCGAGAGCGGGGTGACGATACGCTCCGATGTGAACCTCAAACGAACATCGTCCCTTCGGCTCACCGACGAGCACCTCACGTCTGTCCTCTCGCGGGTTGAATGCCCCACCCTCCTCATCGACTTCGGAGGTGCTCACTTCCGGCGCTCCGCGGAAGCCCACGAACGGCTCCTTTCCTCGTTGCCAAACGCGCGCGTCGTTTCTTTGCCCGGAGGGCACCACCTGCACATGGATGCGCCCCTTCAAGTCGCGCCCCTGGTGGAGGCTTTCCTTGCGGGCCTTTAGATGGGGCTTGCCAGGGGGGCCATCCTTGAGGAGGATGGCGCCGACAACCGAATGCGCCCCTCTGGCCCGAAGAAGGACCCCGCACGCATAGATCGGAAGAGCAC
>JADCJN010000152.1 GCA_020247005.1 Silvanigrellales bacterium
CTGAATGCAGAGGGTCTATTGAAGGGCGCGTTTGACCGAACCCCTGTTGCGATGCCGCTCCCAAGTTGAGCATCGTTGTGCCCAGAGATTGAGCCGAGCGCTCTTGCGACGCCCCGTGATTTTGGGGTGCGTGGGTTTGACGGGTCTGGGGGCTCAAAGCGCTCAGTGTGTTGGTGGCTGCCTGGGCGCGGGACTCATAACCCGCAGTGGGCTGGTGAGACGTGTCGTGAGAGGCCTGACGGGATGCTCCCTGAGGAGCCTGGTGGTTCTGCCCTTGGGGTGCTTGTGGTCGGAAGCTGGGTTGGCCCACTTCGTGGGGCTGCCGAAGGGGAATGTTGTTGTATCCAATAGTGTTTTGAGGAGCCGCCTGCACCGGGTGAGCACCTTGTGTTCCACGTGGAACATTCTGGAGGCCAACGCCTCCCGACACGGAATGAGCCGTGCGCGCTTCACCCGAGAACGTCGTATTCGGCATGCGAGGCATGCCGCTGTTGCTCGAATGCCCCGAAAGCGAATGCGCGATGCCCTGCATGCCGTTTGGGTTGGGGGTGTTGTGATTGCTGTGCGCGTGAGCGTTGGGGTGCATGGGTTGTTGTTGCGAAACATGATTCGAATGGGTTGGGTAGGAACGGAAAGCACCGGTGTCGACAGGAAGCGCAATGTTGGCTTGGTCGAAGCCTGTGGCGATGACGGTGATTCGGATGGCTTCGCCCATGGTGTCGTCGAAAGCATGTCCGAAAATGACTTCCGCGTCTTCGTGTGCGGACTCCTGAATGAGCGTGCACGCTTCGCTCACCTCATGGAGCGTCATGTTGCTCGACGAAGTGATGTTGATAAGAAGACCGGTTGCGCCTTCAATGTCGACGTCTTCAAGCAGTGGCGAGCTGATGGCCGCACGCGCCGCTTCCGTGGCGCGGCTCGAACCGCTGGCGGTGCCGATGCCCATGAGGGCCATGCCCATACTCGACATGATTTTTTTCACGTCTGCGAAGTCGACGTTGATAAAGCCACTGACGTTGATGATGTCAGAAATGCCGCGCACGGCGTTCACGAGCACTTCGTCGGCGAGCTTAAAGCTTTCGAGCATTGTCATGGATGGGGGAGCGATGGAAAGAAGGCGTTGGTTGGGAATGGTGATGAGCGTGTCAACCGCATTTTTCAAATTATAGATGCCGTTCTCGCACTGCCCTTTGCGTTTACGACCCTCAAAAGCGAACGGCTTCGTGACGACGCCGAGCGTCAGTGCGCCAAGCTCCCTGGCCACTTGGGCAATGATGGGAGCCGCGCCGGTGCCCGTTCCGCCGCCCATGCCTGCGGTGACAAACACCATGTCGGCGCCTGAAAGAACTTCCTGGATAATGGCCCTGTCTTCAAGGGCGGCATCTCGGCCGATGTCGGGGTTCGCGCCCGCCCCGAGCCCCTTGGTGAGTTCTCGCCCGAGCTGAATTTTGATGGGCGCAAGGTTCGCCTGGAGGGCTTGCACATCGGTGTTGGCGGCCACGAATTCGACGCCGGTGATGCCAGCGCTGATCATGGAGTTGATAGCGTTACCGCCGCCGCCGCCAACGCCTATCACCTTGATGACGGCGCCCAGGGGAGCGTTGCTCGTGAGTTTCTCGGTCATGAAAGCGACTCCTTCTCGGGCCTGTGCACAAGGGGGCGGATTTCCCGGTCCTCTTTTGGGAAGTATAGTTGGCTTGCGCGAAGGATGTAAAATTTTCCCGCGAGCAGCTTGCATTTTCCGCGATAAAATCGCACCACTCGTCAAAAAACCGACGACTTCTTTAGGTGTCATTGAAGGAACAACAAAGGAACAGGGAGGAAACGCCTGTGGCGGGGCGTCGCCCCGTCCACGCTCGCGAGAACACCCCCAAAAAGGAAACGCGCATACCATGACGGCATACGCGCAAACCGGAGAGACAATTGTGGTGATCGTCGTGTTCTTTGAAAAACTTAAGCCGACACTTTACCCAAACGGAGAGGCCAATCGCGACAGAAGCGATTTTGAACGCTTAAGGAGTCCGGTCGACTCTGGAGTGACCCCTGCAAGGAAGGCCGGGGGGGCCTGAACGGCGGCAAAAACGGGGGCCAGGAGTCCAAAGGCCGTCGCAGCGGAAGGCGTCCGCAACGACTCGGTGATTCCCGTCGGTTGGAGCGGCAGCCCGAGCCGACACGGGAGGCCCAAAATGGACTCAGCGAGCGGCACGAGGCCGTTGAGAAGAGCCCCTCCTCCCGACAAGACGACCCCCTTGCCCAAGACGCCAGAGAGCTTTTGGCGTCGCACTTCAGCAGCCACCTCGCCGAGCATCTCGCGCACCCGCGCCTCCACGATGCGGCCAATTTCTTGCCGGGTCGCCACTCGCCCTCCCCCGCTCAGGGCACCTCCGGCAAGGCTGTTATCAAGGGTCTGCACCTCGACGGGGTCGAAAGCTCCCGCGCCGCCAGGCGCGCCCAGTCCGTACTCCCGCTTCAAACGCTCCGCTTCCACAAGAGTGGTGCGCAGGCCAATGGCGAGGTCTTTGGTCACGTGGTGAGAAGCGATGGGAAGGTCGCGGCAGTGAACGGGAACACGTCCGGCGAAAAGAGCGAGGTGTGTGAGGGACGCTCCGAAGTTCACCGACAGAACGCCCAGCTCGCGTTCGTCTGCAGTGAGGACCCCTTGGGCCGCCGTGAGGGGTTCGTAGGCGAACTGTGACACCTTTAAGCCGGCCGTGTTGAAGGCCCGCAGCAAATTCTTGAGTTCGAGTGAGGGCAACTGCACGCGGTGGTGGCCTAGAACGAGCTTTTGTCCGAACATCCCGACAGGGTTCAGCACACCCGCTTTGCCGTCAACCACAAAGTCGCCCGGCAAAAGGTGCACGACGTCGTGCCCAGCGTGCGGCCTTTGGCTCCGCGCTTGGGCAGCGACTCGTTCCACGTCGCTCGCCCTGACCTCGCCCGATCGGAGAGCGACCTCCTCCACGCCATTGTCCACCACGGCCTTTGCACTGGCGGTAGCCACGCGGACCTCGCCAATTTCGAGCCCGGTTTGGCGCTCAATTTCGTCGAGGGCATCGTGGATGGCATTGGTGACAGCCTCCAAGCTCACCATGGCGCCTTTGCGCATGCCCGTGCAGGGGACACTGGTGGCCCCAAGGACCGAAATGCCCCCGTCGTTTCCGGCGCGGCCAGGCACAACCTCCTGTCGGCCCACCAAAACGGTGAGATGGGTTGTTCCGACATCGAAGGCGGTGACAATAGGCTTGTCCACGGGCGGGGTCCTTTCCCTGTTTTCATTCAAGAAGAGAGGTGTCAGAGCGGGGCTACGGGAGCCGCGGACTCCGAAAGGCGAATGAGGGCCTTGTCGCCGAAATCGAGGTCGATATTCGTGGGCGTGAGTCCACGTTCCTTGAGGCTTTCTAGGGTCTCAGGAAGCTTGGCGAGTTTCTTGGGAAGGTCTGATTCCCCCAAGTGAACTCGAACTTCGGGGCTTGCTTCAAGGGGAAGTCGAATACCGAGCGTAAAGCCCAGTGACGACGTCCAGGCGATTTCATCGAGGACAAAAGTTTCGCTTTGAGCCTGCGCGGCGGCTTGGATTCGTGCACCTTGGGCTGCGAGCCACGCGAAATTGAGAGGGGGAGTCGCGTTTGCGCCTGCCTGGGGCTTGGGAAACACCTGGGAAATGCGAAGCTCCGGAGTCACGATGCGCAAAAGGTTCGTATGTTCGGTAGCTCCCAGTTTTCTTTGCAAAACTCGCATTTTATGGCCCACAAGGACACGTTCTTTGCCCTGCCCTTCAAGCACGAAAAGAGGCACCTGAGTGACAAGGGTGATTTGGAGCCGCTCGTCGAGGCCGGCACGCAAGGAAAACGTGTCAATGGCCTCCATTTTAGAGAGGGTTTCTGAAAGTTGGGCCAAGAAGACCACACGAGTTTCTTTCCCTTGTCGCGCACGGGCAAGAGTTGCTTTTGCGGTTTTCAGCACGGCTTCTCGCAAGGTTTGTGACGAGGCGTGCACAACCACGTGCTTGGGAAGTGCACTGCGCGCGCGGGCTTCCAGCGCGGAAACGGTGAACGAGGTTGTCCACACCGCAATGGCAACGGCGACGAAGGCGAACGAGAGTTTCGTTTTTTTGCTCACGAAGCCCCAGACGCGTTCGGCTGCCGTAACAGGAATGCGCGCTGCAAGCGACAACAGGGCCCGGCCACGGGAACTCCCTTGGACCGTTGTTTTACGCCGTTTGCGCCTGCGGGCGCCCGACTGATTTTCTGCCAAAATTCCGCCCCCGCTGCAGCTTCAAAAGCTCCTGAGCCGCCGAACGGCGCCCGCGAGGCCCCCGTCGTGGCGTTACGTTTTGCGCAGGCGGTCGAGGGATTTCGTTCCCACGGTGCGCACGTCGCCCGCACCCATTGTGACAATGATAGCACCGCCGGGAGTGGTGGCGGAAAGGCTCGTGTCAGAAGCGACCCGCGCGGCCTCGTCGAGGTCGCGCGCCAGAGAGACAGGCGCGTGCCCAAGCTTTCCGCCAAACGAGGCATCCGCGATGCGCGCAGCGAGAATGTCTTGGGTGATGCCCGCAAGAGGTGCTTCGCCTGCGGAGTAGAT
Organism: Silvanigrellales bacterium; assembly: GCA_020247005.1. Taxonomy (GTDB): domain Bacteria; phylum Bdellovibrionota_B; class Oligoflexia; order Silvanigrellales; family Silvanigrellaceae; genus JADCJN01. The sequence goes on from JADCJN010000152.1 coordinate 4,585, forward strand.
GGGAGTGACGATAACGGCGTCAGCCTTCGAAAACGCGTGCGCAAATTCGTCCATCAAGTGAGCTACGCGAGAATACCGGTGCGGCTGAAAAACAGCGCAAACGAAACGGTTGGGAAACGACTCTCGGACACCTTCCAGCAGAGTGGAAATTTTCTTCGGGTTGTGGGCGTAGTCGTCCACAACCAGGGTTTTTCGCTCTTCACCCAACACTGTGAACCGGTGAAGCACGCCTTCGAACGACTCTATGGCGTCACTGATTTTGGCGTGGTCGATTTCAAGGACTTGGGCCACGGCGTAGCTCGCAAGCGCATTGACCACGTTGTAGCGTCCGGGCATGCGCAGGCGTGTTCGTGGGGCCTCTTTGCCAAAAATAACCGGCGTGAAGTGCGTTTCAAATCCTGAAAAAACGATGTCGCGGGCGGTGACATCGGCATCGAGGCGGAGTCCGTAGGTCACCAACCGGCGTCGAAGGTTGGGAAGGATGCCCTGCACCATAGGGTCGTCGTAACAGGCGCACAGCGCGCCATAAAATGGAATTTTGTCGACAAAAGCCTTGAAGGCATCGAGGATGGCGTCGAGGGACGCGTAGTGATCCATGTGGTCGCGGTCGATGTTCGTCACCACCGCAACCGTGGGTGTGAGCCTCAGAAAGCTTCCGTCGCTTTCATCGGCCTCCGCCAGGAAAAGCTCTCCTTGGCCGAGCTTGGCGCTTGAGTCGAGCGCATTGAGCCGACCCCCAATGACCACCGTGGGGTCGAGCCCGGCGGAGGTCAGCGCTGTGGCTAAAATGCTTGTGGTGGTGGTCTTGCCGTGCGTGCCAGCCACAATAACGCCGGCTTTGAGGCGCATGAGCTCTGCGAGCATTTCGGAGCGGTGGATGACGGGCACCCGGGCTGCCTGGGCGGCGAGCGTTTCCGGGTTATGGCGGGCGATGGCACTGCTCACCACCACCACCTGAGCGCCCTGCGCGTGGGCCGCATCGTGGCCCAAAAACACTTTGGCACCCAGTGCCGAAAGACGTTTCGTCACCGGTGTTTCGTTGCTGTCGCTGCCCGAGACCTCGTACCCGAGGTTCACAAGGACTTCGGCAAGGCCCGACATGCCGCTGCCGCCAATACCGACGAAGTGAATTTTCCGAATCGTGTGAAACATGCCAGATGGCCTTTCAGGCAGCAGGGGCTGTGCGAGGCGTATGCACAATGGCGTCACGGTGAATGCGCGACAGGAGGCCTATCATGAAAAGATTCGCGAGAAGGGAAGATCCCCCTGCAGAAATGAATGGGAGGGTGAGGCCTTTGGTGGGCAGGAGTCCGGCCACGACGCCCATATTCACCAATGTGCTGCCAGCGAGCATGGCAAAAATGCCTGCGGCAAGGAGCCGCTCGGCAGAGGTGCGGGCATGTGTTGTGATTTGCAAAATAGAGTAAAAAAGAAGCGCGTAAATCAGGACGATGGTGGCCACCCCAACGAAGCCCATTTCTTCGCCAATGACAGCGAGAATGAAGTCGGTGTGAGCTTCTGGAAGGAAAAAGAGCTTTTGCTGTGAGCCGCCAAGGCCTTTGCCCAACAGACCGCCGCTCGCTATGGCCACAAAGCTTTGGATCACCTGAAAACCGGCCCCGAGCGGGTCGGCGAAAGGGTCGAGAAACGTGACAAGCCGGCGCATGCGGTAGGGAGCGGCAATCATGATGGCCACCACGGCGGGAAGGGCCAGAAAAGCGGCGCCGAAAAAGACCCGCTTGGGCAAGCCATGCATGAAAACAAGCCCTGCGAGCCCCAAGAAAAGGATGACCGTGGAACCGAAGTCGGGTTGCAGGAGCAGAGCCAAGGCCGCCAACCCCAGGGGCCAAAGACGGTGCAAGGCATGGGGTGCTTTTTCCAGGGCGCAGGCGGCGAAAAGAACTGCCGACACCTTCAAGAATTCAGAGGGCTGAATTTGTACCGGGCCCAGAGCGAGCCAACGCGCTGCGCCTTTCACGCTTTTGCCCAAGCCTGGAGCCTTTGTCAGGAACACGGCCACAAGCGACACTACGAAAAAAGGAACCGCGAAGCGGCGCAACATGGCCAGTGGAATTTTCGCGCCAGCCAGCGCACAAGCAACCCCGGGCACGACGTACAGGAGCTGTTTCTTTACGAAGAGGAACTCGTTTCCAAACTTCTGCGCGGCGTAAACGCTCGAGGCACTGTAGACGAACAACAGGCCAAAAGAGATGAGCGCCACGACAGGAAACCAGAGTGTTTGGCCTCCGTATTGAGAAAACAGGCTGAGCTGATGGCCTTTGAGCGCCTTGGGCTGGGTGTCGAGAGTCGACGTCATGTCGGCACCGCCTTTGGTGCCCGTTTCGACAGGGCCCAGGCCTTAAACATCTCTCCTCGGTGCTCGAAATTGCGGTACGCGTCGAAGCTCGCACAGGCGGGCGACAAAAGAATGACATCGCCTTCTTGGGCGTCGGCGGCGGCTCGGTCGGCGGCCTCCTCGAGTGTTGCACTGGAAGGTGCCAGGCCGTTTTGGTGAGCAAGGTTCGAAAGGTCGTCGGCCACGAGGTGTGCTGCTTTCCCAAAGGGGTAAAACTTCACCACCGGAGCTTGATGAAAAGGAACAAGAGGCAAAAAGCTTTCGCCTTTGGGCTCGCCTCCCACCAGCAAGCGAACACCCCCTTTGCCTGTTTTGTCGCGCTCGAAGCTGCGCAAGGCGACCAATGTGCTTTCCACGTTGGTGGCCTTCGAGTCGTTGACAACAGACACGCGTTTGGTGGCAGCCGGAACGGGTACCATGTCCCCTTGCCCTTCTGTCCTGGTCTGCAGTGTCACAATGGATTCGGCGCGAAGCACGAACTCAAGACGGTGAGGAAGATGCGCATACTGTGACGTCTGCCTGTCCCATTGCGCAGCAAGGTCGGCGGCGTTGACGCCGACGGCCGCGCAGGCAACGGTGGCTGCAAGAATGTTCGTGGCGTTGTGAAACCCGGGCAACACGGGCTCTCGCACAGTGATTTCTCGGGAGCTTGAGCCTGAAGCCGACGTCCATGTGGCGCGCAAACCATTTTGTTTCGTGCGTTCGACCCAGGCGTGGCCCAAATTCGTGCCGAGCGTTACCGAGGGCGCAAGCCGTCTGAGGTCGTGGTACAGGCTCACGGGCAGCGTGCGCGCGCGCTCCAGTGCAGCCGCCCAAGGCAGCGCACGTTTTCCCGACGACGAGCCACCGCCTCGTGCGTTGCGTAAGGCACGCATGATGGCGCCGTCTTTGCTGCCTCCGCTAAGCACCATGACTTTGGCACGAGGCAAAGAGAGGCCAAGCGCAAGCCCCTCTTCCAGCACGGGTTCGTCCACCATGCAGAGGCCAGAGTCTTTCACGAGCAAGAGCAGGCGCCACTTCGCCTTCAAATACTCCGACATCGTCTCGTAGCGCAGCAGGTGATCGTGCTGAAGATTCAGCAAAACACCCACGTCGAGGGGAAGCGAAGATGTTGTTTCCAGCTGGTAGCTCGACAGCTCCAGTGCAAAGTGATCGTAGCCTGCGGCCACGGCCTCGCAAAACGGCAAGCCGATGTTGCCGCAAGCGACGGCCGCGCGCCCTCCGCGTTCCAGGGCTTGCGCCGTATATGCGGTGGTCGTGCTTTTGCCGTTCGTGCCAGTGATGCCAATAATGGTTTCATGGCCCTGAAGGAACCAGCATCCGACTTCAATTTCTCCGAAGACAGGTATGCCTGCGCTTTTGGCCGCGAAGGGCAGGCCTTTTGACAGCAGAAGTGCGGGCGAGACGACAAGTGCCGAGGCTTCCGCCAGAAAACGATCGGTGCTGTGTGCGCCCTCTTCAAATGGAATCCGCGCTTTTTTGAGAGCGTCCCGAGAGTCTTGTGAAAGCGTGCCGGCGTCCGAAAGAAAGACGTCATAGCCATGGCGCTTGAGGAGAGTGGCCGCCGCGCAACCACTGCGTGCACCGCCTGCGATCCAAATAGGGCCGTCGACGTGGGTCATGCAGAATCACCTGAGCTTGAGCGTGAGAATGGAAAACAAAGCCAGCATGAAGCTGAGAATCCAAGCGCGAATCGTAATTTTCTGCTCGGGCCAGCCCCCTTTTTCGAAGTGGTGGTGCAGAGGTGCCATTCGGAACACGCGCTTTTGGCGGATTTTGAAACTTCCCACCTGAATAATGACCGAAAGAGCCTCCACCACGAAGACCCCGCCCATGATGATGAGCAAAATTTCATGGCCGGTGATGACGGCCACAGCGCCAATGATGCCTCCCAAAGGCAGCGCACCGGAATCGCCCATGAACACTTGTGCGGGCCAGGTGTTGTACCAAAGAAACCCGAGAGAGGCTCCAATGAGGCCTGCGAGGAACACCGTGATTTCGCCGGAGCCGTGCACGGTGTGGTAGTAAAGGTACTTGGCTACCACCACGTTTCCGGTGACGTAACTGAGCACGAGCAGAGCAATAGAGCAGGTGATCACGGGGCCAATGGCGAGTCCATCGAGGCCGTCGGTGAGGTTTACGGCGTTGCTCGAGCCCGTCACAACGAGCAGAGCAAAGGGGGCATAGAGGTAAGACAGGTTGACGACCCAGTCTTTCACGAAGGGAATATTCAATGTGGAAACGCTGTACCATGGAATTTTGGGCACAAGATTTGCTGCCGACCACAAATGCCAGGCAATGGCAAGCACGCCAAAGCCCACGAGCCCGAGCATTTTCCAGCGCGAGGCCAAGCCTTGGGGGTTTTTTTTGCTGATTTTCAAATAATCGTCGAGAAAACCCACAATACCGAAACCTAAAGAAACAATGACGAGCGTCCAGAGGTGGCGGTTGCCGAGGTCCATCCAAAGAAGCGCTGAAGCGACCGTGGCAAAAATGATGACGACGCCACCCATAGTGGGCGTGCCTTTTTTCTCCATGTGGCTGGCGGGTCCGAGCTCCCGGATGGGTTGTCCGAGCTTCAGAGCCCGGAGCCATTTGATGAGCGGTGGATAGAGAACCATGGAAATGAAGATAGCGGTGAGCAGCGAGAGAATCGCACGGCTGGACAGGTAGCTCAGCGCGTTGAAACTCGACTGGAACTGGGTGAGTTTTTGGAACAGGGCGTAAAGCATAGGGGCGTGGCCTCTTTTCCTGTCTACCGAGTGGCCCGGGACTCTAGTGCCTTGCGGGCTTCCTCGACGTCGCTGAAGGGCAGTTTTTCGGTTCCCATAATCTGGTAATCCTCGTGTCCCTTGCCCGCCACAACCACCAGGTCGTCAGGCCCTGCGTCGGCCACGGCCTTTGCAATCGCTCGGGATCTCTCTGCATCCACGCTTATTTTTACTTTGTGCGAGTCGGGAACGCCAGCGACGATGTCAGAGAGAATGCGTTGCGGGTCTTCGGTGCGAGGGTTGTCGCTCGTGACGTAACAAGCGTCGGCAAGCGTCGCGGCAATTTCGCCCATTAAAGGGCGCTTGCCCACATCCCTGTCGCCCCCGCATCCAAACACACACAGGAGCCGCCCGCCTGGCTCCAAGAGCGCTCTACAGGTCTGCAAGGTTTTCTCGAGTGCGTCAGGAGTGTGTGCGTAGTCAACTACGACACTCGGCACTTTTACTTGCGCGGATGCGTTGTCAGACAAGAGTCGCACCGGCTCCAATCGTCCAGGAATGAGACGCGTGGACTGCAAAGCGCTGGCAATTTGCTGCAGTGGGTAGCCCAAAGCCACAAGCGACGCGGCTGCGGCGGCTGCGTTCTCGTGTTGGAAATCCCCCAAAAGCGGAAGTGAGAAAGGCACTTCAGAAATTCGATTCCGTTCCGATGAGAGTGTCCAGACACCGCGGACGCCACTCGCGTGTGTCGTTCGCTGAGCTATGGCGAGGTAACGCGCCGAAGGGTTCTTCTTTCCTGCCACAGAGAAGAAGGCTTTGGCGTCGGAGGGCCGGCCATACCCAATCATGTGCCCGTGTGGCTTCGCGGCTGCCTTCGCGAAGTCTTGCCAATGCGTGTCAGACACATTCAAAACGGCGGTTCCCCCGTGTGACAAATGCTGCTCGAAAA
>JADCJN010000153.1 GCA_020247005.1 Silvanigrellales bacterium
ACGCTTGACGGCCTCCCTTACGTCGGGCCGCCCAATGTTTGCTACGACATGGTCGTGACTCCTTTGTCGACGGGACTTTCACCCGCAAGGTTTGGCGCCCTTATCATGGCGCACGTATCTTTCGCCAATACGAAGCAACTGTGGTATTCATCAAAACAACCCCGCATTTTGTTACGTCTTTGTAACCGCAACATACGCGCTGGGCCTATTTCCGTCCCGATTCCAGTAAAAAAAACTTGGACGCTCTCAAGAAGGCGTCGAGTGCAACCCTGGGCGGGCCCGTCGAGTCCCCCCGGCGACTTTCCGGAGCGTACTACTGTACGTGAGGAAAGCGCCGGGGGGCGAAGACGCCGCAATCGGCGGATTCTTGAAGCGGCCCTGTCTTCTTAGGAATTCGCGATCTCTACTTTATTCAGCCCAATAAGATGCTTGAGAACCTTGTCGATGAGCACCTTGCCGCGGAACTCCTCAATAATGGGGGCTCCGTATTGGCGAATGAGGTCTTGGACGCGAGCTCCCGTTTGCGCCGCGAAAGTCGCCATTTCCGAACTCACTTCTTTGTCGTCCACCGTCAAACCTTCCGCTCGTGCAATGTGCCCCAGGGCCAGAACTCCCCGAACTTCCTTCAGGGCCCATTCACGGTACTGATTGCGCACCTGTTCGTCGTTGGAGTCTTGTTGAGCTTTCTTCTCGACGCGGCCATTGGCTTCGGCGACAGCGCGATCAATGGTGCCTTCAACAAGGCTCTCGGGAACTTCGAACGCATTCTTGCTCAGAATTTGATCGATGATTTGGTCACGAAATTGAGCGATTTTGTTGCGCTCAAGCATGTTTGCAAGGCTGTTGCGAATGTTGCGCTTGAATTCATCGACCGTCTCCGCTCCGAACCGCTTCGCGAAAGCGTCGTCGATTTCAGGGGCGTTCAGGAGGTCAACACTCTTGAGCGTCGCCGCGAACTCCACGGTTTTGCCCTGGAGCTCCTCGTCGCGATAGTCGGCTGAAAAAGTCACGGAAAAGGTTTTCGATTGACCCGGCACGAGGCCTGTGAGGTTCGACTCAATATCAGAGATGTTCGTGCCGTCGAGCTGGATGCGTGCATCTTTGCGCGCGCGTGACTCGAGCTCTTTGCCGTCGAGTTTCATGGAGTAGTCGAAGCTCACGAAGTCGTCTTTTTGCGCGGCACGTCCGGTTGGTTCTTTGTCGTAAGAACCATTGTCGCGTGTCAGCTGCGCGAGGGTCTTGGCCACTTGTTCGTCGATATCAGCGTCGGGTTCCGTTTGTTTCAACGTGAGTTCTTTGTAACCGGTGATCTCGACTTTCGGATTGATGTCGACCGTGGCCGAAAAGCTGAATTCGTCGTTTTCTTGAAACTGACCTTCGGGCTCTATCATGGGGTAGCTGACAATTTGGAAATCAACTTCCTTGATGGTGTCTTGGTAAGTCGCTTCGACGACGCGCTCGTAGGCTTTCTTCGCCACTTCGCCCGCGTAAAATTTCTTGATGAGTGCTTCGGGAGCTTTGCCTTTGCGGAAGCCACGAATTTCGGCGCCGGTCTGAATTTCCGACAGGGCCTTCTTGAAGGCGTCGGCAATGGCAGGCTTGCCGATAGTGATTTTGAACTTGCGGCGCGTGCTGTTCACTTCTTCGATGGAGTGCTTGTTCATGCGGTGTGGGCTCTCTCTTTTTGGATGGCTGCAGGCGCCTGCTTAGGGGAAGTCGACGCGGACGAACGCCAACACTTACTACAGTGCAAAAGCCACGGTCAACCCGCCTCAACCCCTCTCATCGCTCCTCTTCTCCTCTCTTTTCGAGGCCAGGGCGAGCTCCCCTCATCTCAAAAACGCCAGCCGCTCCCACACACCGGAGCGCCATTCCGGAAAACGTTCGAGCTCCAGCGCGGAGGGCAACCCCACCACGGCCACGGCTCCCCAAGGCGCCTGAAACTCGCAAGATCCGCACTGATGTGCGGCTTTCAGAAGCGACACTGTTTGGGCATCGCCCAAACGCAGCGCCTCCGCCACCCCTGTGAGCGCCCGAAATCCAAAACACAGCACGACTTCCGGCTGCACCACCCCAAGCTCTCGCGAAAGCACTTCGCGCGCGCACGCCAGAGCTTCGCCTCGCAAGGGGCCCTTCTTCGGAAAGCACTTTTGAGCAAAAGAACGGTGAGCATCTTGGCCTCGGGGCAACTTCTCGAGCAGCCTTCCGAGCACGGCAGACGGCGCTTTTTCCGACGAAAACGGGAGTCCCTCGCAAGCTTCGTCTTCGATACTGGGCACATCGGCCAAAACAAAGAGAGGCCTTTGCTCCCAGCGCGATGGACACGTTGCAAACCCCCGAACATCTTCCTGCGTGCCTTTTCGTGGACACGCTCCGCACGGCTCGCAAAGGGCGCTCGCGTCTGCGGCCAAGGACGTGTCCACTCGTGCGCCTGTTGTCAGGGCGCTTGATGGCAAATGTGTCTGCAAAGCAGGCCGTGCGAAACGTTGCACGCCCTCGGCCAGCTGTGCATAATACCGTTCTAAAATCATTCCCTTGGCGTGCATCCGGGAGCCCCCAATGTTCATCGACGCCGCTCATACTGCCACCGGTCGCACACGGGAGTCGAGGCACACCGATCTCGACACCGCCCTGCTGACCTCGGCACGGAGTGTTTATGGGAGTTTTCAAGCACGGTGTATCGATGCGCAGTGGGTGGCCTCACGCCGGCCTCGTCTTCAGGCCCTCGCGCGTGTCGTGGCCGAAAAAGAAGACACCCTGGTGAAACTGCTTTCTGAAGAAGGCCACCGCCCCGTGAGCATCTGTCGCACGGAAGCAAGACGATCGGTACAAACCATACAGAAAACCGAAGAAGCCCTGGTTCGCCTGGCGGAGCCCCGCGCCCTCGACTTTTCCGATGCCGCCCAAGGCGCCCATGCGGCCATGGCTCAACGTTTCACATGCGCCCCCCTCTTTGCCATCGTGCCCTTCAACTTTCCGCTCAACCTTGCCCTTCACAAAATAGGGCCGGCCCTGGCACTGGGCATTCCCTTCGTGTGCAAAGGGCCTGTTCAGAATCCAAAAGCCATGCAGCTGCTCGCTGAGTGCATCGAGAAAGCCGGCTTTCCAACAGAGTCCTTCCTCCTCTTCCAGTCGGAGCCCGAGACGGCGGAAGCCCTGCTGGAAAGCGTGCCTTTTCCGCTCCTTTCCTTTACCGGCAGCAGGCGCGTCGGCCTTCACCTGAAAAAAAAGTTTTGGGACAGAAAAGTGATGCTAGAACTGGGCTCCACGGCCGCCGTCGTGCTTTGCGACGATGTGCCCCGATGGGAACTCGAGCTCATTTCCCAAAGTCTCGCGCGCAGCGCGTTCGCGCAGGGTGGCCAAAGCTGCATTTCGCTTCAACATCTCTTTCTGGAACCCGACGTCGCAGGCGACCTTGTTTCCTACCTGAAAGACGCCGCAACGCGACTTGCCGACCGAAACGACCTCGCGGACGAGGAAACTCTGTGTTCTCCTGTGGTGTCGCTCGACGCTGCAGAAAAAGTGGCAAGTCTGCTTGCCGATGCCACTCAGAAGGGAGCTACGGTGTGGTCGCCTCCTTCGCCTGTCGCGAGGAACGCCGACCCGAGGGACATTCCCCCGACGCTGGTTTTCATGCCGCCCTTGGCCGAAGGAACGCTGCACACGGGCATGCCAAAACTGCTTCTGGAAGAAGCCTTTGGGCCGATTGTCTGCATTCATCGTTTGGCCGCAGCGGCCGACACGAAAACTCTCGCGGCCGCGCTGGCCACCGTCGACGCCAACATCCATGCAAGCATCTACACGTATGATTCCAAGCGGGCAAAGGCACTCTTCGAAGCGTCCGCATGCCATGCCCTTCTTTGGAACGAGGTTCCCAGTTGGCGCGCAGACGCCATGCCCTACGGGGGCACGTTGACAAGGCGAGCGGAAGCCACTCTCCATGGCCTTGCCGGCAGCACCCATACGGGCCTTGTGGGAGGAGAAGGCCCGCTGTATGCGATGCGGGAATACACGTGGGAGCGGCTTTTTGTCTTGCCTTGAACGGCCGCAGACCCCTTCGTGCACCCTTGCCTCGCATTGCCCTCCTGGAGGTTCCCACCCCATGTCGTCTCTCGTCACTTCTCACGAGTCTTTCTCTGACACCTACCGCGACCCCTTCCGGTCGGCCATCGTGAGCACACTCCGTGACGCCCTTTTGGGTTTGGCGAAAGAAGCGGGCGTTTCGGAATCCGACGTTCCCAAGAGCGGGGAAGATGACCTTCTTTCCTTGTTGTCGACGCCTCCCTCCTCGGACCTTGGACAAGCGGCCTTGCCCTGCTTTCCCTTTGCGAAAGCCTTGAAGGCGCCTCCACCCGCCATCGCCGCGGCACTCGCCACGCGCATCCGCGCACTGGCCCCCACGCTCCTTTCTCGAGTCGACACGGCGGGGGGCTACCTCAATTTTCACGCGAACTTTTCGGAGTATGGCCAAGCGCTCCGCGCGCTCTTCGAGAACGGCAGAGCCGCCTCGGCTCCCCTCGTCAAGCCCTCGGCATCCGAGAAAATCGTGGTGGAGTATGCGCAGCCCAACACGCACAAGGCCATGCACGTAGGCCATTTGCGTTGTATCGTGCTTGGCGACGCCGTGGCACTCCTCCTCGCACGCGCGGGCCATGCGGTTGTCAAGGCCACGTATCCTGGAGATCTCGGCGCGCACATCGCGAAAACCCTCTGGTACCTTTCAGAACGTTACTTTCCTGCTGGGGGAAAGCTCCCCGATTCGAACCGCGCCGACTGGCTAGGCGAAACCTACGTGAAGGCCGACGAGGCCATAAAGGCCGACACGGGCACACCCAAGGAAGTGGAAAACCGCGCTGTCATTGCCGGCATCCTGAAAGAATTGCACGACGAAAACGGCCCCATGTACGACCTCTGGAAAACAACACGCGAGTGGAGTTTCGACTACATGCGCGATGTTTACTCGTGGCTCGGCGTCTCGTTTGACGTTTGGTATACGGAAAGCGAATGCGACAAGCCTTCCGCCGCGCTCGTGCGTCGAAAGCTCGCCGAAGGCTTTTTCAAGCAAGATGCAGGCGCAGTGGGAATCGATCTTTCCCCCTGGAAACTCGGCTTCGCCATGTTCCTGAAAAGCGATGGTAACGGTCTTTACATCACAAAAGACCTTGAACTTTTGCGACGGAAATTCGAAGACCCCGCGGTCACACGCTCGGTGTATGTGGTGGATGCCAGACAAAAGCTCCACTTTCAGCAGCTCTTTAAAACCGCGGAGCTCATGGGCTACCCGCAGGCCGCGCAGAGTGTTCACCTTTCCTACGAAACCGTGAACACCGCCGACGGCGTTCCTTTCAGCTCGCGTGCGTTGAATGGGCTTAAGCTCATGGATTTGCGACGCGACATGGAAGCCAAGGTCATTGCCGACTACTTGGAACGGTACCGCGGACAATGGTCCGACGAAGACATCCGTCGCACCGCGGAAATCGTGACCATAGGCGCCCTGAAATACGGAATGCTAAAAGTCGACAACAACACGCAGATCAATTTCGTGCAGGCGGAGTGGCTGCGACTCGACGGCGACACAGGCCCTTACCTTCAATATGTGCATGCGCGCTGCCGCAGTGTCCTTGAAAAACAAGGGCGCGCGTCGAAGTCATTGCGTTTCGTTGCCAACGAGCCCCAGGAACAAGACCTCTTGTTCACGCTGGGCCGGTTCCACGACAACTGCCTTAAGGCCGCGCAGGAACTTCGGCCCAGCATTGTGGCGGCAGCACTCCACGACGTGGCCAAGGCCTTCAACCGCTTCTACGATGCTTGCCCCATCAAAACGGCGGAGGGCGACACTCGCGATTCACGCTTGGCATTGGTTGAGGCCGCGGCAGCCACCATGAAAGAAGGCTTGGCACTTCTCGGCATTCCCGCACCCGACCGCATGTGACGCTTCCCTTCGTGAGTGAAGCGTCAGCCTGAGCGTCTGCCTGAGGGATGGTCAGAACGTCGCACGCAGCGTCGCAAGTTCAAACGTCAACGCGTGCACCGATTCGCTGGCTTCAACGGAAACGTCGGAGTCCGTGAGAGGGAAGCGCGAAGAGGCCGTGTAAGCGAAACGGTAGCCTGCGCCCACAAGATAGAAGACGGCATCGCCCAAGAGCGCAATGCCATAGCGCGCCGAAAGGTCGACAAACAGCCCATTGCCGCGGGTATTCGTGTACACGGCATCTTGCTTCGATGACTGCATGAAGCGACGCTCATAGCCGACTTCTGCAAGAGCCTCCAGAGCGCCCGCCTGCCAGCGTGCGTAGGGAGCGATGGAAAAGGCATGGACAGTGAGTCCCGTTTTGCCCGAAAAGGCAGGCTCGTTTTCGCTGGCGCTCAGGCGTGCCCCTTGCAGAGCCGCTCCGATTTCCAACGCTTCCTGGCGGACACCCACGGCCACTTTCGAAACAAAGACTTCCGAGGTGGGAGTGAGGCCCAAGCGGACAGCAAGAGTGGGGGTCAGAAACGCAAGTTCAACCACGGGCGCCGAAGGCGTGCTGCCAGGGCTCACAAAACCAAAATCTGTTGCCGAAAACTTTTCTTGCGACTCGTCGCCCGCTTTCAACGTGCGGCGGGTCCATTGCGTAGAGCCGGAAAAGAGGTTCAAGGTCAGCGCGCGCGTCACGGGGCCCGCGACCAAAGGCGACGCGTTCGAGACGCTCGAAGCCTCAGATGAAGGTGTCACTTCGGGCGAAGGAGGAGGTGTTTCTTCCCCAGCAGGCTTGGTGACAGATTCCGTTGCGGGTGTTTCCTGAGTGGCCTCAGGTGCAGTCGCAGGTGCAGTCGCAGGTGCAGTCGCAGGTGCAATCGCAGGTGCGGTCGCAGGTGCGGTCGCAGGTGCGGTCGCAGGTGCAGTCGCAGGTGCGGTCGCAGGTGCTGTTGACGTTTCGTCTGAATTGTTACTTTGCGCCTGCGCAACCAAGGTGTGTCCCAATAAAAAGAAACAAAGCGGAACTCGAACGGAACGAGTCATGACGGCACCTTTCAGGATGCGCGGACGCATCGCGAAGTTGGAGGAGGATTCTTGTGGTCGAGTGCCATCAGGTATAGCGTGGTAACGTTCCAAATTCCAAATCCATCCCTCAAAAATGAAGGAATCGCTCTATGCGTCGTCCATTTCCATTTGCGTCGTCCGCTGCCTTTGCTCTTCTTGCCTTTGCCGGCTGTGGAAAAGATGAAAATACAGGCAAGGTGACAACCGACAATCTTGGAACAACTCCCAGTGGCGACGAAGAGGGCCGAGGGTGTTTCATGGGTGTCGTGACCGATGGGTTCACAGGCAAGCGGGTTGATTTGAAGGGCGACATTTCGAAAAAGCTTTTTGCTCTGACCCCCGCAGGCGCTCGTGGCGCAACCGCTCTTTCAACGGTTGCCACCGACGTCGCCACCGACGTTGTGGGCGAATATTCCCTTTGCGGCGTGCCGCTGGGTGAAGGCTTCCCCATTTACGTGAAGCTCGACGGCTACCAAACCTACTTCGTGGACGAAAAAGCCATTTCCGCCGGTGGAACACGCGACGTGCCACTCAACTCGGGCAACAGCATTCAGAAGTTCTACACGACACCCGTTGAAGCGCTCAACATCGTTGTTTTCCCCACAAAACAACTTGTGGGCGACTACAAAGTGAAAGTGCGCAACGCGGACAAATTCATTGCTTCGGCCAAAATTTTTCTCAAGCCCATTTCCCGCGGCTCCAACACCGTTTCGGCGGAAGACACTTTTACACCCGGGCAGGTGCGTAACATTTCCAACAACACGCTTTCGGGCACCACCGACAAAAACGGCGTGGCCACATTCAAGGCCGCCGATCTCGTTTTCGGCGCCAAATACGAGGCCGTGGTTTATCACCCCAGCTTGACCGATGCGACAGCAGGCCGCCTCACCGACGGCTTCCAAACCTCAGCTCCGTTCGTGGTGGGTGCACCCCAGGCATTGGCCGGCGATGACCAAGATCCCTTCACAACAATTGTGGCCTTTGGCGACGCCGTAAACAACAAGCTTGAACTCTCGTACGTTTCGGGCCGCACCGCTGGCGGCATTTTGCTGCCCGACGCCGAAGGCAAAATCACCTTCACGTTCAACCGCGACATCGCACTCCGCACCGGTGGCTACGAGGTCGACTCGCTTGTCGGTCTTACGATCTCCGACTACGGCGAAAAGGCGTTCGGCGTGGCCTGTTCGGCCACCGACTTCGTGCTCGCGACGCCAACGGCGGGCAACGCGGTGGCAGAGATGTTCACGGCCACGGTTGCTGGCAACACGCTCACGGTGTGAGGTCCCAGTTTCTCGGTTGGAGTCCTATGCGGTTGTCGTAGGAAACTCATCGTCGGAGGGTGGATCCTCGCCGAACTTTGCCATGA
>JADCJN010000154.1 GCA_020247005.1 Silvanigrellales bacterium
CCTCGGGGGCGTTGGCGCGAGGGGGGATGCCCCGCCCTCACATAGGGCGGGTGCTTGTTCATTAGGCGGAATTCCGGGTTCTGAAGGGCTTCTTGAGAGGCTTTAGCGTTACTTCCTCTCCTAGGCAGGTCACGCATGTTTTTCCATTCGGATACGAGCGTATTTCAACGGTGCGCCCCGGGAGAAGGAGACCGACTTTAGAGCTGGTCAGCTGCATCAAGTCGCCATTGAAGCTGATGGTGAGATCATTCCGAATCTGGCGGGTTTCGACGGTTGTAAAGATGTGATCCAAGAGTTTTGCAGCTGGCGCTTCGCGCCAGCGTAGAGAAGGGTCCTGCGCAGGGACGGCCAATTTCGAATTGAACCAGTTCGGAATGAACTCTCTATGCATGAAGTCGTTGGCTTCTCTCATGGTTTTGACACCGCGCAGACGCATCTCAGGAATGAGGCGGTCTTGAAACGTGTTCCAAAGCCGCTCAATGCGTCCTTTCGCTTGTGGGCTATGTGCGAAAATTATTTTGATACCGAGCTCGTCGCACGCATGTACAAAGTGTGCAAACCCGTGCCTCTTGCCGCCTCCAAAAATCCCCGCCTTGTCTACGTACAAAAGGGAGGGGACTCCGTAGTTTTCGATGATGAGCCTGAGAACGGCCATCGAATCGAGCGTCGTTTCACCACTGCAGAATTTCGCGCCAACGACTTTCGAGGTGGCATCATCAATTCCTCCGATGAGAACCCAGGTGTCGACGTTGTTCCATTTGTGGTGGCTACCGTCGAACTGGATCAGAATCCCTTCACAGGGAACCCGGGTGCGCGCTTGCCTTTCGCAGTGTCTGCGCCTGTACTTCTTTTTGGCGATACCCCGTGCTTTGCACCATCGCCAGAAGGTTTCGTAACTTTGTTTCAGCCCGACTTCTTCGCAGATTTTTTCATGGGCATGAGCCAAATTGAAATCGAAATACTTTTCCGCAGCGAGGTTCGTCGCCCGTCGTTTCGTAACCTGATCTGTTTTGTTATGCGGCGCACGACCGCGGTTCTTATGAAAGACGCCGGGAAGCCCGTTCTTCTTGACCTCGCAGGCAAGGCGGGAGATCTGCCTTTCCGATCGACTTAGCATCATTGCCGCAGCCTTTCGGGTTATTCTTCCCTGGATGAATTCGTCGATTACCGAGTACGTTGAAAGATCGTTCTTGGACACAAACCAGCCTTCCCTCGCCGTCATGAGCGCTCCTCCTGAGATTTCAGGAAGATACGCCTAACCCTCGGGAAATCGTCGCGATTCTAAACCCGCTCCCCGAGGGAGACAGAATCGCTGCAAGGCTAAGGCGGGACATAGTCGATGCAATTTCACAGCGGCTCACATTCTGCTGTTGATGTGCCGATACGTCGATGCGTTTGGTAGGGCGGAGGTGTTCCCATGTCTCGGATTTTTTTTGTGCGTGTTTTTGGCCGGGCAATGCAAGCGGGTCTGATTTTAGCCACGGCTTCGGCCTGTGCGGATCAGGGTTTCCAGGGACGCAGCAAAACAGTGGGGCCCGTTGCGAGCCCCGCGCCAGACGCCGATGTGGGGAGGCGTGCGGCCGAACCCCCCCGCACGGGCGACGTGCGTGTGGAACCTTCTCCCTCTTCCGAAGAGTCCGGTGTTTTGGACGCTCTGAAAACGGCGTCCTCCGACGCCACCGCCCCTGCGACAGCACTTCCCACGTCTGGCCCGGTGGGGCTGCTCATTGCGCGCACTCCCCCGCCTCCGCTTCCAGCGCCACTCGTAGGCGAGTGGCAGGGCTTTTGTGGCTCCTGGCACAACACGCCGAACGTGTGTGAGCACGGCGTCGCTTCTCCCATGTCGTCTTCTGGCGTCTGTCCGGCGGGCCTCGAGCGGGTGCATGTGGGCGCACGGCTTCAGTTGGGCGACAACGATGCGCGCAACGAGGCGTGGAGTGCGGCCTGCCTCCGTGGAGGCGCACCTTCTGCGGAGCAAGGTGCAAAGCCCCTCGACTTTGCGCGCGCAGGGGGCGTTTACGGGCTGTGTGTCTACACACACAATGCAAGCTCGTGTGACAAAGAAGTCCGCTTCCCCATGCGTGCCGACAAGAGCTGCCCGGCCGGGTTCGTCTTCACGCACTTCGGCGCACGCTACAATGGCATGAACGAACACTGGGCCGCTGCGTGCGTGGCGCAGGCAGATGGCCCTCGCGTCGTACGCGCAAAGGGCGCATGGACGGGTCTGTGCGCCTACTCACACAATAAAACAGCATGCGAACACGCGTCACTCGGTGGCATCTCGCAGCGCGGCCAGTGCCCGGCTGGAACCTCGTGGCGTCCGTTCGTCGCTCGGTTCAATGGATACAATGAAATTTGGGCAGGAACCTGCCTGGCGACCGAGGGGAACTGAAGAGGAGTCTCTGACTTAAAACGATGCCGATGCCCAACCAAGAAACGAAGACCTCACTCCGAGGTCTTCGCATTTTTGACCCACCCAGGAGCCCATGCACCGGGGTTCTTCAGCTCCTCGAGATCAACCCAGAAGCGTGTCTTTCTTTCGCAGGATGCGGCGAGCTCGACCCTGTAGCCGCCTTCGTCATGCGAGAGAGTGATGACGTGAAAGTGAACCCAACCCTCACGTTCGGTGCGGGATGTCCATTTTGAGCCGATGACGCGGCCGCGTGGAATCTGGTTGCGCGGGGGGTGAACTTTGTTGAAGGAACTCATCGCTTCAGGTTTCTCGCTGGAGCATGGTTTCAAGGGTCTGCTTCAGAAGGTTGGCACAGTGGGGTGCGACGCCGCTTGTGGTGCCTTGAGGCGAGATTCGCTCTGCGCCATGAGGTGTTTTTCTGCTCGCTGGCGCCAGCGCAAGAAGCTCTGAAAGGGCCTTCTGTGCTTGCGCTGTGAAGGCGACTGCCTGCGCACGAGCACCCTCAAGCCCCAGCGTCGAAACACTGGTGAGCTTACCGGTTTCGAGGTCTTTGCCTGCGGTTTTTCCCAAGGCGTCGCTCGTGTGAGTGACATCGAGGATGTCGTCGACGATTTGGAACGCGACGCCGGTGAGTTCTCCGGCAAGTCGCGCCTTTTCGCGCGCGCTGCTCAGCAGATGTTCAAATGTTTCTGGCTCAAGGGATGCGCGCAGGTGCGCGATGCCGTGAACAACCCCGCACTCGAGCGCGGCACCCAGCAACCGTCCCGTTTTCAAGCGGTGGATGTTTTCCACTGTTCGAAAATCTTTTGGGGTCAGAGTGCCGCGGCGCTGGTCTTTGTTCGCATGGCCCGTGGCAGCGATGTCGAGCCACTGCCCACCCACCATGCCATAGGGGCCAGCCGCGGCTGCGAGCGTCTCCGCAACGTCACAGGCTTCTTCCCGCGACGAGAGAGTTTCGAGCCAAGGGGCGCTGCGACCTCGGCTCGAAACGAGAGTGAAGGCGTGGGTGAGCAGACCGTCGCCCACGAGCAACGCTTTGGCTTCCCCATAAATGATGTGGGTCGTGGGGCGGCCACGCCGAAGCGCATCGTTGTCCATGCAAGGCAGGTCGTCGTGCACCAAAGAGTAAGTGTGCACACATTCGAGCGCGCACGCCGTGGGGCGTGCACGCCGAAGGGCCTCTTCGCCTCCAAAAGCGGCGGCCGCAAGAAGCACCAGCAGGGGACGAATGCGTTTGCCTCCGGCCACCGTTGGGTAGGCATGGGCCTCGAGGCATTCGCTCAAGTCGCCTTCGGCCAGCCACATCCCTTTGAGGTCGTCTTCAATAAGGCGCGCAAGGGCTTCTACCGAAAAACGCGATGACATCGATTGTGGGCTCCAAGTTCAAAGTGGTGTGACCCATTCGGGGTGACACCCACCGCACGTTTTTTCCTGCACAGGCATGCCGTCGACTCTTTACCCGGAGTCGACCGTTCCTTCAATTGCCCGTTGTGGCGATCACCAGGGCGACTTTGCGTCCCGTGAAAAGGGACGTAAAGTCCCCTGGCACAGCCCCGACACGTCTTCTTTTTAGTCCTTCCTGGGCGCGGCATGCGAAGTGCTTCCTTTCGAGCCTGATTCGCAGCGTAACCTCGCTTGGCATGACCATTGCAAACCCATTTCCAACTCAGACCGTCGCAGTGCCCTCGTCCCCGCGTTCCTTCCTTCCTTACTTTTTTAGGAGTGCCAATATGCAGAGCATCCAAAAGTTCTTCAGCACTAGGTTTGTGGGCGCCGGCGCCTGTGCGGCATTGGTTTTTGCCATATCCCCCAGCGCTTTTGCGCGTCCCACCTTGCCACGCGTTGTTCCTTTGCCAGCGCAAGCGGTTTACGTGCCCAATGGGTTCGATGACAACGATGACGTGGAAGTCATTGTGCATGGTCACCTTCCCAGCACCTGCTACAAGCTTCAAGAGGTCCGCTCACGCCCCGGAACGAAACAAGGCGAAATTCTGGTGCAAGCGTTCGCGCTCCTTTATCCGGGTCCTTGTCTTCAAATGCGCATTCCTTTTACGAGCCCCGTGAAACTCGGGCTTTTGAAGGCGGGCAACTACAGCGTGTTGCAAGACGTGTCCCGCACCACGGCGCCGGTGGATTTTCGCGTGGCCAACGCGACAACGGAATCGCCAGACGACTTTCTCTACGCCCCTGTGGATTCTGCTGAACTCTTGCCAGCGGTTGTGTCGGGTGGAGAACAAATTCTCCGCATCCGCGGTCGGTTTCCGCTCATGTTCATTGGCTGTATGAAAGTCAAAGAAATTATGGTGAACGCTCAAAAAGAAATTCTTGTTGTCCAGCCTACGGCGGAAATCGTCGACGACCCACAAGAGTGCGGTGTGAACCGCTCCGACTCCTTCGAGGTCGACATTCCTGTCGATCGCAAGCTTCCCTCGGAATTTCTGGTTCACGTGCGAAGCCTCAATGGCGCAAGTTACAACAGGCATTTTGAACGCGCCGCAGCCGAAGTCAGTCCTCGACAGTAAGGACGCTCGCACCCTGGCCTTGCGGCGTCACCACCACCCGTGCACCCAAACGTTCCGCAAGGCCTGTGACGTGGGAAATGAGGCCCACCTGACGCCCATCGGACTGCAACGCATCGAACATGGCGAGGGTGGTTTCCAGCGTCACGGGGTCGAGCGTGCCGAAGCCTTCGTCCACAAACAGGGTTCCCAGAAACACGTGACGTGACGAAAGATGGCTCAACCCCAGGGCGAGTGCGAGGGAAATAAGAAATGTTTCTCCGCCCGAAAGTGTCGAGACACTGCGGGGCGCGCCGTCCATCCACGTGTCGCTGACCAGCAGATCGAGTTCACCGCCCTCGGTGCGAAGAAGTCGGTACCTTGGGCAGAGTCGTTCCAGCGTGTCATTTGTGCCTTCCACAAGGAAAGCGAGCGTAATGCTTTGCGCCTTCCGTCGAAACAGGGCGCCATCGGCGGAGCCTATAACACTCGACAACGCTTCCCAGCGCGCCGATTTTTCGCGCGCGCCAAAGAGCTTTTCACCGAGGAGGGCAAGGCGGTGCTGGCCCTCCGCAAGGGCGTCGCGTTTGGCCGCAAGGCGGCCACACTCTACCGAAAGCGCGCGGGCGCGTTCTCGTGTGGAATCGAGGTGGGCTCGAAGGGCATGTGCCTGGGACTGGAGGCCCGCTGCGAGTGCCTCTGGCGAAGTTTGAAGCGACTCTGGGGAACCGTGGCCGAAACCTCGCTCAGAATCGTCGAGAGCGGCTTCTTGGATGTCGTGAACGAGGCTCGCCAGGGCACGCTGCTTTTCCTCGCGCGTTCCTTCTAAATTCGCCGCCGTAGCCGCTGCTGCCAAAGAAACATCTTGAGCTTCTGCAAGGACACGCTTCGCTTTCAAGAGCCTTGCTTCGGCGGATTGGAATGCCAAGGGGGCGTCTGCAGGCAGCCGCGCTCTCGCCTCTCGGAGGCTTTCTGTTTCCTTTTCAAGGTGGGTGCGTTCCAACGCGCATCGGGCGAGTTCTTCTGCCGCGAAGGCGGCCGTGCGCAGGGCTACCTGGCGTGCCGCCATGGCCTGGTCGCGCACCGCAGCGGCGGTTTCGGCCACATGGCGCTCGTCGTCTTTCAGGGCCGTCTTGCGCTCTTGGTAGGTCGCACGGGACTCTTGGAGCGCAGACAGAAGCGGCAAAAGGGCGTTGACTTCAGCGAGGCGCGTGCGCACACCGGGGCGCACGTCACAAGGTGAACCGACGATTTCGCCTTCTTGGCCAACCCTTTCTGCGCAGGCACGCACATAGGCCAAGGCCTGTTCCTTGAACGGTTCAGGACACGCAGGTGAAGTTTGTGTCGTTTGCTCCAGGACGCGTGCCAATGCAGCCTTTGCCACTGCTTCTTGCGAGGCCTGGAAGTCCTGCTCCTTTTGCAAACTCGGAAGTTGGGCGCGAGCCGCTGCGGTGGCGCGCGAGAGGTCTTCCACACGCCGCGCCGCGGCAACACGTTCTTTGTCGAGAAGGGCGGTGAGTGACGCCTGAGGTGTTCCGTGTGATTCGCTGCTCTCTGCGCCGTGATCATTCTTGTGAGAAATGGGGTGGTCGACTGCCGGGTGCTCGAGAGCGCCACACAGAGGGCAAGGGGCGCCTTTCTTCAAAAGGCCCCTTCGTGCGCGGATGTCATCGTGTTGGAGTGCAATGCTCCAGTCTCCTTCGGCCCGTGCCAGTGCGTCTCGCGCGCCCAACAGGGCCCGCTCACCTTCGACAGCGCGCGCCTCTTCTTGCGCGGAGGCGTGAATGGCTATTGAGCGAGCCAACCTCGATTCACGTGCTTTGTGCAGAGCGTCATGAGCGGAGTCGAGCCCCTTCAAAAGGGACTCGAGCGACTCTCTTTCTTCCAAAAGGAGCCTTGCCCCTTCGGCAGGTTTGGCCAAGGCGGAAGGCGACGCGCCAGCCCTTTCGCAGGTTTCTCGGAGGCGGAGTCCACTTTCTTCCGCCTGGGCAAGAAGTGCGGCCTGGCGCCTGCGTTTTTGCGCTGCTGTGACAAGGGGGGTGAGCAGAGGGTGTGCGCTTGCACTCTCGACATTTGCGCCTGCGGCATGTGCGCCTGCGGCAAGTGAACCTTCGAGTGACGGGGAGGAAACGAACTCTGCCAGAGACGCCAAGGTGGCTTCTTCCGCTCGCGCGCGGGCGGCATCGTCAGCGAGCCGCCGGGCTTCGGAAGCGAGGCGTGTGCGCGTGCTTTCACACGCCGCAAGTGCCGCTTCGAGGCCCTTGGCTTCCTCGGCCACGGCTCGGTGCAGGGAGTGCTCTTTTTCCTGGAGGTCGAGCTCACTCTTTGCTGTGCTGAGTGCTGTGTTTGCGCAAAGAAGGGCCTCTTGCGCAGTGCGCTGGCGGCCGTCCAGCATGGCAAGTTCGGCGCGGAGGCCTGCTTCTCGGACAACGAGGGCGTGTCGGTTTTCGATTTTCGCTAAAGTGATTTCGTCTTTCTGGCGTTGAGCATCGAGGGCGGAAAGTTGAAATTCGTGCGCATCGAGAGCGTCCTGAACGGCTTTAACATGAACGTCAAGACCACCCTTTTCACAAGCTTCAAAAGCGTCTCCTGCGCCCCATTCGCCAAGCGAGGCCTCCAGAGCAGCCGCTTCTGTTTCCAACGCTTTGACCTCAAGGGCGTGTGCGCGGGCAATGCGAAACGCGGTTTTGGAAATTTCACCGAACACACCAGTGCCCGTGAGGTTTTCGAGCAGCTGCGCCTTTTCGTTGGGAGCACTTCGCAAAAATTGCGCGAACTCTCCTTGCGCGAGCAACACGGAACGACAGAACTGTTCGAATCCTAAACCCAGCGCGCGCTCAATGGTCTCGAGTGTTTCTTTCTTTCCAGCACCCGTGAGGTTCACCGCCTTGGTGAGGTTTTCGAAAGCGAGTGTGGAGGCGCCCAGGCGTCCATCGGGTTTCAAGTACGCGCGTTTCACGCTCCACGTCGCCTTGTAAACGTAGCCTTCCCGGCCCCGGAAGACGACCTCCGCAAGGCCTTGCGCGGCACCACGGCGCAAGCAGTTGCGCGGGTCGGATTCGGTCAGGCCTTCGCGCGTAGTGG
The DNA here is from genome assembly GCA_020247005.1 of Silvanigrellales bacterium. Lineage (GTDB taxonomy): Bacteria > Bdellovibrionota_B > Oligoflexia > Silvanigrellales > Silvanigrellaceae > JADCJN01. Next base: position 7,996 of record JADCJN010000154.1, read on the forward strand.
AGCGTGAGCGCGATTCAAACCGCGGAGCCCTGTCGAACAATGCGAGGCACAAGGTGTCGAGGAGGGTCGACTTTCCGGCGCCGGTGGGCCCTGTGATGGCGAAGACTCCCGCTTCCGCAAGAAGGCCTCGCTCGAGGTCGAGGTGAAACTCGGGAAGCGAGGCCATGTTCCGGCCCCGGATGTGCAGAATTTTCAAGCTTTCTGCACTCCGTCAACAGAAAGGCTGCTGGCGAGGTCGGCACATTCCAGAAATGTGGCTTGCAGGGAAGGCGCGGGCAGCTGTCCGAACTCTGCCTTGTAGCAGCGCTCGAAGATCTCCAGTGCGGAAAAATCGGCAAGCGAAGAAGGTCTTTCGCGGTCCGCAGTTTTTTCTGAGGGCGAAACGAGCGCGTCTCGAACGGCGGAATACTGAATGAGCCTTGCACCACGCGCGAGCAGGCGCCGTTCAATGTCTTGCCGCAAACCGGGTTGGGGCGATTCCAATGCGACGCGCGCTTCCACGAACGGAGCAAGTTCGCCTGCGTCGACGTTGAGGGCGTCGCAGGCGGCAAGAACTTCCGACGGAGGCGCGTGAAAGCGCGGCAAGCGCACGAGCCGACGCGCCCGCGGGAGCGGCAAGGGTGTGACCACAGCACTTCCTTGGGCCGCGATGTCGACGCGCAGAACCTGATGCGCATAATCGGCTTCCGAGAAGGACAGAGGAATCGGTGAACCACAGTACCTCACACGGCCTTCGGGCCCGAGGGCTTGGGCGCGGTGCAGGTGCCCCAGCGCAAAGTAACTGCAACGCTCTGCCAGAGCCTCGACAGGAAGGGCTTCAAGATTTCCGCGCTGTATTTTTCGCTCTGAATGTTCCGAGGCCAAACCGCCTGCGGCGAAAAGGTGACCCGTGAGAACGAGTGGCATTCCTGGAAAAAGACGCTTGGCGTCATCGGCGAGCGCCAGGTATAGAGCAGCAATGAATTCTTGCAAGGGTTTGGAACCCTCGACACCGTAGGCCGTGGGAACGTCGGAGGGGCGCAGATAAGGCACCAAAGCAAGGCAGACTTCAACACCGCTCGTGCCGCGCAGGCGGCGCAAGTGCACGCTGGGGTCGAGGCGGCGAAACGGGGTTTCCTCACATTCGGCCTCAGAGGACTCTGCAAGAAACGCCGCGCGGGCATGGATTTCCATCCCGTTTTTCGACATCCGCGAAACGAGAGCCGAGGGCGCAGCGAGCCGTGCCGGAGAGTCGTGGTTGCCGGCAATCACCTGCAGGCGCACGTGAGGAGCACGCTCGGCCAAAGACGCCAGAAACCCGTACCACCGCTCTTCGGCCTCGGCATTCGGGTTCATGGTGTCGAACACGTCACCACACAGCAAAAGGACGTCGGGTGATTCGCTGACACAAAAAGAAACAAGAGTCTGCAGGAAGGCTTCGTGCTCCGCCGCCCGCGACTCCCCGAAAAACGTTTGTCCGAGATGCCAGTCTGATGTGTGCAAAAGCCTCATGGCTGGCGAATGTAGCCCACCGTTTGCTGGCTTTCAAGCGACACAAGCCCGCGGAATTCCGCACGCGCCGCCGACGACACCAGAAAGCTTTCGGTGCCGGAAGAACAGCGGGTGCCAAACGAGCTGACTTCTGTCGACGTCGGGTTCGGATAGAGGGCATCGGGAGTGTCGGACCCGAACTGGAGCTTGTGGCACACCACCACCCGCAAGGGTGTGACACCCGCAGCCACCACGGCGTCCCTGGAGGACTCCGGAAAAACGTAACCGGCGATGCCCGCATAAGTGTAACCAATGCTGCGCAGTCGCATGCCTTGGCAGGCGGCATCGGAGTCTTGAGTGCAGGCGTCGTTCACAAGCACCGACACAATTTCTTTCGACCCCATGGTCCATTTGTAAAGGGGAAGAGCAGCCAAGCAGGTGTCGGACACGCGAACGTGGTTTGCAGGGCAGGGTGTGACGGCCTTCACCCCGAGGTTGCCGGCTCCGAGTTTCGGAATGGGTGTGCCTCCCAACGATTTCGGCGACTCCGCTCGCGTGGTGACGCCAATTTCCGTGGTGCCCGAGGCTGTGCCACCTTTGTCGAGCGACTCTAAACCGCCTTCTGTGGTGATGCTGGCAGCGTCGGAACCGTTGTTCCCCATGGTCTCGCTCAGAGGCGGAGGCTCTGTGGGTTCTGGCGTGGGTGTGGGGTCCGCCTTTCCAGCGAACGAGCTTCGGCCGCACCCCACAAGGAGGGGTGCAACGGCCAGTGCCGCAAAAGCCACGGCACAGGCCGAGCTGACAGCAGCGGAGTGGTTCCCTCGACGTGTTGCCATGAGCGCGGCTCCCTTACTTTTTCGTCGTCGTGGTCGAAGTGCTGGTGGCCGGTGCGGTGGTTGTCGTGGTCGAAGTGCTGGTGGCCGGTGCGGTGGTTGTCGTGCTGCTTGTTGGTGCCGATGGAGTGGCTCGTCCGGTTTCATTGCAGTTCACGGGCCGATTGAGCCCCTCAATTTTGGCCCTGTCCGACATCGAAGTCATGCGGCTTCGGTTCACTGTAGAGCCAGCGCATTTTCCAAACGATGAGTTGTTCTTCATTTTTGTCGCGAGATTTTCGGCCATCTGAGCGGCTGAAATCGTTTGAAAGCCCCGAGCGCTCAGAAACGCATTGATTTCGTCTGCGGTCATGGGCCTTCCGTTCAAAGTCGGCATGGGCATCATAAACTCCGGGCCTTTGTACGCGTAGGCGGCCGGAACGTCGGGGCACCCAGCGAGGCCAGGAAGCTCTTTACAGGTTGTTGGCACTTTCGTGTTGTCGAGCACATATTGCGCGTTCTGCTGCGAATGGGCGTCGGCGCAGTCGGAATATTTCTGATTCAGAGCTTGCTGAGCGGCGTCTTTTTGTGCCTGCTGAGCAGCATCCTCCGTTTCATTCAAGCCAATGGTCGAGGTGTCGCTGCCAATTTGTTGCTTCTTTTCTTTGCTCTGAGCTGCGTTCTGCGCATCTTGCGCCTCTCTGTTTCCCCGCAAAACATTGTTCACTTGTTCGGTGTCGCTTTTCACCTTGGTGGCCCAGGGTTCATTTCTGACGTTCAAGTTTTTGCAGGCCGACGGCGTCGTGGGAGGTTTGACGGCCGATGTGTTCGATGAAAACTCACCGAAACCGCAGGCCCCCAAAAGCGCAAGTGCGACGGGTGCGGAAGAAAGAGAAAAAAGGCGTACAGAGAGGGAACGACTCATTTTCACAGGTTTGCTCCTTCGGGTTCGATCCGTTCTGATGGCCTGAATCAGGGCTCGATGAGAATGTCAGAGAAGGCTTTGCCCTCGGGCGCTTCTAGAATTTTTGCGGCTGACGAATTCTTCACGCCAACGTTTGTCGATTTCAATTCAAGACGTTGAAAGGCGACCGAGCCCGGTTCCGTTGGAGTGGCTCCTACAACACGACCAACAACAACGAAGGTGATGGTTGGAGGGACCATGTTTGCATTTGCCGCGGCACCTGTGTAGTTGGCCAACACTTCAACCCTTTGGCATGAGCCGCCATAGAGTTTTTTCTTGATACCTGCGTTCAATGCGGTCCACAGGTTCGCACCCGCGTCGGCTTGGTACCAATCGGCTTGGTCGATGTACATATACTCCGAAAATTCGTTCACGCTGCCCGACTCGCACCGAACCAGAAATTCGACAGAGAGCTGTTCGCGTTTTGCGAATTGAGCCGAAATTTCTTTCTTCTCGACCACAATGTTGCCCAAGTCAGTGTTGGCAGAAGATGCCGCGGCCTGTTGAATTTTGTCGATGTTCGCTTTCACACTGATGGCTACGGCAGGAATGAACCGCAGTTTGCCGCCAAGGTCTTCAAGAACGTGGTCGCCAAAGGCTTCGTCGATGATTTCTGTGCTTCCGCTCGCGCTTTCATTTGCCGCAGTGTCTTGGTTTTTGCGCACCGCAGTGCGCAGCGCCTGCTCAAAGCTCGCGCTTGAGTTCGAGAAATTTCCACCCAGTCCGAAGCCGCCAAAGCCAATGCTGCCACCGACGCCATTGCTGCTGCTATTTCCCTTGGTGTCGGCGCTGGAATCGCCAAGTTCCGCAATTTTGCTCAAAAAATTCTTTGAGGCTTCAGAAAGAATGAGGTCTGTTTTTCTGGCAACTGAGTTTTGAATTTCGCTGTTGAGCGTGTCAATTTGCGACTCATACGCCTCAGGCGACCCAAACATGCGCACCGCGGCGGCCATGGCGGCGTTGTCCCAGTTCTCAATCTTGTTTGGGTCTAACCGCACTTCAGGCTTAATGGCTGGCTCAATTGTTTTTGTCAGGAAAGCCATGATGGGCGCATCGTAGTCGTTTGGCTTTCCGTTGATGTCGGTGGCGCTCTTTGTACAGCGAACACTGGCCCTTGCCTGCAGCTTGGAGCGCTCCTGGCCTCCCATACAAGCGGTAATGGGTTCCTTCGCTTTGTCGACAAGGGAAAGGACAGCGGTTCGTTTGTCGCCAGGTAAGCCGTTCAATATTCCACTTTGCGCGGCTTGGGTTTTCACCTCGCCGAGGGGAGGAACGACCTTCGGGCATGCCTCTTCGCTGCTCGAAAACATGTTCTTCACGTAGGAGTCGTCAATGTTGTAATGGCAGTCTTGTTCTTTAAAGCGTTGCACCCAGTAGGTGTACGAAATGGGCATGGACGAGAAGTAGGTGAGGAGCTTGTCGCTTTTCCACGCACCATTGGCAGCAATCACAGACTTGAGCACTTCCTTCGGGATGTCGGTTTTCGGAATGAGAACCGTCACACGGCTGAGGTCGCGCTGAACGTCAACAGTGTATTCGCGCGCGAACGCTTTGAGCTTTCCAGAAACGCTTTCCAAGGGAAGGATGTTTACCTTGTCTGCGTCTATTTTGTAGGCCTTCAGAGTGAGGCTGAGCTTGCTCGAAATCTTCTTTCGAACATTCTTGGCGTTGGCAAGGTTGTCGATAATAATTTGCACTTCGCCCGACGGCAAAAGCAACAGCTGCGGCGTGTCGGGGACGAACACTGGTGAGTAGTAGAACAAGGGGTCGGCGACGGTGCCCGCACCGGTCGCGGCCTGGCGGCCCAAGTTGTCGTACAGCGCGCTGTAGGTGTCTTGGTACACCGTGACGCTTTTGCCGTAGATGTCGACGAAGCCGAGCACACGCGCCACGGAGTCTTGCAGAACTTCCGCAGTTTGGCTCGCAACCGAACCCATATCTTTCTTAATGTCGCCGCTCTGCAATTCCGTCTGAGTTGCGGCGGCTGGCTGTGTCGGCGTTTGTTTCTTTGGGGCTTGGGAAGAGCAGGCCGCGAGCAACGACACGGCTGCTGTGCAGATGCTCGCAAACCCAGAGGCCTTGAGTCGCATTGTCATGAGTGTGGCTCCTCCCGAAGACAGAAATGAGTGCGGATGCGAATGACGAGGCTCGAACGTGAAGGCGTTTCTTGCCTAATGGCTCATCGGACGGGCTCGAAAGATCCTTGAGTGCGGACACAGACGCCCCGGTTTTTCAGGGGTTTTTCCAGCCCGTGGCGATCTTAAGGCGCGGGTGTTCCCGTGGTTGTCATGGTTTCTTCGTTCGCCGTTGCGGTCGAAGCAGAGCTTGAAGTCTCTTGAGCAGGATTGGCAGCCGAAGTTGTTGCGCGGGGCCTTGCCGGTGCCGTGGAAGGACCCACTTGAATTTCGAAATTCACAGTCGGTCCGCGTTCGTCACCCTCATACAGCGCCCCCACTGCCGCCATGTGAACGCCTTCGGGTGCGCCGGCTAAAGAAACGGTGACCACAGCGGCGTTGTAACTGGGCTCTGCCTCCACCGGTGGGAGCGTGCCCGAAAGCGTATTGAAGAGGATTTTCACAGGTGAGCGTTTCTGCGCATTCGCAACCTTGACGCTGACGGAAAACTCCGTGCTTCCCAGCGGAACCACGTACCTGTCGCGCACGCCTTGAATTTCGGAGCCCTCTTCGCTCCCCAGGACGCTCGGGCGTTTGGCTTCGGGCACGCTTGCGGGAGGAACGTAGACATTGCCCGCACTGGGCGCGCGGGTTTTAGAGCCGCTTTCACCACAGGCGGTGAGCGACAGCAGAAAACACAAAAAAACCTCAGAGCCACGACAGGTTGCGGATGTCATGAGAGTCATATTCACCCTCCGCCCTCCTATCGGTGTTTCGTTCTCAAAATCTGAGCACATTTTTTCGTGATGCGCTCAACAAGGCTTTACAGGAACGTGAGATCGTCGTCGAAACGAGACTTTGAGGACGCCTCTACCAGGTCTTTGAGCTTGTAAAAATAGAACTGAAACTCGGGTTTCGCCTGTTTCCAAAGGAAGTCGGGGTATTCTGGCTGCAGCCATTCCCCGCCAATAATTTCACCCTCAGCGTTGAGTTCGAGAGCATAACGGTAGGTTATTGTTTCTTCGGAAATCGGTATCCGTGCGTTTTCCCGTTTCCAGGATGGTATTCCGCGCACCATGTAGCGAACTTGGGTTTCCATGAGTTTTTCGCGCACGGTTCCGGGTGCCGCCGTTGCTTGGGGAGGACGCTCCCCTGTTTCTTTCGCAGAATAGGAAATAATCGGGTGGTTCCAAACCTCTTCGCCCGCAGTGATGTCGGCAATAACCGTTTCTTGTTGAAGACCAATGACGTTGCCCAGAATCAGGTGGAAGGATCCGGCGTTCACGTCCTCACACTCGGTGAGACTTTCGCGGCCAAAACCCGTGCCAACATTCACGGGGATGTCGGTTCCATTGTTGTTGGGCGGCAGGAGAGGGGGGCACCGCTGCCCCACAGACTTCACGTCGTTTTGAGCGACGTAGCCAACATAGAGGGCCAGAAGACCTTTGATGTCGGCCGAGCCAAAAGGAACATCAATGCCTTGAGGGTTCTTTACGACAACAGGCTTGGGTTCTTCGAACACGAGGGACGCCGCAGCGACACCATGGCAAAGCCCTTCCCAGTCCAGCGCATCGGGGCTGGTTCGGAGCTTTTCCCAGGTTGTGAGCGGATACGAATAGTTGCCCATGAAGATGTCGTACTTTTCAGCTGGCGAAAGCTGAGCGCGCTCGCGGAGCGTCATGCGTTGCACGTCGGCCTGACCCACCAATACAGTTTGGAATGCATAGTGTTGCGGGCTGTTCCAGCGTGCGGCAATGCCACCCACGCGTGAGGGCCAGTAGGTGTCGGCCCAGGGGCTGCGTTCTTTCTTCACTTCCTCTTTTTGGGGAAGTTTGGAGAGTCGGCGTTCCAGCATTCGGTTGCCGCGCAAAATGACGGGGTCGTTGGCTGCGTTCCAGGCGCGCGACGCCTCACCGCCGCCTTCTTTGGGCTTGCAGGCGCTGGCGAGACCGAAGCCCAAGCCAAGCAAGGGCGCGACAACGCCAGAAACAGTGCGCCGTGGAAAACTTGAACTTGCCATTTGGCGACTGGTTTTTGCGGGCGGCGTTTCAGAGGGCATAAAAAAGTCTCCCCGTCAGAAGATGAATCTGCCTGGGGGGGATCGACGCGTTCCCTTCGCCTCTTGAGCGCAGGCCTATGACGCGTGGAGGGAAAAATTTGCATTCATTGGGGGGGAGCACAGCTTTCAGGCTCTTACCCCTTGAGCCTGGCCTTTCCCAAGAGAGGTGCCTTAAGCTTTTGAATAGGTCAGGCCATTCACGCAAGGAGCCCTTGGCATGAAAATCCGTTCCTTTCAGAGTTTGTGTTTTTTCTTTGGAGTCGCCATTTTTTCGTTCACTGGCTTTTTGTCATGCAAAACGAGGTCGTTTGCGGGAGGCAGTGTCAAGGTTATCGATGGACGTGAAACCGATGATGGAGAGTATCCATTCGTTTTAAAAATTGGAGCAGAAAATAAAGAATTCATTTGCACGGCTTCATTGATCGCCCCCAACCTTGTTCTGACGGCTGCGCATTGCATCGATGATTTCGTATTCAAGGAGGCGGGTCGAATCTACGCGGATACTTCCGTCAAAATGGTGTTGAGCAATTCCTTTCGGGTTCCGGCATCGTCGACCTCTCCATTGGATAGACACAGCGGGGCTGCTTCTTATTCCGTTCAAGTTCTGGAAATTGAGAGTGTTTCTTTGCATCCCTTGTATGAAAAATCTCTGATGCTTGGGGGCCAAGGAGTCCATAGGTTCCAGCCTGATCTGGCGCTCTTCAAATTGAAGACGCCGTTTGTTGGCGCCGAACCCGTCACGGTTGGTTGGAGTGAAGCTTTGAACGTTGGTGACGATGTCGAGTTCGCAGGCTATGGATGCTCTCTTGAGCCCGAATTGGTGTAACCCCGTTTCTGTAATTTGCTCCCAGAGCCCCCGAGCGGCTTGATTCGGAAAATGCGATTTTTTCGCATTTCGCCAAATCTGCGCCGAACGGTGAAAGATGGCTCA
>JADCJN010000155.1 GCA_020247005.1 Silvanigrellales bacterium
GGAGCGCGGCGACGACTGGGGCAGCTCGAAGCGTTACGTAACCTTTAACTGAACGACAGCGGAGGGATGGCGAAAGTACAGACGCGAGGTTGCACTATCTTGAAAAGTATAAGAAAGGCGAAACAGTCACAGAAAACATGTTCCTTTCAACGTCTCTTTCTCGCAACGTCGCCTTAAATTTCTCGGGTCTTTCTGCAGGTGGCAGTGAGGAGGGCAAGACTTCGGTTCTGTTTCTTTTTCAACTCTCTGGCAGCATGGGAGCCGACATCTCACCTATTTCGGCAAGCCAAGAGGAGGCCGAAATTCTTCTGCCCGCAGGGCATTCCTTCGAAGTGATCGACCGAACCGAAGAAACTGCTGAAGTCACACGGGCCGACCAAGTCAAGGTTTCGGGTCAGGTTGTCGTGGTGAAACTCGCACCTTCAACGAAATGACTTTAACTTGACCGGAAACCCGCGCGCGGCTTTTGCCTCAAGGCCTTCACACTCACGGCCGCGGGCCACGTAAAACCACACGTCGAAACGGTACCGCCCTTTTCGCAGCTTGCGGATGTCATAGAAGACCCCAAAGTCGGCTTGAGTGCGCGGAAAGCCGAAGGCAGCAAGATCGCTCGCAAACGCGAGGCGGGGGTGAAACCCAAGGCTTTCGAATTCCGGCGGTTCCCGCACAGCGACAGCCACACACGTGCCTTTGTGCGTGGTGAAGAAAGTGGGCACGCCATTTTGTTCCTCCACGCTGGAGCCGCCAAGCCTCGGCATGCTGGAACGCATGTTTGCAAGAACTTCGGCGGAAGCCGCCTTGAAACCATAAAAAAGTCCACTGCCTTCCCGCAAACTCGACCCCGAAATCGGAAGGGTCATGACGACGGGCACATGAACAGCGTCTTTGAAAAGCGTCACACTGCTTCGCAAGTCGAGCTTCACCTTGAAAAAAAACACGTCGAGGAAGAACGAGAGCTGGCCTGAAGTAGCGAGCGGATCTTGCAGGTAGGCTTGGAGTTCCGAGCGCCCGTCATTGCCCGTAAAGTGAAGCGGGAAAAAGTAACGGGGCTTGCCGTAGAGATGCATTTCGCTGCCAGAAAGGAGAGGAACGTCTTTGCTCAAGGCTTTGGCCTTCGCGGAAACATCGCCTCCCACGGAAGACAGCGCGAACTCCTCCAGAAGCATGTGATTCGCGGCCGAGTAACGGTACGACAGGAGGTCGCTCCACAGGGTGTGTTGCTTCAAACTGAGCCGCACATGGGGAGGCGACTCCCCGACGCGTTGGGGCGACTTGGGGCAGTGGCTCACGTAAACGAAATGCGGGGGTGTTTTTCCTTCCAGTTCGGCCCTGAGGAATTCCCTGCTCCCGCATGTGTTCAAAAGACGAGCTCTCACCTGGGCCTCGCAGGCCTCGTCGCAGGGGGCGAACGCCGACTCATCGACCACGAGCACGTCTTGGGGGGCCACCGGCAAAGGCCTTCGGTGGGTTTGGGGCAAGACACCTGCCGAACGTTCCAGAAGAAGGGTGTCTTCTGTGGGACGGCTCTGCCCCGGAAAAAGCAGGCTCCCCTTGAGGTTGTGAGACTGCATGTGGTGGGTCACCCGGGTTCCCGCCTGGGTGTCTAGGTGCTTCAGGGGTGAAAAAACGGCGAGATCGGCGGGAAGCAGCCCCGCAAGGACGTTCGCCTCTTCGAGTGGAAGGGGGACAGGGTGCGCCATCGCGAGCGGGCCCATGAACAAGAGAGACACCCCCAGCGCAAGGGTGGCCGCACGCTTCGGGCCGCCCCTGCTTTCTGCGGGCCAACTGAGCTCAGCTTTAAGCATCTTCTTCATTGCCGGAGTCCGTGCAGTTCACTATGCAGAGCGTTCGCAGCTCGGGGCTTGCCAAGAGCTCATCTTGCCAAACGTCGGCTTGCATCCGACCCTTCGGACACCTCTGCCCATGTCCAACATCCGTTCTCGCTCTTTTCGACATTTGGCTCTCTTCACGGGCGCACCGTCGCGCCCGCTCCCAAGGTGGCGCGGCGCAGAAGGCCTTTGGGCGCGCGCACGCGAAGCCGCAGCTCGCGCACGCAAAGACGCGAGCCAACTTGACGTGGCCGCGCACCAAAAGCGCATGGTCACGCAGTTCGTCATGCCCATTCTCACGCTTGCCACCATTTTGTTCTACATCGCCCACTGGACAAACGACCCGTGGAAAAAAGCGATGACACTTTTTGGCTTGTTGGTGGCCGGAGCGAACATTTGGGCGACCTCCCACGACAGGGTTTTCAGGGTGGGCCCGCACACCTTCCGCACGCAGAGCGATGCCGCTGCTTTTCTTCGTTGGGTGCTGAATCTTGCAACCTTCGATGCCTTGCTGATGATCGTGTTTCGTCCGCGCGCGGAGGTGTTTGTTTGCTCGTGGCTCCTTCTCGTCGCGGCGGCTCAGGCAGACACATTTCGTCAACGTTACCGTCACCTTGTTGTTGCCATCGGCATGGGGATAGGCGGGGTTCTTCTCGTGGCCCTGTACCCCACGCTCTCTGTTCTCGAACTCGCCCTGATACTCGCCTACACCACGGGCATCCTTGTGATGCTCGGCATGACCGAAACCTACTGGCTGCGAGAAAGCGCGACTCGCTTGGCCGCCCAAAAGCGCGAACTGGATTCCAAGTGGGAGGCAGAGCGTGTCAAGCGTGACGCCGCCGTGGGAAGTCAGATGCGCATGGTGTCTCATGAACTCGGAAACCTCCTGACCATTCTCGACATCGCGTCTTCGGCAAACGACCATGCCATTTCAGGCAGACAACTCGACATGGTGCGTCGAGCCGTTGATTACGGCAAGCGAATCAATGCCCTCATTCTTCAAGATGCGCGAGCACCCGGCGCAGAACGCACTCTGACGGTTGCCACACTCCTTGCCGATGTCGAACTCCTGCTGGCCAAGGAGGTTCGCAATTCGGGTATCCACTGGTCTGCCGCTGTGACTCCCCACCACGCCGACCTTGCCTTCGTCGAACGCTCCGGCAGTTCCTATTTCATTCTTCACAACCTGGTGAAAAACGCCAAGGAAGCCCATTTTTCGAAGCAAAGTGCTCCGCAATTTTTGGGTGCGCAAGTGACTTTGCCCGACGCCATGATTCGCCTTTCGGTGCAAGAACGTGCCGGATGCCTTTTGATCGGCGTCGAAGACAACGCCGGCACGCTTGACGACGCCACGCGGCACGCCCTTCTGGAAGGAGTGGGTCAGACCTCGAAGCGAGATGGCCATGGCTTAGGGCTGCGTTTCGTTCGGGAAGAGTGCCACAAGAATGGGTACGAGCTCGAAATTGAGGTTGAAAGCGGCACGCGTACGCACTTCTGCATTGTGATCCCACCGTCACGCAGGCAATTCTTACCTCCGAAAGCCTGACGCTTCGCCATCAATCGCCAATGCTTCCCTTAATATTCCCACCCGACCATACGAAGACGTTCATACGACGCTTCTTTTTGAATGGTGTCCGGGAGGTTCCTGATGTCGCCCCTCGATGTGTCACGGCTCTTTGTTCGAAAACATGAGCCTCAAGGCAACCTCAAAGCGCTACCCGCCGAACTTATAGCGTTGCGGAAGGCCATTTACGGGCAGGAAACGGGCTTCCTCGAAGATTCCGAAATCGTGGGATCGAACGATGCCGTGGGTTGCCATACGCTTGTTTACTACGACGAAGGCCAAGGCCTCAGGCTTGTAGGTGCAACACACGGCGCCGAGGCGAACGCGTGCGACTTTGCGCAAGAATCGGGGCTTTCTGAGCAGGCACTGGCGCGCGGCGTCTACATGTCACGCACGCTCATTGAACCCACGTTTCGTCACCAGGGGGTTTATCCACTCCTCTTGTGGCTTTCCCTCTCTGAATTTCGTACGCGCGGGCTCGACCTTCTTTACGCTTTCATGAAACCAGGTGACACGCCTCTCCGGGAACAAATGAAGTACGATTTTTTGGAAAACGTTCCACCGCGTTTCGTTCGTGGACGCGGTGGCAAAGAATACGAACTTCACGCGGTATGGTCGCACATCGCATACACCCTGCACCGTGCATGGACGCGCATGCCCCCCGCCTTGCAATGTTACCTTTGCGACCAAGGCTTCCTGGCCCATGAAGTGGAACGGCACGTGGCGAGGCGTCTGAGTTCCTTTTATGAAGGCCCCTGGATGTCGAAAGTTCTTGCTGGCGACATTCAAAAGCACCAATACGTTGCCACGCTGGCGAACATGCACCTCTTTGTGCGCTGGACGACGCGCATTTTGGCGAAAGTGGTGGGCATGACACCCGATGCTCCGCTCCGACGCCACTTCATTCAACACTTGAAAGGGGAAATCGATCACGAGCGCATGCTCGAAAACGATCTCGAAGTCCTTGGTGCCGATGTCGCTTACGTGACAGAAACCATGTCGCCACTCCCCTCGGTGCGTAAATTCATGGGAATTCAGGAAAGCCTGGCGGCATTCCACTCCGACCCCGTGTTGTTTCTTGCCGTGCCCATGGCCGTCGAAGGCCTGTCGGCGCAAATTCCTGGGAGCTTCGGTGCGGGTTTGGCAAGTGCCATGAAGCGCTGGGGTGTGGCCGACCCTCGCAAGGCCATGACCTTTCTCGGCTCACACGTCCACACGGATGGAGGCGGCGACGGCCATTGGGAAAAAACACGAGCGCTTGTCGCACGCCTGGTGCGCACCGACAAGCAGCTTCAAGACTTCCTCGGCGTCGTTCACGCGGTCATGGACACGCAAGACGAAATGTACGCCGCGTTTGTCTCACTGCCAGACCTCACATCAAGCCTGGCAACCCCGTGCAACGACGCTGGGCGCGGCGCGGCGTAAAGCAGAAGCCTGCCCTTCGCCACCAGAAAAAGGCCTTACTCGCCCGCACCCTTTGCGGCCGAGATCTCACCCGTGATGGGCACCACGGTTTCCCCGCCACTCCGATAGCCCGAGCCAGGGATGGCCGTGGTGTCGAGACAGATTTCAAGAACCTCTTCGAGCGACTGAACGTAACGCACATCCACACGCCTGCGGATGGACAAGGGCAATTCCGCCACGGCGCCTTTGTTCTTGTCGGGCACGCAAATGGTGCGGATACCAGCGCGCAACGCCGCCAAAATCTTCTCGCGGAGGCCACCAATGGGAAGCACGCGCCCATGCAGAGTGATTTCACCGGTCATGGCGACGTCCTGCCGCACGGGGACGTTCCGGAAGGCCGACACCAGAGCCGTTGCGATGGCAAGGCCGGCCGAGGGGCCGTCTTTGGGAATCGCACCTGCGGGAATATGAAGGTGAGCATCGGTTTCCGAAAGAACCTTAGCGTCGAGACCGAGCCACTCGGCGCGGGCGCGCAAGAAGCTCATGGCGGTTGTCGCTGATTCCTTCATCACGTCGCCCAATTGGCCTGTGAGAGTGAACCCACCCTTGCCTGGCACCAGATTCACTTCGAGTGAAAGGATCTCGCCACCCGTGCTTGTATAGGCAAGGCCTGTCACAACGCCCACCTTGCGCGCCTCGACGTCATGATCTTCGGCGTGGTAACGTTCTTCACCCAGAAGCTCCTTGGCGAGCTTGGGTGTCACCTTTACCGACTTGCGCTCTTTGCCCTTTTCGTCGCCCTCGGCCACCGTGCGGGCGAGTTTCCGCGTGATGGTGGAAAAGTGTTTCTCGAGATTCCTCAAGCCGCTTTCGCGTGTGTACTGGTTGATGACGAGCTGAATGGCGGCATCTTGAACCTGGACGAGTTCATCTGAAAGCCCGTTTTGGGTGATGCTCTTTGGAATAATGTACTGCTTGGCGATTTCGAGCTTTTCGTCTTCCGAGTAGCCCGAAACATCGATGATTTCGAGGCGGTCACGAAGCGGGGCTGGAATCGTGTCGAGGCGGTTGGCGTTCGCCACAAACATGACCTGGCTCAAGTCGAATGGCACGTTGATGTAGTGGTCAGAAAAGCTGTGGTTCTGTTCCGGATCGAGAACCTCGAGAAGCGCGCTACTGGGGTCGCCTTTGTAGTCGGCACCGAGCTTGTCGATTTCGTCGAGCATAATCACAGGATTTCGCGTCTGGCAATTCTTCAATGCCTGGATGATGCGCCCGGGTTGAGAACCCACATATGTGCGTCGATGGCCACGAATTTCCGCTTCATCACGCACGCCGCCAAGCGAAATGCGCACGAACTTCCGGCCAATGGCCTTCGCAATGCTTCGGCCTAGGGACGTCTTTCCTACACCCGGAGGACCCACGAAACACAAAATGGGACCTTTTAAACCGGGGTTGAGCTTTTTCACCGCCATGTATTCAAGCACGCGGTCTTTGATCTTGTCCAAGCCATAATGGTCTTCGTCCAAAATGCGCTTGCACGCATGGAGGTCGAGCGTGGTTTCCGAGAGTTTGGTCCAGGGGAGGTCGGCCATCCACTCGATGTACGTGCGTGTGATGGTCGCCTCTGAGGAGTCCTGATTCATGCGCTCCAAGCGTCGGAGTTGCTTGCCGCATTCCGTCGAAGCCTCGGTGCTCATTCCGGCACGCGTTACTTTATCGCGCAGATCCTCGATGTCATCCTTGCCGTCCATGTCACCCAACTCCAACTTAATGGCCCTCATCTGCTCACGCAGGAAGTGTTCCCTTGAAGCCCTGCCCACTTCTTCTTTCGCCTGGGCGTGAATCTTCACTTGCATGCTGAAGACTTCCAATTCGCGCGTCAGCAGCCCGTGCACGCGGCGCAGGCGCACCATGGGGTCGAGCGCACCCAGAATCTTCTGTGCGTCTACAATGCGCAGACCCAAATTGCTTGCCACGAGATCACCGAGCCGGCCGGGCTCTGTGACGTCTTCAAGCAACATCAGGATGTCGGGAGAAAGCGTTTTGCCCAGCCCCACGAGCTTTTCGAGTGTTTCACGCACGGTCCGCATGAGGGCTTCGGCTTCAGAAGCCTCGCCCAGGAAAGGAAGATCCTCGAGCTTTTCGACATGCACCACAGGAAACGGGTCGGTTTGCGACAACCGCTTTGCGGTGGCTTTGCCCATGCCCTGAATGAGCACTTTCGTGCGTCCATCCGGGAGGCGCCGCGTGCGCATCACGAGGGCCACAGTTCCCACATCGTACACATCGAAAGGAGGCGGGATACTGCACGCGAGCTCGGGCCCGGGCGGTTCCTTGAGGCCCTCGGCTCGGAACGCTGAGAGGAAAAGATACCTGTCTTTCGCCAGCGCGCTCTCCACCGCCTTAAGACAGATGTCTTCGGAGACGAAGACCGGAAGGATCATCTGTGGAAACACCACAATGTCCTTGAGCGGCAGGAGTGGCAGAGTCTCCGGGAATTTATCCGCACCTTGCTGCATGGACGGCTAGGCTCCTGTGTGAAGGGAATGTTCACAAAGGCCATTCTCGTCCGAAAGAACAAACGCTGGTGAGTCGCAAAAATGTCAGAGAGGAAAGAAGTTCTCTCGCCCCTTGCTCGTTGCCGAATAAAAATGCATGCGCTGCGCACCGACCCCCGGAGAAGTATGTCAAGCATCGTGCCGTAACCGGAAAAACCGTTCACGGCACGATGCAGAGGGATGGGCTTCAAGGCACGCCTTGTTACTTCTTCGTCGTGCCCGAAGACTTCGGCGCAGGACGCGTGGCCGGTGTTGGAACCGCGCCTGTCGTGGCCGCTGCCGCAGCTTGCGCCTTCACCTTCTCAGCGCGAGCCGCCATTTCTTCTTCCGTGTAGTGCGTCAATTCGGGCTGCTCACCCTCAGAAATCGTTTTTCCGGTGAGGCGGACTTCCTTCACATTCTTGATGGAAGGAAGCTCGAACATGGTTTCAAGCATGACGTCTTCAAGTATGGCGCGCAAACCGCGAGCGCCCGTTTTCCGCTTCAGCGCTTCCTGCGCAACGGCAGAAAGGGCTTCGGGCGAGAACACGAGATTCACACGTTCGAACGAGAAGAGCCTTTGGAATTGTTTGACAATAGCATTGCGAGGAGCCGTGAGGATTTGCACGAGCGCCGCTTCGTCGAGTTCAGCCAAAGTCACGAGAACAGGCAAGCGGCCCATAAACTCCGGGATCATGCCAAACTTCAGAAGGTCTTCCACTCGGACTTTGGCAAAGAGGTCGCCTACGTTGAGCTTGTTCTTGCTCTTCACGTCGGCGCCAAACCCCATGACGGTGGCTTCCATGCGGTTTCGAATGATCTCTTCGAGACCCGCGAATGCACCGCCGCACACGAACAAAATGTTCGTGGTGTCCACCTGCAGGAATTCCTGCTGAGGGTGTTTGCGGCCGCCGCGCGGAGGCACGTTTGCCACGGTCCCTTCCAGGAGTTTCAGGAGCGCTTGCTGCACCCCCTCGCCACTCACGTCACGGGTAATCGACGTGTTTTCGCCCTTGCGCGCGATTTTGTCGATTTCGTCGATGTAGGCAATGCCTTTTTGCGCCTGTTCCACGTCGAAGTCGGCAGCCTGCAACAGATTCAAAATGATGTTTTCCACATCTTCACCAACGTAACCTGCTTCCGTGAGGTTCGTGGCGTCGGCGATGGTGAACGGCACTTGAAGAATACGTGCCATGCTCTGCGCGAGCAGAGTTTTTCCGGAACCTGTGGGGCCTATAAGAAGGATGTTGCTCTTCGAGAGCTCGACTTCGTCTTTTTGGCTGTTGGCTTGGTGCTCAATGCGCTTGTAGTGGTTGTGCACCGCCACCGAGAGCACTTTTTTGGCCCTGTCTTGGCCAATAACGTAATCGTCGAGCACCTTCTTGATGTCGGCTGGGCTCGGAACGCCTTCCGACACCGCTGCAACGTCGTCTTTTTCCATTTCCTCTGCAATAATGTCGTTACATAGGGCGATGCATTCGTCGCAAATGTAGACGTTCGGGCCAGCAATGAGTTTCTTCACCTCACGCTGGCTCTTGCCGCAAAAGCTGCAGTGCAAACCGTGGAGATTGCCGGAACCGCCGCGACCGGACGAAAAGCTGACTGACATGGAACGAACCCCCTCTGGGCGCAGGCAAACCAACGAAACAATGCGATACCAAAGCCATACCAAAGCGATTCAAAGAAACGAGACGTGACAGGAAGAGACTCAATACGGGAACAGGGTGCGCGCGAGAGCGGGTCCTCGCACCTTTCGAGAGGTACCACGAAAACAGACCCTCGGCACCCGGGCCTTGGGGCTGTTTCCCCCCTTTTTCAGCAGACCTTCCAAACCTCTTAGAGGCCCGTGAAAGCCGGCCTGTCGGGACGCGGCATCAAGATATCGTCAACGATGCCGTATTCCTTAGACTCAAGCGCATTCATAAAAAAGTCACGCTCGCCGTCCTTTGCGATGGTTGACGCGGATTTGCCCGTATGAGCGGCAAGAATGTCGTAGAGTCTTTTTTTCAAGGCAAGAATTTCCCGGGCCTGAATGGCCACGTCCGACGCCTGCCCCCCCGCTCCACCTGAAGGTTGGTGAATCATCACACGCGCGTTCGGAAGGGCCATCCGCTTGCCCTTTGCACCTGCCGCGAGCAGAACCGCTCCCATGCTGGCGCATTGACCAATGCAATATGTTCTCACCTGAGGGCGAATGACCTGCATGCAGTCGTAAATGGCCAGCCCTGCCGTAATGCTGCCGCCTGGGGAGTTGATATAGAAGTTGATGTCCTTGTCGGGGTCTTGCGACTCCAAAAACAAAAGCTGAGCGACGATGAGATTCGCCACTTCGTCGTAAACGGGCGTGCCGAGAAAGATGATGCGGTCTTTCAGGAGGCGCGACCAGATGTCGTACGAACGTTCGCCGCGGTTGGTCTGTTCGACGACGATTGGCACGAGTGGCATGGGAAATTCCTCATTGATTGGAAAAAGACCAAGACTACGACTTGCGCTCATCCGGCATTCGGTATTCTTCTAATATAAACGCACATGACCCGGACGCAACGACGGCACGGGACCGTTTCCCAGGATTCGTGTCGCCCTCAGCAAAGGATGCACCCTCGCTATGCAATTCCAAAGTTTTTTTCTGGCGGGGGCCACTTCGGGCATCGGTTACACGGTGGCTGCTGCACTCGCAAGCCAGAAAGCGAACCTCATTGTCAGTGGCCGCGACGCCAACAGACTTCAACACGCAAAGGAGTCGCTCCTCGGCCTCGGAGCGCAAAGCGTGTTTCCTTGTCTGCTCCCCCTTGGAGTGCCTGACACTGCGGCACGCGTTGACGATGCCCTCGCGCGCAGCGGTTACGGTCCGCTTGCAGGAGCTCTCTTAAATGGGGGAGGACCCCATGGAGGCACACTCGACACACTCACTCCCACCGACTACGACGACGCCCACACTCTGTTGTTGAAGGGCCCAGCGCTTCTTCTTCAAGCACTCGTGCCACACCTCCGACGCCCAGGAGGGAGCGTAGTGGCCATTACGAGCACCACGGTGAAAGAGCCCAATCCCGACCTCCCCTTGTCGGCTGCCTACCGGGCAGGTTTGGTTGCTCTCCTGAAAAACGCTTCTTTTCTTTATGGCCCTGAAGGAATACGCATCAATAACGTGGCCCCGGGGTACACCGCGACCGCGCGCCTTGAAGAGCTCAAAACGTATGTGGCCGCGCAGCAAAACGAGTCTGCTCAAGAGGTGGAGCGGACCTGGGCCTCGGCGTCTGCGCTGGGCCGCATTGCCCTGCCAAGCGAAGTCGCCGCCGCTGTCGTGTTTCTTCTTTCACCCGCCGCAAGCTTCATCACCGGGCAAACACTGGTCGTGGACGGCGGCCAAATGCGCGGGTATTGAAAATTTTTCCTTCGAAACGCTCAAGGAGACTCGTTCATGCCCATAGGCCACCCGCACCGACGCCCGCGCCGCCTGAGGCTCAAAGAAGGCGTCCGCGCGCTTGTTGAAGAATGCACGCTCCGCAGGGAAGACCTCCTTGCTCCTGTGTTCGTGTCGGAAAACGGCACTTCGCGTTACCCCATTCCCTCGTTGCCCGGGGTTGAGCGTGTTCCGTTACCGGAACTCGCCTCGGAAGCCTTGCGTTTGCAGCGCCTCGGCTTGCGCGGTGTCGTTCTTTTTCCTGTGAACGACCCTGAGGTGAAAACGGCGGATGGACGAGAAGCATACAACCGTGAGGGTCTGGTGCAACGGGCCATAGCCGAAGTCAAGCGCGCCTGCCCTGGCCTTATCGTGTTCGCCGACGTCGCACTCGACCCCTTCACGACACATGGGCACGACGGCATCGTCGACGAAACCGATGGCGAAGTGCTGAACGACGAAACAGTGGAAGCCCTTTGCCGCATGAGCCTCACTCTCGCCGACGCAGGCGTCGATTTCGTCGCCCCCTCCGACATGATGGATGGCCGCATTGGCGCCATCCGAAACGCGCTCGACGAAGCGGGGCATTGGCGCGTCGGCATCCTTGCCTACAGCGCGAAGTTCGCGTCGGCCTTCTATGGTCCGTTTCGCGAAGCGGTGGCCAGCGGAGCACGCGGGCTCGACAAAAAAGGCTATCAGCTGACTACGGGCAACCTGCGTCAGGCGCGCCTGGAGGTGGAACTCGACGAAGCCGAAGGCGCCGATATGGTGATGGTGAAACCAGCCCTCCCCTACCTCGACGTGGTGCGTCAAACGCGCGAAACCACGCACCTTCCTGTGGTGGCCTACCACGTGAGTGGCGAGTACGCGATGCTCAAGGCCGCCGTGGAAAAAGGCTGGCTCGATGAAGCACCCTGCGTGCGCGAAACGCTTGTCTCCTTAAAACGTGCTGGTGCCGACCTCATTGTAACGTATTACGCCGCCTGGGCTTGCGAGAACATTTTATGAGAGCCCACGTCGATTCTGGCCGTGTTCCGTTTGCCTCCCTCGCGGGGAACGCCCCCTTTTTTCTTGTCCATGGCGGAGCTGGCCCAGCGGATCCTAAGGGAGAGCGCGCGGTGCGCGCGCGCGAGGCGGTCGTGGGCATCGCACGCACCGTGGCCTCGGAAGGTCGCACGGCCGCATTGCACACGGCAGAGCAACTCGCTTTGTTCGCTGCGGGAGCTTTGGAAGAAGAGCCGCTGTTCAACGCCGGCCTTGGCGCTGCGCTCCAAGGCGACGGTGTCGCACGGGTGTCGGCGGCCTTTATGGAAAGCACGCGGCAAAAAATGTCGGCGGTGATGAACGTGCAAGGCGTCGTGCGGCCTTCTTTTCTGGCGCACCATCTTCAGTCAGAGCGATTTAGCTGCCTCGATGCCCTTGGTGGGCAGGCACTTGCAGCACGCCTTGGAGTTCCCTTCGCCGACCTCGTTACGCCCTTCCGCTTTGATTCGTGGGCAGCTCAGCGCCGCGAAACACTCAACGCCCCTGACTCCAGCGTCACAGGCGGCAAAGGCACCATTGGCTGCGTGACCCTCGACACCACAGGCGTCTTGGCCGCAGTCACCAGCACAGGGGGTGTGGGCAACGAAACACCAGGGCGTGTGGGCGACACGCCCACCGTGGCTGGAAATTACTGCACGTCTCGCGTGGCGGTGAGTTGCACGGGCTACGGCGAGCAGATTCTTGCTTGTGCTTTTGCCGCAAGGCTCGCCACCCGCGTGGACGATGGCCTTTCGCTTGAGGCCGCCATGCGCAAAGGCATCGAC
>JADCJN010000156.1 GCA_020247005.1 Silvanigrellales bacterium
GAAACAGTGAGGACCTTCTTCGATCAAATGGGAAAAAGACAAAAAACGCTCCGGGTTCTCGTTCCGGTCGGTGTTGCAGGGAATTTCAAGCTACGTCAGGCCGGGCGCGCCGACCGGAACGAGAACCCGGGACTCGTGAGAAAAAATCATATAAAATAGAATTAAATAGAGCTTGGTTGTATGTGAGCTCTGTCAGAGATTTAAAACTTAGAGAATTTGCCCTGTTTATGTGAGCCGAACCTGGAGGAAGCAGAGCAGTTGCTAATGTCCGCTCACCAGTCACGTTGACCATTGTTCTTGAAAAGATACGGAAACGCTGGTTGTGTTCCCTTGGCTGCAGAGCTGTAATGCCCTCTTTCCAGGGGACCTCCGAGATGTACTCCGCCGACTTGAGCCCCTTGGCCGTGATTTTAAAAGCCGTCATAGGAAAAAAGTCGTCGGGCACAGAGGTGAGGTCGACGGGGGCGTAGTCCTGGTTGTGTTTCGCAGTTTTGTTGATGTTTTGGTAGCTCGGATTCCCCACGAAAATGTTGGGTCCCTTCAGGCACGCATGCTCGGGGCCGTGGAAGCCGGGGGAAAGGGTTATGAGGCCGTCACGGGGGGCAAATGACTCGTCAAAACGCCGCCAGTAGCAGAAGGAACCCTCGAGCTTCGCCCCATGCTCCGCAAGTTTTGCCAGCACCTCGAATTCTGCCTTGCCATGAATGCTCGGCAGCGAGGTTCGCAACGGGCTCGCAATGGCGCTATCGAATTTCGAAAGGGCGCGCAGCTCCTTTTCGGTGATGCGCAAAATGCGGTGCGGGTGGCCCCGTGTTTCAAACTTGCCCTCTTCGTCTTTCATGCCGCGGTAGGGGGCCAACGGGCTTTCTTTGCGCGAGCGTTCCACGGTCTCCGGGTGGTAGAGGTTCGAAACATACTCAAAATCGGGCTTCGCTTTGCCTTTGGTCTGCGTCCAGACACTAAATTTCACACCATGGCCGACCTCTGCAAATAGCATCTTCTCGTTCTGGTACTTATGAAAAAAATTGAGCTCAACGAGCATCTGCTCCCGCTGAACCATGTTTTTGTCGTCGGTCAAAAGTCCATCTTGCGCTATCATGCCCAAAATGCCGTGTTCCTTGAGCACCTGGCGGAAGCGTTGGTAAAAGTATTTGTAGGTGTTTGTGTTGCTGCCGTCGTGTTCGTACGCACCGGAGTCTTTCAAGAAACCCACGAAGCCCGCAACCCGGCAAGCGGCGTCTTTATAGGAAGCGTTGAGGTGTGGCTCATCGTGCAGTGCTTTTGCGTAGAGCTTTTGCTTCTGGTTCGAGTCGAGGCCCGAAAGCACCAGGCCAGGGTTGGCTTCCTTAAAAAAGTCTTCGTCTTCCCAACGCACGGGGGCCCATGGGGGGTTTCCAATCACAAGGTCGAAGCCGCCCTCTTCAAACACATCGGCGTACTCGAGGTCCCAGTGAAAAAAGCGCTGCTTTGCTGCCACGCCCAGGGCGATGCGCAACAGCGGGGCCTGGGGGCACTGCTCCAAAAGCCTGTTTTTCTTTTCGGCGTCTTGGGGCAGCGGGTGTTTCGCAAGCCAGGCTTGAGCCTGCAAAAATTCGTGGGGCGAGGGCAGGTGGGCCCACTCCTTGTGGGGCCAAAACCAAAGGGAACACCACAGGTCCATCATGCCCCGCAGGCAATAAAACGCGCTGTTGTCTTGGGTGTATTTTTCAAACACGAGGCGTTTTGCTTCGGGGTTCTTTTCTTCCTTTAGGCGTGTGCGCAATTTTTTGAGCGAGTCGAGGTGACTTGCAAACAGCGCATCCACCTGCGCCGTGAGCTCCTGCTGGAGCTTGTGGGTGGGCTTGTGCGTGCTGGAGGTCTGCCACTGCTTTTGCAGGTCTTTGAGAGTTGCTTTTTCCCTGGCATCCAGAAACGGATCCGTTTTGTCTTTCAAAAAGTTGCCATCCAAGTGGGAGTCTAAGGCGGCCGCAGGCAACAGCAAAAACGACGCAACGCCGAGTGCCTGGTCCCGGTCGCGCTTCACCCAAGCGCCCACAAGGGAGTTTCCGTTTTTGAGTTTTTGGTCCAAAAAGGGGAGCACTGCCCCCTTGCCAAGCCCACCCAGCCACAACGACACCTTGGCAAGCTCCACTGCGGTGGGGTTGAGGTCCACCCCATACACGCAGTGGGCCAGAAGGTGTTGCTTGGCCCAACTCTGAGCCTCTTTTTCCGAAGGGGTTTCTTTGAGCGTAAGCTCCCTTCCTTGTACGGCCTGTTTCCTGGCCTCTATTTCCTGTTTGCGCCAAAGCGGCGCCATGCGCTCGGCCAGGGCGTCGGCCACAGCCCCCAAAAACGCCCCCGACCCCATGGCGGGCTCGCAAATGCGCAGCGACATGTACTGTTCCAGTTTCGAAAACCCCTGGCACGCCTGCGCCACTGCTTCCCTGGCCAGGGAGCGGGTGAGCACTTCGGGGGTGTAAAACGACGCCGAAAATTTGCGCTCGAGCCCCACAGGAGCGAGCAAAAATTCGCCCGCATGGCGCACGCACACGTTTCCGTTGTCATCGGTGGCAAGGGCGTCTTCCTCCACCTGAGACAGCTTGCTCCATGGCACAAAGCGGTTGGCCACCTCGCCGTCTTCTTTTTTCAGCAAGGCCACCTTCTCTTGCAGAACAAAGGGCTTCAAAGAAAGCAGCCCTTCGTACACAGCGCCCAATTGGTTGATGCCCAAGGCGGCGTAGTGCACCCGGTGAGTGCGCTTCTGTTTGCTTCTTCCCGTTTGCGCCAGCGAGAGCAAACGCAACACGGTTTGCATGGCCCCGTCGGTGACCTTGGCTTCCTGCAGCAGGCGGCACTTTTCGGGGTTGAACAAATCGGTGCCCACGGCCGGAAACGAAAAATTCAAGGTTCCAGTTTGAGACGGTGCACCCGAGGTGCTGGCAGCGCCCAGGTCGTCGCCCTTAAAATACAAAAGGCAGGTGCGTTGCAGGGTGGTGTACAAAAAGGAGCCCGACTTGTCTTGGAAAGGCACGTTTTCCAAGTCGCGCAAACGCTCCAAGGCGAGGCCCAACTGGTACGCCCGGCTGTGTACAGGCAAGCCTGTGGTTTCGGGCTCTTTGCTTTCCGAGTAAAAAAGAAACAAAAGCCGGTACACAAAACGCAACGCCGCGTCGAACACCACGTTTGCAAACGTCTCTTTTGCGCCTGCCCCCTTTTGTTCCGCAAGTGGCACAAGCGAGGGGCAGGGCGACACTTTGTGGCTGCGCAAAAGTTCGGTGGCCACAATTTCAATGGCCTCACGCACCCGGTCTCGCAGGGCAAGGGTCACCTCCGCCGCCTTTTTGTGCGACTCAGCCTCCACATCGGCAATGAGGCTTTCGGCCGACGACAACGGAAACGACGACGCCGCAAAAAGCGCTTCTGCGGCCACGTACTCTTCTTCGCTGGCAAGCGACCACAGAGAATGGAGCGAAAGCTTCAAGTAACGTTTGCCTTCTTGCCAATTGCCCCGAGAACTCAGCACCAGGGCATTTCCGCAATTCACAATGGCCCATTCGGCCGGAGACTCATCGCCGTTAAAGACACTGTCGAGCACCTTTTCCCAAGCCAAAGGGAAGGGGTCGCCCTGCAGCTCGGCCTGAGCTTGCCAGGCCGGAAAATCGTCGCCTTCTGTTTCTTTGCCATTTTCAGGAAGGTGCACAAAAAGCCATAATTCTCCGCCATTGCCCATAAGGGAGATTTTACGCTCCACCGCAATGGCAAGCCTGTGCGGCCCCTCTTTGAACGAAAACGAGCTTCCCGCCTCGCCCGCATGCTCGTAAAAGCCCAGGGCCTGAAATGTTTTTTCGGCAAGCTCTTTTCGCAGCTCGTTGTTTGGGTGTTCTTGCAAACAGAGGCAAGCCTCTTTGCCCTGCCGCCGCAACTCTTTCCACAGGTCGCCCGAAAGACCTCGGCCTTTGGAAAATGGAATGAGGGCCTCGTTGAGGTAATAGGTTGTGAAGAAATTCTCGTTGAAAAATGATTTCAGTTCCATGGATTACTCCTCCCCCACAAGGCAGCCTAAAATGCGAACGTCGGGCGATTCGGTGGATTCCAAAAACTTTTCCAAGTACCGAGCGTAACCTTTGGCATCGGCGTCGAGTGAATGGAGCTCGCGCTCTGCCTGTTGGGCCAGCCGCACGGCGTCGTTGTAAACTTTCGCTTTTTGCGCGTCTTTGCCCTTTTGAACCAAAAGCTCCAAGTGCGCACGCCTCTTTTCCTGCCATTTTCGAACTCTTTGGAGCTCTTTTTCCCAAAGGCCTTTGCGCTCTTGAAGCTGAGAGGCAAAGGCACGGGGCAGCTCCTGCGCAACGAGATCGAGGGCTTGGCGAGCTTTGTCTTTTATTTTTCGACGCTGGTGCGGCGAAATTTCACCGATGGCCCTGATGCTTTTAAAGCGTTCGTTTATCCAAGCACACACCTGCGCCACGTGTTCCGCCGAAGCTGGGTTCACAAGCAAAAATGGGGTTTGCGCGCCCTTTTGAAATTCCACCACCTGCCAGGCTTGGGCAATCACCTGATTTTCGCGGTTCAAAAGCGAGGCCTGCACCAAATACACAAGCAGGCCAGGCTCGCTGCCCTTCAAGGCCACGGTGGGAATTTTATTCCCCGGAAAAAAGCCCAAGGCTGTGTTTTCAAGAAGGGCAATGGCCGGGTTGATTTCATTCAAAAATGACTCGGCAGGCGGGATGCCCTCTTCTAACGAGCGTTCGTAAAATTGTTGCATCACCAAAGGGTCGCTTCGGAAGTGCAGCTCTTCGGTCTTTTCGTGGGGGCGAACTTCGCGGGGCCACGTGCTCGCCTCAAAACGCAGAGTTTCCGAAAGGCGCACCGACAAGGCGTCGTCGCCCGCGCTGCTCACCGATTTTGGCCCGAGTCCCCCTTCCGCACACACCTGCTTTACAAACTCTTGTGGGGTTTTGTGGTACAAGGAGGGCAAGTTTTTTTTGTAGGCTGCTTTTGTTTTTGCTCCGCCTTGCTGAAGAAGCGCAAGAAGGGGGTTTTGAGCATTGGCATCGCCCATCATCTCGTTCCACAGGGTGCCTTTTTCGTAGCTTTCTGTGGCATTCAACTCTTCTTGCTCGGCATCCACGAAGCGTGCCAAAGCCTCTTCGCTCATGTCTTCTGCCGCCGCCGCAATGCGTTTTTCGAGTTTGTTCACCACCCAAAAGTCGTCGCGCAACTGGCCAGCCTTGGCCTCGCGGGTGTCTTTCGCGGCCACACTCGCAAAATAGTAAATTTCGGGCGTGCGCGTTTGCCCCAAGCGATCGATACGGCCGTTACGTTGCTGCAACGTAATGAGCGACCAAGGCAAATCGAAATGAATGAGCTTGTGGCACACCTTGTGGAGGTTCAAGCCCTCCGAGGCCACGTTTGTGGCAAGCAATATGTGCAAGGAGCTCTTTGCTTTGTTGAACTCTTTCACCACGCGCATGAGCTCGGTGTCGCGCATTTGGCCATCGATGCACGTGAGGCATGTGCCTGCAGGTGGTTTTTCGTCTTTTGGAAGGTACTCTGTGGAAACGACTTTTTCTTTCAGTAGAACGTCGGCCAGAGCCCGCAACGTGGCCAGCCGTTCCGTGAAAATCACAATGCGGCTGTCTTGGGTGGGTGGGTTTTTCTTCAAAAATTGAAAAAGGTGCTGAAAACGACTAAACGTGCCCAAAACCGCCACGTCGGCCTGAACATCTTTCAGAGCGGTGAGCAAAGAGTCGAATTCGGCGCTGCGTGTGGCGCGTTTTTTGTCGGCCTCTGCCATCCGCTTTATTTTTTCGTCCACTGTTTTGGCAAGGGCCTGAGGGCTCGACAGAAACGACTTAATCAGCGTGGTTTGAAAAAGCTCGGTGGCCCCAGCCTGGCGCTTTGTGGCCAGTGCAGAGCGCTGCCCCACTTGGTGGAGCTGCCAGAGCAAGTTCGTTTCGGCGTCCGACAAAGGAACGGTCTCAATTTTCTGCTTCAACGCAGCCTTCGTGCCAAAATGCTCCCGAAGGCTTGCGCGGGTGCGACGAATAAAAAGATCGTCGAAATCGGACTTCTGAAAACTCTCTTCGTCGGAAATGCGCGTTCTGTCGAGCAGCTTCACAAGGCTTGCAAAGCCTTCCTTGGTGCCGTCGTGCGGCGTTGCCGACATCAAAATAACACTCTGGGCACGCTCGCACAGGCGCTTTGCGAGCTCGTGCCGCTGGGAAGCCCCCTGCCCTTTCGAGCGGTCGGCCACGTTGTGGCATTCGTCGATCACAACAACATCGAAATGTGCCGACTCCAGGTTGCGTTGGTAGTCTTTGACCTTCAACGTGTCGATGGAAATAATGACTTTGTCGTGAAAGTAAAACGGGTTCATGGCCGAGGGCAGCTCTTGCCGCAGGCGCTCAAGCCCTTTGGAGTCGAGCCTGTGCAGAGGAATCGCAAAGCGCCCCCACATTTCCATCTGAAATTGCTCCAAAATGGCTTTAGGCACCGCGCAAAGAATACGCTGTGCCTTGCCGCGGCGTATGAGCTCTGAAAGCAAAATGCCGCATTCAATGGTTTTCCCAAGGCCAACGGCATCTCCAATTAAGATGCGAGGCCTCAAAGAATGCAGCGCCTTGGCAGCGGGCTCAAACTGGTAGTCTTTGGGTTCAACGGCACCATGTTGCCCCAAGTAGAGTGCGCCGTTGCGCGGAAGCAAGCGGCGCAAATGCGCTTCCCAAAAAAGCTTCGTGCGTCTGGCCGACGGAGAGGTGTCGAGTTGCGGCTCGATGTCGGCAGGGTCCAGAATCTCTAAGTCCGGTTCCAGATGGCTCAGGAAGACAAAGTCTTTGCCTTGCACAATGCGGGTGAGACCCCGTGCAGAAATTTCCCAAATGTCAGAGCCACCAGAAACCCTGTGGCACACCGCACCCGTGATTTGCCACTCTTCACCGCGGCATTTGAGCCTTTGGCCGACGTGAAACATGCGCCTGCACCCCCATTTCGTTTGTTAACTCTCGTTTATCGGAACAAACGCAGCGCCCTCGTCGGCAAAACCTATCCGGTTCAAATTCTGATGCCGCCAGCGGCACGTGCGGCGGCGGCAAAAACGACAGCCAACGACTGCGGGCTGTAGGGAGGCCACGTCACCACAACGTGTGCTTCAGTGGTGATGAAAACGCGCACGACATTTTTTGCCCACTCTCAACGCCAGGCCACGTAAAGCCGACGCCTCCCTCATGAGCCTTGATATGCCCACCTCAAAAACTCTTTTTCAGGACACCTCCACATTGGAACCCACTGGAACTGCCTTCGACCTGGGGCTCGGTGCAGGATTGGGAATCCCCCTTCTTCTTGCCATTGCTGTAGCCTTGGTAGGTGCTCTTTTCCTCGCGTTTCAATACTACTCGTTTCGCCGAAAGCTCAAACTTCACGTCCAAAAGTGGCAAGCCACCTGCGAGAGCCGAAAGGCGATTCTTCACGCAACGCACAGGCGACTTCTGGCATCTTGGGAGGAGCAATACGGCGCATTCCAGGATTTTTTGTCGAAGCTCAGTATTAAAAGCAAAGCGGGCTTCAACGAAACGTCGGGCTCAAATAAAAATCTTTCGAAGGAACCCTTCTCCGACAACCTCGCCCTTACCCTTGATGTGGCTTATTTCACTGCGGGCATCGTTTCCACCCAAAGCGTACTTTCTGGCCATTTTCGAGACGCCACAGAAAGGCATCTTCACACGGAATTCGATTCCGTCGGCTCCTTTGTTGAAACGCTTCAAGAAAGGCTTGCGCCAGGGCTGTGGGAGCGCCTTTTTGGGGCCGACCTCGAGTCTGAAACCATCAGCGGCTGGGCAAATTCCATAAAAGGCCACTTAGGTGAGGCAGATCTCAAGGAAATGCTCGAAGCCGAAGGCCTGAGCGTGGAAGTGCCGGAGACGGGAAGTCAGCCTGGCTTCGACCTCTTGGTAGAGGGCAAGGAATTCCAGGTTAAAACGGTAAGCAACTATTCAAGCGTAAGGGAACACCTCGCCGAACACCCAGGCATCCCAGCTCTCTTCAATGCAGACGCGCAGTCCATTCCGGAGCATGTGCCCACCATGTCTGTGGAAGAACTGTCAGAGCTTGTGAAAGCGGGCGACTTCGAGTTTCCTGCCGTGGCCATTGAAGGCCTCAGCGAAGAGGCCATAAATGCCGCCACAGAAGAGGGGCTCGACGCTGCCATCGGTGGAGTCGACTTAGGGATCCCCGTCGCGACGGTCGCGATGTCTTCCCTCCGGGAACTGAAAACATGGCGCGAAGGGCACACCGACGGCGCCACCGCCCTCACCAACGTTGGCGTCGACACCGGAGCCAGAACATTGGGCATAACCACAGGAGCTGCCATCGGAAGCTTCTTGCTGCCGGGCGTTGGCACGGTTGTTGGCGGAGCCATTGGGGCCTTTCTGGGAGGACGAGGAGCAAAAGCCTTTCGCGAGCGCGATGCCAACGCCTCGCAGGAAGAGCTCCAGCGCACCCATGAGGAAGCCCAAGCTCACCTTGCGAAGGCCTTTGAGGGGCCAAAAAAAGTCTTCTCGAACATCGAAAACTCATTTTGGGGCGATTGGAAGGCCATTTCAGCGGGTGCACAGCAAGAGCTCGCACGATACCACGCACAAGTGAAAAGTGATGCTGAAAAAACCGCACAGCAATTTCAAAACAGCATCAAAAAGGCAAAAGAAGCGTTTTCAAAAGACCTTCAGAAGAGCAACCGACTCCTGTGGGCCATTGCTCCCGAAAAATACGCCGCATTGAGGGCAAAAGAAAAGTTTCTAGAAACACAGAACGACGAGCTCGCCGTTCTCCTTCTCGACGACAGCCCCTTTTCTTCCAGTGTTGTGGCTTTAGAAGAGCAAAAAGAAAAGGCGCTGGCCGCCAACCATTCTCTTTCGCGGGCGATTGAAGAAAGCCAAAGACGGGCCTCACTCGCTGCTAAAAAACAAGCAGAAAGACTCGTGACTGAATTCGAGCCTGCCCAGCAAAAAAGCCTGCACAGAGCAATTGAAGCCCTTGAGTCTCTGCTTCCCCTTGTGGTGGCCCCCACTACCGAAGCAAGGAAAGCAAGCCTCAGGTCGCGCGCAGAGGTTCTTGTTCGATTCGAAAGCAGTCTCAAAGACGAAATTCAGAAGCTGAAACTTCAGCAAGAAAAATCTAGCGCCCAAGCTGAAAGGAACAGAAAACATGGCTAAGGCAGAGGCAACGGTCGAAGAGCTGGTGGGCATGATAGAGCGAGGCGAACTTCGCCTTCCCGAAATGCAGCGCCGGTATGTGTGGCGCTCCACCCGCGTGCGCGACCTTATGGATTCGCTCTACCGAGGGTACCCCTCTGGGGCCATTCTCCTGTGGGAGACCGACGAGCGCGTAAGCGAACAGGCTTTTTCGGTGGGTCAACAACAAAACCCGTACAAAAGCACTCGCCTTCTGCTCGACGGCCAACAGAGGCTCACCTCTTTGTCGGCAGTGATACGAGGCACGCCTGTTACGGTACGAGGGCGCAAACGCCAGGTGGAGCTTTTGTTCAATTTGGAGCACCCCGACGAGCTTCAAGTTGTGACAGAAGTCACAGAGGAAGACGACGACACCGAAGACGAAGACCTTGTGGAAGACGAGGCAGACTCCAACGAGGACGAGCTCCAGCAGCGCTTCAACCGCATGACCTTTGTTGTAGCAAACAAAAAACTCGCACAAAGCCCCACTTGGGTGAAAGTCTCGGAGGTGTTTTCCACCGACGAAGACGCCCCCTTTTTAGAGCGGGCTGGAGCGGAGAAGGTGAGCGACCCGCGCTTTAAAAGATACAGCCAAAGGCTGGCAAAGCTTCGGGGCATTCGAAAATATGTGTACCGCATGGACGTGCTGGAACGGCACCTTTCCTACGAGGAAGTGACGGAAATCTTTGTGCGGGTAAACTCGCTGGGCGCGAAGCTGCGGAGTTCCGACCTGGCCTTGGCGCAAATCACTTCCAAGTGGCGCAACTCTCTGGAGCAGTTTCAGGCCTTTCAATCAAGCTGCGAAAAGCTCGGCTACGAACTTGATTTGGGTGTTCTGCTCAAAAACCTTGTGGCCATGGCCACAGGACAAAGCCGATTCCTCACCGTGGGTAACATTCCCGTGGAAACGCTCCAGCGTTCCTGGAGCCAGGCCACATCGGGCATGGAATTTGCCATTAACTTCATGAAAAACAACGCAGGCATCGACAGTGCGGCTCTTTTGTCGTCGCCGTCTCTTCTCATTGCGCTTTCTTACCACGCGTTCGTGCGCGACTTCCGCATTGATGCCAAAGAGTCGGCCGACATTCTGCACTGGCTGCTTCTGGCCAACGCCAAAGGCCGCTACTCCCGAGGCTCCAGCGAAACACTGCTCGACCAAGACCTCGCCATTTTGCGACACGGGGGAACCGCCACAGAGCTTGTGGACAAACTCCGGTCGCAAGTGGGACGCCTCGACATCACGCCCGAGGAATTGGAAGGCCGCAACCAACGCAGTGCTCTTTTTAAAACCATGTTCCTCGCCTTTCGAGACGCAGGAGCCAAAGACTGGAGTTCGAACCTCGCGATTGCCCTGGACCACTCCGGGGCCCAGCACAAACTCCAATTTCACCACATTTTTCCAAAAGCGCTTTTGAAGTCAGCCTTCACCTCCCGCGAAGCCGACGACATTTCAAACCTCGCCTTTATTGGCGGGCGCACCAACAGGAACATTAGCGACAAATCGCCCTCTGTTTACATTCCAAAAACACTTGAAAAGTGTGGCGAAGCGGCCTTTCAAGCGCAGTGCATTCCTGTCACACAAGAGCTTCTTTCCCTGGAGGCCTACAAAGACTTTCTGGCGGCAAGGCGGGTTCTTATTTGCCAGCGCCTGAACGAATTCCTCGGCACCGAAAAGCACAGCCTGAAAAAGGCGGGGTGAGCCCTGTTTGAGGAGGCTACATCAAGCCTTCCTTACGCATCAGGCGTTCGACTCTTTGTGAAAAATCCAGACAACATCCCGTTTTTCAATGGAAATATTACTACCATGTTCCATAATGTCGGTACTTATTGACAATAACCGACATTATGGAACAGGGTACTTGCATGGAAACAAACGAGCAACAAATCCTAGATTTGGTCCGTGCGCGAGGCCTGGTCCGGGCAAGAGATCTTGCCGAGCGTGGTCTCCCTCGCGTGACACTCACCCGAATGGTCCAAAGCGGTGTTCTTGTGCGCGTGGGACGAGGGCTCTATGCGCTCCCATCTCGTGCAACCTCAGAGCATGGTTTCATTGCCGAAGCCGCTACCAAAGCACCTAGCGCGGTCGTGTGCCTTCTCTCGGCGTTGAGAATCCACTCACTCACCACCCAGTCTCCCTTTGAAGTTTGGCTGGCCATGCCCATCAAGGCGCGTGCACCTCGTTCGGCAGGCATTCCGGTTCGGGTCATGAGATTCTCAGAAACCTGCATGAATGCAGGACTAGAAACAAAGGAGATCGACGGGTTCGAAGTGCGGGTTACGAATGTGGCCAAGACCGTGGCTGACTGCTTCAAGTTCCGAAACAAAATTGGACTTGATGTGGCACTGGAAGCCCTGCGGGAAGCCTGGCAAGCCAAACGGGTCACGATGGATGACCTTTGGCATTTTGCCGGCATTTGCCGCGTGACGAACGTCATGCGCCCTTATCTGGAGAGCCTCACATGAGTGCGCGGAATGTGGCTGCCTCGGTTCGAGCCAAATTGCTCAACCATGCGCGAGCAGCAAAGCAGGACTTCAACCTTGTCCTGACTCGCTATGCCATCGAACGGCTTCTCTATCGCATGAGCATCTCGCGGCACGCTGACAAATTCCTGCTCAAGGGCGCATTGCTGTTCGACCTTTGGTTCGACGTACCCCACAGACCCACACGAGATGCGGATTTTCTGGGTTACGGCGATTCCGATTTGCCCCAAGTGAAAATGGTGTTCGAGGAGATCTGTTCAATCGATTTTGACGACGGGGTTTCGTTTCAACTCGATACGTTGCACGTCGATGAAATCCGCAAGTCGGCGAATTACGCTGGGTGAGCCCTCGGTGAGTTTCCTGGAAACACCAGGGAGGGCCACGTAGCCTCCGTTTCAAATTGAACGGAGGAATCCATGGATCCAAAGCTCAAAGAGCTTGCAAAAGAATATCAGGGTCTTCTTCAGGGTCGTAGCAGA
>JADCJN010000157.1 GCA_020247005.1 Silvanigrellales bacterium
CATCAGCCGCTTTGTCAACAGACACCCTTCCGTGAAGATCCTCGCCCTCTCGTTCCTCCTCATGATCGGAACGATGCTCCTTGCAGAAGGCCTCGGATTCCACATTCCCAAAGGCTACATTTACTTCGCCATGGGATTCTCTGTTCTCGTGGAAGCCTTCAATATCCGGGCCCGCAACGTGGCCACAAAGCCTGTGCGCCTGCACCAAACCCCACGGCTGGAAGACGTCCCTCCCCCAGAACGAGGTTAGCGGGCACAGGCCACACGCGACGTGAACAGGGGAGAGCCTCCGTCGCGCCACAAGTACTTCGCGGAAGAATACCCGCCAAGGAACACGGAGTTCGAGTAGAACCATTGGTCTGCATCGAAATCAGCGGCTCCAAAGTCGCGTTGGCCGGCTTTTACCCACAAGCGTTTGATCCGACTTCCTTCTCGGATGTCCACGTAAAAGGCGAAGCCTTTCACATCACGTTTGGCACCTTCACGGCCATAGTTGTCGAAACCCAATGTGAACGCGACGTTCCACCGTCCATCCGACTGAACGCTTCCTGGCAGGGGTTCCGATGCCTCCCTTTGGGTCTGGGTTTCACTCACGACTTGGCCACTGGCATCGAAGGTCTTTTGGTAGGCTTGCTCATGAAAAGAGACGAAACCGCCAGCACCCACCACGTCGTCGCCTGGTCGGGTTTGAAGCGAGGCTCGAAAGTCGAGGCTTCCCGTTCCTCGGTAGCCCGTCGAAACCAAAGCGAAGTCATCGACGAACACCTCGCAATAGCGGGCGTCAGCCTCAAGGTCGGGTGAGGTTGTGGTCTGAACACCGTCGGCAAGAGCGACAGTAGCAACGAACGAGAAACAGACGGATACGAGCGAACAAGCGACGGTTTTCATGACGAGCTCCTTGAAGAAAGGGTCTTGCTGGCACCCTGCCCAAAGAAGCCGTCCGCGTAAACCCTTTTCCCTCGGAGCCCCACCCAACGGCACGTCTTCGCCACCGAACGGCGTTCTGAAGACTCTTAGCCGTTCATCAAAGACATGAAGTCTTCGTTTGTCGGAGAGCGTTCCATTCGCTGAGTGAGAAATTCCATGCTCTCGATGGGGCTCATGGGGTGCAAGACCTTGCGCAAGACCCAAAGCTTGTTGAGCGTTTCCCTCGACAAAAGAAGGTCTTCCCGGCGTGTGCCCGACTTGTTGATGTCAATGGAGGGAAAGATGCGCCTTTCCGCCAAACGGCGGTCAAGCACGAGCTCCATATTCCCGGTGCCTTTGAATTCTTCGAAAATGACTTCGTCCATGCGAGATCCTGTTTCCACCAGCGCTGTCGCAATGATGGTCAGGCTCCCCCCTTCTTCCACGTTTCTGGCGGCGCCGAAAAAGCGTTTGGGTTTGTGGAGCGCGTTGGCATCCACACCACCGGTGAGAATCTTGCCCGAGGGGGGCACCACCGAGTTGTACGCACGCGCAAGCCGCGTGATGGAGTCGAGGAGAATCACGACATCTTTGCGATGCTCCACCAGCCGCTTGGCTTTTTCGATGACCATTTCGGCTACCTGAACATGCCGTGTGGCCGGCTCGTCGAAGGTCGAACTCACGACTTCGCCACGCACACTCCGCTCCATTTCCGTGACCTCCTCGGGCCGTTCGTCAATGAGCAGGACAATGAGAACCGCATCTGGATGGTTGGCGGCAATGGCGTTGGCGATGTTCTGAAGCAACACCGTTTTGCCCGTGCGAGGAGGCGCAACAATAAGAGCCCGCTGCCCCTTTCCAATGGGCGACAACAAGTCGATGACGCGAGTCGAGACAACTTCCGGGTCGTACTCCATCTTGAACCGATTGTCAGGGTGGATGGTCGTGAGGTTGTCGAACAGAATTTTCTCGCCCGTCAGGTCGGGCGGTTCAAAATTCACCGTCTCGACCTTCAAGAGGGCAAAGTAACGCTCATTGTCTTTGGGAGGACGAATTTGCCCCTGCACAGTGTCGCCCGTGCGGAGATTGAAACGTCGAATTTGCGAGGGCGAAACGTAAATGTCGTCTGGTCCGGGCAGGTAGTTGTAGTCGGGTGCTCGCAAGAATCCAAATCCGTCGGGCAGGGTCTCGAGGACCCCTTCCGAGTAAACGATCCCATTGCGGCTCGCCTGCGTTTCGAGGAGCGCAAAGACAAGGTCTTGCTTGCGCAGGTTCGCCGCGCCCTCGATGCCCATTTCGCGTGCCATCTGCACGAGCTCTGAAATGTGCTTTTCCTTGATCTCTTTCAAATTCATCAAGGGCACTTCGGAATTGAATTCAGGATCCTTCTCTTCGGGTTCCGCACGGGCGTGCGCAGGCCTCTTGAAACCAGCATTCGTAACGGGAGGACCCGAGGGGGGCATCCGATTGGCCACAGGAGGCATTGCGCCATGCGGACGCGCGGTTGGTCCGCCTCCAAACGGGGTTCCCCCCAAAGACGGTCCTCCAAACGCCGGAGCTTGTGCTCCGCTCGGTCCACCGGTGCCCATGGCTCGGTTTCCAAAAGGACGTGCGGTTCCGTGGCCACCTGCAAACCCGTCTCCTCCCGGAGCTCGGGGGGAAGGCCCCTCTTTGCGGGTAGGCGTAAAAACACGACGATCGTCACGCCTTGCGGGCACGTAGGTGGTGATTCCTGGGGACATCTCGTTGGGTCCCCCTGAAGACGACGAACTCGTGGGTTCAAGCTTCGGAGGAAGGGCTCCCTCCGTTCCTTCATCCTTGCGAACAAAACGGCGCGTGCGCTTCCGTGTGCCCGAAGAGTCGCCGTAGTCGCCAGCGTTGTCGTCCGCGTTTTTGGAATCGTCAGTCATGGGGGGATCCAACTCTTTGGAATGAGGGGGGGAGTCTTTAAAAAGAGGAAGGTGGGGCAAAGGAACAGAGGGCGGTGACGAGGCCGGGGAGACTCTGAAGGTCTCCCGACGACAAGGCAACTGGGGGTCTTAGGGGAGGTTAACCCTGCACCACACAAAAAATCAACTCCACTCGTGTGCACAACCGACCGATGTTCCCCTCATGAAAACGACACGACGCCCTGAAGACATCGCCAGGCGGC